>CAZLWL010000011.1:0-43228 GCA_964563335.1 uncultured Pirellulales bacterium
CGAGCAAGGCCTTGCGGACGTCGCGCATGGCGTCGGAGATGTTGGCCTCGGTTATCCGGCCGCGGCCCGATAGCGATTTGAAAACCGCATTAAATTTTTCAGTTAGCGCTTCAAACATCACTTATAGTGCTCTCAGTTAAGTTTTCCCGTTTGCTCGCGGGTAAGAACCTTATAACAACTGATTACAATCCCACTCGCGGGAATTTTATACCCTTAAGGGTATAACCTCAAAGACCGACTGTACGGTCAACCCTCCAATAAACGCACATTCCCTATTGAAGAACCGGGATTTTATCCTAATTGGACGGGTGATTGCAAGGGTAAAATGAGAAATACGGCTTCAGAGGCCCCGAAATCATGCAATTTGCTTGACTTATTTCAGTTATTTTTGTACAATGGTTACAGTACATTAGCAGGATAAAGCTGTCCCGGCGTAAAGCCGGCGCCGGGGGAATTCCGGCCAAATCTCGTGTGGGAGGTAGTGGTGTGCCTCGGTTGAGTTGGAGTACATCGCGATTACTGTTCACATAATTATCATTGCTCTGAGCGCTGTTGTGATTTGACCTGGGCCTTTTGTAGCGCTTATTGGAGCTATGGGTAAGAATGAGAAGGTTGGTGATAATAGTAATAGCAGCAACAACCGCCGCAGGCGGCGGTTTTGCCAAGGCCGAGCTGGATATCCCTGCAAGTGAAACCTTCGACATTGTCATAGACCCGCCCGACACACCCGGCATCAGCTTTGATCCCATTCCCTGCACAGGCTCATCGGTGTACCTGTTGCCCTTCGCATCAGAAGATGGCTCATATACATCTCCTTATTCAAACTACAATCTTGCTCAAGGCAGATTTTCCAGCGGTTCCATAATTGTTACGGATATAAACGAACAAGAGGGTGACCTCGGTATCCGCATTGATAATGTTTCCGGCGTTACCCAAACGTTTGAACCCTCTGTGCTCACGCTTGATTTTGTTGACGACGGCTTCGATGTATATCTGCCCGGATTTACCTTCGATAACTGGAATAGCATGTTCTTCTGGGTAGCGCAGAGCGGCGCCACTTACTATGCAAATTCCTCAAAAGACGTTGGTTTCCCGGATCTATCAGCCGTCCATGTTATGGCCGCCGGCGATGAATATCTCGCCAGAACGCCTGAGCCGGCGACGGTCGTGCTGTTCGGCCTTGGTGCGCTTCTGCTCGGGCGAAGACATAAAGTCGGGTCCAATTAGTTGTGACATTTTTCATTTACCTTCTTTCTTTAAGCCATTATAATGCTGCTTCCGGACCAATACGCTTTTGAAAAATAACTCGTGGAGCTAAAAATGGCGCACCAGTTCATAAACCAGATTCAGCCGGGCCTGCAGATAAACGACGTGTACATGGTTACCCAACCGATTCTCAGGAACACGACCCGTGGCGACCTCTATATCGCGATGTATCTGTCCGACAGGACCGGAAAGCTCAACGGCCGAATGTGGCGGACGACCGAGGCCGTTTACAGCCGGCTCCCCACCGAAGGCTTCGTCCGAATCAGGGGGGTAGCCGAGCTCTACCAGGGCGCGCTGCAAATAGTCGTCAATGACTTTGTAGTGGTAGAAGCCGACAAAGTCAGCCTTACCGACTATATGCGCAGGACCGAAAAGAACATCCCGCAGGTGTTAGGTGAGACCAAGGAGATTTTGGCAGGCATCGAGCACCCCGGCTTAAAGGCCCTCGTTGATGAATTTTTAGGCGACGCGGACCTGATGCACGAGTTTGCCGCAGCCCCAGCCGCTATGCAGATGCACCACGCCTACCTCGGCGGCCTGCTCGAGCATACACATTCAATGCTGAAGGTCGCTTGTGCCATAATGCCTTTGTACCCCAAAATACAGGCCGACCTTGTATTAGCTGCAATCTTCCTGCACGACATCGCCAAGACAAAGGAGCTTTCCTACCAGATGGGCTTTTCATACACGGACCCCGGCCGGCTCATCGGCCACATCGTTCAGGGCGTCCAGATGATAGATAAAAAGGTCGCCGCTCTCGCTGAAAAAGGCATAGTCATAGACCAGGCCGTACTGGACAGCCTTAACCATATCATCCTAAGCCATCATGGCCAATACGAATTCGGCTCACCGAAGCTTCCCGCTACCGCCGAGGCGTTTATGGTCTATTATATTGACGATTTGGATGCCAAGATGAACCAGGTTACGGACCTGATAGACAATCACCCAGGCGAGGCGGACTGGACCGCCTATCAAAAAGCCCTCGAAACAAAGCTCTACAGAAAACGCCCCCTCAAATAACGAAATGGAGAAACGGCCTGTGCCCCAATTTCGCCGGCGGGCCGGCTTCGCATCGCACGGGCGCGAGCTTCACCTAAAGTTATCGGGCGGGCGGATACTTCTCAGTTTTTTATTTACTGTTTTTCCGTTTTTCCATTAGCGCGTAATAGAGCCTCTCGGTGCAAATCAGACATATCAGCAATCTGGGGGCAGATTTCGGGACCGTTTGTTGTTAAGAGCGCGCCCCGACCAGACGATACAAACAAGCACGTTGGAGGAGTTTTTTGGAGAGTTGCACAATGAGCGATATTACCGAGAGAAGAGTAGAAAAAAGATTGCGTTATAACTGGCCGATCTGGTTTGCCGAGGATTACAATGATAGTCTCATCCAGGGCCAGATGGTCGATATATCCAGCGGCGGCGCGGCGTTTACGTGTTACGCCGACAGTTGCCCGAGGGCCGGCGACCACATTACCGCCCGCTTCAGCGTCCCCCGTCATGGCACCGGCGACGCATTCAACCTGGCCAACTTCATGCGTTCCGCGCATATCTGTCGCGTTGACGAGCTAAGTCCCTTTGTACGGCGAGTCGCCGTGCAATTTGGCGAACCTCTGCCGTTTAAGCCTGGCGAGATTAAAGATACCGAAGCACTTGCGGCAGATGTGCCCGCTGCGTCCGCGCAGCGCGACGAGGATGAAGGGCTCAAATCAATCGAGGAGCGTGAAGCGGAGGCGATGGCCGAGCCGCTGCAGCCTCATACAACGACAGAATCGGTTGGCACTTAATGGCACAGATTGAGAACTTTGTGAGGAAAAAGGGCATGTCCGCGGGAAATGGACATGCCCTTTGATTTTCTATTTACTGTATTTACTCTGTGAAAACCTTATAGATGTCATTCTGAGCCCTTACCAGTCATTCTGGCCCTTACCAGTCATTCTGAGCGAAGCGAAGAATCTCAAGCATTCGTGAACAAGAGATTCTTCATCCCGATACATCCCCGAGGTATCGGGACACGCGGGGTTCAGAATGACATCTGTCGCCTGAGTTGCGACGGAGCACTACATTCTTGATGCCTGGATACCAGTGGCCGATTTTTCCATTTTCTATTATTGTCATTTGCCCCTAATATATGTGCATGTTGGAAACCGGACTTGTGCAAATTTATACTGGTGACGGCAAGGGTAAGACCACAGCGGCTTTTGGCCTTGCGCTGCGGTCGGCAGGGCACGGTGGCAAAGTGCTGGTCTATCAATTCCTAAAGCCCGCCTCACTTGATTTGGGCGAGCGCAAGGCTGCCGGCGGTGTCGATGGCATAACGGTTGAGGTGCTGCCGGAAAGTTGGGATATGCGCACTTCGTTCGATGATAAAGAGGCCGTGGCAAAAGTGCAGGCTGCCATAAGCGGTGCGTTGAGTGAACTTGCCAAGGCCGCCTCGCAAAAGATGCATGATGTGATAATACTGGATGAGATAGTCTTTTGCCTTAGCAAAGGACTGGCCAAGCTGGAGGACGTCAGGAAAGTCATCAACGAAAGAGACCCGGGCGTTGAAATTGTAATGACCGGTCGCGGCGCAAGTGAGGAGCTAATCGCCCTTGCAGACCTCGTAACGGAAATGAAGCCAATAAAGCACCCCTTCGACAAAGGCACCAAAGCCCGAAAGGGCATAGAGTTTTGAATTAGCCATCCACATATATTTGGGTGCCACTGTCAAGCGCCATCTTGGCAGTGCGAAACTATCTCTTCGTTTGCATCACCTTCACCATGTTTGTGGTAACAGCTCCGGCACCGGCCAATCGCCGCACAGGGTAGTCGATGGCAATTACGGCAATGACGTGGCCAACTGGACCGCCGACGCCCCAACGCCGGGCGAAAGTGCTGCCGGGCCCGGGCCTTTGAGTATTGACTTGAATATCGATGAATCATTGATGTATCAGAATCTGCCCGGCTCAGCCAACTCGGCCAAAACTCCGTCGCCGGCCCATGCCCATTTAGGTAACGTCAGACACTGTTTGATGCGGCCGAGCGATACAGTCTCCCGACCTCTGCTGTCAACTGCTGTCTGCGACCAGTTTGATAACGCGCCTGTAGGGACTCGAACCCCAAACCTTCGGTTCCGTAGACCGACGCTCTATCCAATTGAGCTACAGGCGCTCAATTCTTAACTCCTAACAATATAACAGCCCTGTCGCCGTCCTGTCAACTTCCGAAACAACTCGATACCGACCAATTTTCACCCTTGCCATCGCTCCCGGTGTCTGTATAATCACCAATCGATGTTGTTTCTACTTCAAGGAAACCTGGGAAAAGCAACAAACTGGAAAGGTCCATACAATGCCGAATGCGGTTGTTAGTCAGTCAGGCGGACCCACCGGCGTCATAAACGCCTCGGTGGTCGGCGTCATCGAGGAGGTCGGTAAATACAGCGAAATCGATAATCTCTACGGCGCCATCCATGCGGTACAGGGTATCGTCAAAGAAGAATTCATCGACCTGAAAAAGCTTGGACCCAACGTCCTTGAGGAGCTGGCCGCCTCGCCGTCAGCCGCCCTCGGTTCCAGCAGAGACAAACCCGACGCCGAGTATTGTGAAAAGATACTGAACATCTTTAAGAAACGCGACATCCGCTACTTCTTCTATATCGGCGGCAACGATTCGGCCAACGCCTGCTATATCATCAACAATATGGCCGCCGACGCCGGCTACGAACTGCGCGTCTTTCACATTCCCAAAACCGTCGACAACGACCTGCTTGTTACCGACCACTGCCCCGGCTACGGCACCGCCGCAAAGTTCATCGCCTGTGCCTTCATGGGCGATGACCTGGACAACCGGGCACTGCCCGGCATAAAGATCGATGTAACTATGGGAAGACATGCCGGCTTCTTGGCAGCCGCTTCCGTCCTCGGAAAACAGCGCGACGACGATGGGCCACACCTCGTATATGTCCCCGAAAGACCCGTCTCGATGGACAAGTTTTGCGCCGATGTGGAAGATGTTTACCGAAAGCTCGGCCGATGCATGGCCGCCGTCAGCGAAGGGATTTGCGATATTGACGGTGTGGTGTGGGCAAAAAAAACCGTAACCGACCAGGAGAAAGATGCCTACGACAACATTCAGCTCTCCGGCAGCGGCGCCCTGGCAGACTTTTTGGCAGCACAGGCTAAAGCCAAAGTCGGCATAAAACGCGTCCGGGCCGACACATTTGGCTATCTGCAGAGAAGCTTTGCGGGGATGCAATCAACCATCGATGTCAGGGAGGCCCGCAGATGTGGCCGACAGGCCGTTGTGTACGCAATGACCGAAAACAGCGGCTCGGTGGCTATTAGACGCACTGCTAACGGCGAAAATTACGCTATTGAACTTTTCCGCACTGAGCTTGCCAACGTCGCCGAAAAGACAAAGTCCATGCCTGACGAATTTATCAACGCTGACGGCAACGGCATAACGGCTGCCTTCGTTGAATACGCAAAGCCTCTCGTAGGTACGCTGCCGAAAACTCTTTATCTTGGTGATTACCCGAAGGTCTGATGCGGACACTTGCTGTCATAAAAAAGGGACCTGACCTTCTCAGTAGAAAATTTTCCGGGCGTCATTCTGAGTCTCGGCGCGCCGGGAAAGAATCTCAATCTATCGTACGCCGAAGATTCTTCGGCTTCGCCTCAGAATGACTAAGGGCGTTTTAATCTCGTTCGTCGCCGGGTTTGTCGAGCTGGAAGGCCTCGCAGACAGCCACCAGGGCTCTTTCGCCCTGCTCCTGGTCAACGATGCAACTGATGCGAATTTCGCTCGTGGTGATTGAATCGATATTTATTTTTGCCTCGGCCAGGGTCTTAAACAAGATATTCGCCACCCCATAATGCGACCTCATGCCCACGCCGACCACTGAGATTTCGGCGATGTCGTCGCGGACAAATACCGACTGGCAATGCACCTGCTCTTTGATTTCGTCGATTGCCTTCTGCGCGTCGGCCAGGTCGGACTTGGCAACTGTAAACGACATGTTGGCCTTTTCCTTGCTGATCTCGACCTGGATAATGTCGTTTACGACCACCCGCGCCTCAGCAAGGTGTGCAAAAATCTTAGCGGCGTTACCGGGTTTGTTGTCCACACCTATAAGGCCGACCTTGGCGAGACTCTTCTGCATCGTGGCGCCGGAGACCAGGATGCCCTCCATTTCCGGCATTTCGTGAGTAACTAATGTTCCCGGTTTGTCTTCCATACTGCTCCTTACATGAATTTTGACGTTAAACTTCTTGCCGAACTCGATGGCCCTTGAGTGCATGATGCCCGCACCGAGGCTTGCAAGCTCCAACATTTCATTGTAGCTGATTCGGTCCATCTTTGCAGCGGCGGGGAAGATTCTCGGGTCAGTGGTGTATATGCCATCAATATCGGTGTATATCTCACAGACGCCGGCTTTCAGCACGGCCGCAAGAGCAACAGCGCTGGTGTCGGACCCGCCCCGGCCGAGTGTCGTTATGTTGCCGTTTTCGTCCATACCCTGAAAGCCCGCAACGATGACGATATGGCCGGCGTCGAGCTTCTTGCGGATTCTATCGGTGCCGATGCTCTTGATGCGGGCCTTTGAGTGAGTATCGTCCGTTATCATGCGGATCTGTGAGCCGGTAAAACTTATCGCCTTCTGGCCCATCGCGTCAAGTGCCATGGCCATCAGGGATACGGTCTGCTGCTCGCCGGTGCTCAGGAGCATATCCATCTCGCGTTTCGGCGGATTAGGATTCAGCTCAAGAGAGTCGGCTACGAGCTGGTCGGTCTGCCTGCCGCGCGCAGACGCCACCACCACGACCTGATTGCCCTGATTGTGGGCGTCGGCAGCTCGTGCGGCCGCACGCCGAATCTTATCGGCGTCGGCTACGGATGTGCCGCCAAATTTCTGAACGACTATTGCCATTTCGGTAGCAAGTATATGCACCGGCAAAAGAATTGTCAAATTTTGCTTTGTAGGGGTGTGAAATTATTTTCTGGCGGTTCCTAACACTTTCTCAGACATGGACTTATGCGTGAACGTTATTCCGAACAAAGTGCACACAAACGTCATTCTGAGTCCCGATACATCGGGACAATGGAGCGAAGAATCTCGTGCTTACGACGCATTGAGATTCTTCATCCCGCGTGTCCCGCATGTCCCGAAACCTCGGGGATACCTCGGGGATGTATCGGGTTTCAGAATGACCATTTTCACACGTTTTCTATGGAGCATCAATTTTCTATTCGGCTGTTTATCGCCTTACCGCCGAGAACGCAGAGTTTGGAGAAAGAGCCTAACGAGTCGGTGAACAGTGAACTGGAAATCACAGATGGGAAATGGTAAACTGGTTTCGTTTTACGAGAGAAGTAGTTTTGTTATGACACTGTGTTTGAAATCTTTTACGGCCAAAGTGCGAGTTACAGATGGCGTCGGCCGAAGATTGGAAAAATAGATGAGTAGATGGTTATTGTTACTGGTAGTATTAGGGTGTTGGGTTGGGGCGGGATTTGCGCTATTCGGCCGGCAGCAGCAAGGTGAAAAGGCCGCGACGCTGTCGTGTGAGCCGGGGCGAATCGTGTCGATGGCGCCGAATCTTACGGAGATACTCTTTGCGCTTGGACTTGGGGATGAGATTGTCGGCGTAGCTGCAGGCAGTGATTACCCGCCTCGGGCGGTGAGTAAGCCGAAGATGGGGACGTTCTGGCAGCCGAGTATCGAGGCGGTGATAGCCGCCAAGCCGGACCTGGTGATTACGCTTGGATTCAGTCAGCAAAGAAATCTTGCCCAGCGATTGGAACGTATCGGCTACAGGACTGCGACCGTAAACATTGAAAGAATAAGCGAGCTTTCCGAGGCGATTCGCACAATCGGCGAAGTAACCGGTAGAAAGCCACGGGCTGATGAGCTGGTGCGGGCCATCAGAGAAAAGCTGGAAAATCTATCGGTCCTGGTTGGCGCCCGGGAGAAAGTGAAAATCCTTTGGGTTGTTCAGAGGGAGCCGCTGCGAGTGGCGGGAAGGAATACGTTTGTCAATGAGATGATTGAGCTGGCGGGCGGCGAAAACGCTATCGGACCGACGGTGCATAAATATCCGCCGATAAGCTCGGAACAGGTTTACGCCTGCGGGGCGGACGTTATAATTGAGCCGGCGATGACGACCAAAGACCTTGGGGCTCAGCGGGCCGGCGCAGTTAAATACTGGAGCAGGTTTAAGAATATTGGCCCGGTGAAAAACGGGCGTGTTTATGTTATAGATGGTGATATAGTCTCCCGGCTTGGACCGCGATTGTATGAAGCGGTTGAAACAATCGCGAGGTGCCTGAGGCCGCAGCTTTTTGAGAATTGAGACAATGTCCACAGGCAATCTACTAACGGGAAAAACGCTAATCGGCCGGGTCGCATTGTCGGTTGTGCTCCTGCTTGTCGTGATGTTTGTGTGCTCTTTGATGGGCGGCGAGAGCGTTTCGTTGAAGAAGGCTTTTGGCCCGGTGAGCCCGGCCGGTGCCATAAATCCGGACTACGAGATATTTATGCAGGTAAGGGTTCCGCGCATTGTCTTAGCCGCAATAGTGGGCGCGGCGCTAGCGTGTTCGGGTGCTATCTTTCAAGGGCTTTTGCGAAATCCGCTTGCCGACCCATATATATTAGGTATATCCAGCGGAGCGGGGTTGGGCGCGGTTATCGCAGTTATCAGCGGGTTCAACTGGACGCTTTGGGGCCGCTCGCCGATAGCGGTCTTTGCTTTTGTCGGGGCGTTGGGGACGGTTTGGCTCGTGTGGCTGATCGGCCGACTGGCTGGAAGGTCCAACGTAGCCGGCTTGCTGCTTGCCGGGGTGGTGGTCAATGCATTTTTCTCAGCGATAATTATGTTCTTAACTTCGATAGCAAAGAGCGACCAGGTGTTCTCGACAATATTCTGGCTGATGGGCAATATGACCGAGGAGGAGTGGTTTGTTCTTTGGCTGAGCGGAGGGTGTGTGATGGCTGGTGTAATTACACTTTTTTATATCAGCCCTCAGCTAAACGCCATCAGCTTCGCAGAAGAGGACGCGCGCAGCATGGGCATAAACACGATGGCGGTCCAGACAATTGCATTTGCCGTGGCAGCTGCCATAACGGCTGTTGCGGTGAGTTTGAGCGGCCTTATAGGATTTGTTGGCTTGATTGTTCCGCACGCAGTGAGACTGCTGTTCGGGCCCGACCACCGTCAACTGATTCCACTAAGTGCAATTGTCGGGGCGATATTTCTGGTGGCCTGTGATACGGTGGCGCGCATTGTCGTATCGCCGGCACAACTGCCGGTCGGTGTGGTGACGGCTATCGTTGGTGGGCCGTTCTTTTTGATTTTGTTAATCAGGCACGCGCGGAAGGTGGGGTGGCTGGTCAAATGGGCATGATAGACGTTAGCCATCTGGGTTTCAGCTATTCGGAAGGTGAGGTGTTGCATGATTTGAGCTTTGAAGTTGAGCTCGCATCTTTCTTAGCGATAGCCGGGCCGAACGGTGTGGGTAAGAGCACATTGCTCAATTTGCTCAGCGGTCAACTTAGAGCAGGCTCCGGCTCCGTAAAGATAGATGGGGCCGAGGTGGAATCATACAGCACCGGCGCTCTTGCCCGGAAGGTGGCCGTAGTGCGACAGGAGTTTGTGCCGGTGTTCGGTTTCTCGGTGCTTGAAACGGTTTTAATGGCGAGGGTGCCTTATTATGGTCCGCTGGGATTTGAAAGCAATCGCGACAGGGAAATAGCCAACGATGTGCTTGAAGCGACTGACACAATCAGGCTGGCCCGGCGGCAATTAGGTCAAATAAGTGGCGGGGAAAGACAGAGAGTGTTTATTGCCCGCGCGCTTGCACAGGATACGCCTGTTTTGCTGCTGGATGAGCCGACGAGTTTTCTTGATTTGCACCATCAGGTCAGGATATATGACCTTCTGAAGAAAATGCAGATTGAAAAAGGTAAGACGATAGTCGCGGTAACGCACGATATCAATCTGGCGGCGCAGTATTGTGACGAGCTATTGCTGCTGGCGACAGACGGCAATTGTTACAAGGGGACCGGCCGGGATGTGCTTGGGGCCGAGACGATTGAAAAGGTATTTGGCGTAACCGGCTTTGCGGGGCGGATAGGGACCGAAAAGTTCTTCCTGCCGTTAGGTAAATTTGCACGGGACCGGCCCAACAAGATGTCATAAGGCTTTATTTCGGCTGTAGTTAGAACTTTAAGGCGAATTGTCTTGCATAATTTGCAATAGCTTATTATATTTTCATTCCCAAAATGCCTCGATTGAGCTAACATAATGTGCTTTGTTGGCGTTGGAAAAGTCGCCCTGCCGGCGAGAGTTGGTTTCGGTATAGGAAAGGCAGGTAAGCGTGGCGAAAAAGGCAAAGAAAACATCCAGGAAAGAGACAACCGCAAAGAAAGCCCCGGCAAAGAAGGTGCGCAAAAAGGAAGTCCGGGGAGGGCGAAAAAGGCGTGCCCTTACAGCCGAGGAAATTCAACACTTCAGGGAGTTACTCCTGAAGAAATGGGCGGAGATTATTGGTGATGTAAGTTCTATTGAGAACGAGGCGCTCAAGAAGTCTCGGATCGACGCGGCCGGTGACCTCTCGAGTATGCCTATACATATGGCGGACATGGGGACGGATAATTTCGAGCAGGAGTTTGCACTTGGGCTGATGGACAGCGACCGCAAGATATTGGCTGAAATAAGTGATGCTCTGGGGCGTATTGATGAGGGGAGCTACGGCATCTGTGAGGGAACCGGCAAGCCCATTCCAAGGGCCAGACTGGAGGCGAATCCGTGGGCGCGGTATTGCATTAAGTACGCCACTATGGTGGAGCAGGGGCTTGTAAGCGAAGGTGAGAAGATAGTCGAGGAGCCCGAGGAAGAAGAAGCTGACCAGATTGATGAGATTGAAGAACTCGATGAAGGTGACAAATTTGACGATGAGGAGCAATAGTTTGCCGGTTATTTCCTGCTAAGAAAATCACCTTGTCAAAAACAGGCCCGTCAAATGCAGAAGATCTGACGGGCTTTAATTGTTTAGCATTGCTTGTAGAATCAGGTGTCATCGTGAGAGAAGAAAAACAATTGCAGCAAATATGGAGCACTTTGGCATTGGCCAGGTTGTTCCAGAGCTTCCGAATGGCCGTGGGGCCGACAAAGATGGTTATAGCCATGCTGACGGTGATAGTCGTTTGCCTTGTAGGCTGGGTAATGGACATCTGCACGGAGGCTGGCCCCGGCGGCGGGCAGCAGGCGATACTTACACCGATAATCTTGTCCGTTGTCGATTTTGGCAAGGCGGCGGAACTGGAAGTGTACGTTACCGAGCCGGAAAAGACCATCCGCTCCATAGAACAATACAAACAGCAGGGCCGGGGGAGGGGTGTGTTTTCAACGCTGTGGAACTTCGGGGCGGCAAGATTCAACGGGGCGACAGTTTCACTGCTTAAACTGGACATTGCAAACACGCTCGCCAATATCTGGCTCTGTGCGGTTGGTTTGGCCTGGGCGGCTAAGTATCATACGGCTTACAGCATAGTCTATTTCACCGTTGTTACCATAGTCATCTGTGTTTTCGGAGGGGCCATTTGTCGATGTGCGGCTCTGGAATTTGCCCGCGGTGAAAAATCCGGACTGACTGAGGCGTTCAGATTCAGTGGAGCAAAGCTGTCAAGTTTGTTGGCAGCCCCTTTCGTACCTGTGGGCATAATGCTCATGTTAGGTGCGCTGGTTTTCTTTCTTGGGTTGATGGGCAATTTGCCGGCTGGAATCGGTGAGTTGATTACGGCCCTGGGGCTTGCCGGTGCCCTGTTAATCGGGCTGTTGCTGGTTTTTCTGTTGACCGGGACGATTGCGGGGGCGGGGCTTATGCTCCCCGCGGTTGCATATGAAGGGTCGGATGGACTCGACGCTATAAGCAGGTCCTTCATGTATGTTTTCAATCGACCGTGGACGATGCTGCTATATACGTTAACGGCTACCGTGTGGGGGACGGTCTCGTACCTGTTTGCACGGTTATTCGCTTTTCTGGTACTGATTGTAACGTACGGCCTGTTGTATCTGGGCTTTTCGTGCAGGGTCAGCGGTACGGAGAGACTGGCGAGCATTTGGCCCAGGCCCCAGTTCCTCAATCTAATCGGCACAAGCGCCGAGGTGTCGATGAGCTGGTCGCAATCAGTAGCTTCGTTTTTGATTCACCTGACATCGCTGTTTATTATTGGGCTGGTGGTGGCCTTTGTGATTAGTTTTTATTTCAGTGCCAGCACGATAATTTATGCACTGATGCGCGACGGTGTTGACAACGTCGGTATAGACGAGATTTACATCGAGCTTGATGAGCTTCGAGACGACGCGGCGGCGTCAAACGCAGGCAAACAAGGCTGAAAAGGTTCCTGACACCTCACCTTTTCACGTCCCCTAAACTGTTGGCCAATCGAAGCTGCCGGTTCACTTAGAGGTATGGCTCGCAATTGTCTTGCGGGTCTGAGCAGCTCAGCCATCGGCTGGCCATCTCGGCTACATCCTGGATGTCAACGTAGCAATCCGGTGTCGGGTTACCCTGTCCATCTGGCCCACCACCGGCAACGTCCATGCGCATGTAACCCCAGGCGCCGCATTCGTTGTCCTCGACGTCGATCTGGACTATTCGCTCCATGTCGGTGTAACGGGTATCTCCGCCAGCGAATATATGATACGCCTACGGTAACCTTTGCGCCGCTTTACGATTCATTTGCCCGCGTTACGACCCATGAGATAACTCAAAATGGTTCTGAGTCTATCAATTATACTTATAGCTACGATGATAACCAGCGTGTGCTTTTAGAGACTACCTACGATAGTACTGGCCCGACTGAAACCGACGAACGGTACTTCGTCTTCGGTGACTACATCGATGAAGTGCTTGTTATGGTTGACCTTGATGGCGGCGATACTGGTGATTACTACTACAGCATCCGCTTCAACCTGTACATGGGAAAGTTCCTGCCCGGGCAAAGCGTTCGGCCTTTGTAGCCGGGGGTGTCGCTGTGGCCGTAAATTCTGCTGGCAGGGATTTGGTATCGCCTTTGCAGGAAACGAATTAATTTGACAAGTGAGGCCATTTGACGAGGCGTCGGGCTGGTCTTGGTGAAATCGCCCACCAGACAGATACCTACAGCATCTTCATTGGCCCAGTTTCTTGGTGTCCCCCCGACGTGAGCACCGGCGATTTGCTCGCGCCAGCGAAATGTAACCTCGACGTGCCCGTCGCCGCTGCCGTTACCGTTGCCAATTACAAAATCGTAGCCAATACCCCTCCATTTATGGCCGTTCTTATGGTAATCATCGAAATCTTCAGCATTGCCCTGATGGGTAGCAGAATGATGTAACACTATCGCCTTCCAGCCTTTTTCACGACCGGTCGGCGGATACCACGCTGCCGGAATGCTTTCGTCCACAGGCCCCGGGAAAGCAGGTGTTTGATGGCCTCCAAGAGCCGATGTCACCGGCTGCAGTACAGTACGTACGACGCTGCCCACTATTTGGGGGACACCATCTCCGTCGGCGCCGCAGCCGGAAATTATCAAAACTGTAAATACTACACCGCAAAGGCCCAAAATCCGTTTCATCGTCCTTATCCCTCATGTCCTTTCAAAAAGCCCTTGTACCGGCCGGAGCCCTGCATCCATCGAGCCGCCCTGCCGTGGAAACGCCAAATCAGCCCGCATTCCTTGCTTTGGCCTTATGTTTTACCATGTGAACACAATTGCCTGTTTCGTTATACTCGACCGCATCCATATATGAACGCATTAACAGCAATCCCCTTCCATAGCATTTTCGAAGATTCTCTTCACACCGGGGGTCGGGTACTGCATCCGGGTCAAAGCCGCTCCCCTCGTCCGTGATTGAAATGTCAAATTTATGGGGCGTAATGAGGTATTCGACCCTTATTTGTTTATCGGTGTCTTGTTTATTGCCGTGCTGCATGGCATTGAGCAGGGCCTCCTCCAAGGCAAGATGAATCGCGAAAACATCATCACCGTCAAAATTGTTGGCAGCGGCGGCCATAAGCAACTGGCTGCACAGGCGCTCAACTGCCGACTGGCTGCTTTTGATGACCACAGACTTATGCACCAAAGAATCTGAAACCATAAAATCTATATCGTCCCGCAAACGAGATTCACATAAATCATTCCCGGCGGTCCCTGCTGGTGCTGTTGCAAGCCCACTCGCCGCGCTTTTATTTTTAGGGCGGCTTGCGCCGCCGCGCTTTTGCTTGTAACATCAGTCGAGACTCTGGGTTGCCTTAAGTCTGTCCTCATAGATGTCGAAAACCCGGTCAAGGCGCGTAATCCTGAATACCTCGAAAATCTTCGGGTTTATACTGCACAGCTTCAGTTGTCCGCCCGATTCATAGACTTTCTTACTCACTCTAATCAGAAGCCCCAAAACCGCACTCGTGAGGAACTTGACATTGCCAAAGTCAATCACAAGGTTAATTCCATCGGCCTCTTCGACTAACGGCATGAGGGAATTGGCAAGGGCCTGGACCTCGCTTTCGTCCAGAATCCGCTCGTCCGTCAATGTTACAATCGTAGCATTTTTGTCGTATTCGACAGCTATTTTCGGCTGAACCTTATCCATAATATACTCCTGTACGTTTAGACGGTCATAATCATAAACCAAAAACCTGAGCCTGTCAAGATTTTACCGACAGGGTTCTGCAAGGCATATTTGCACGTTTGGCCGTTTATATTCAAGCTTGACCGGCCAGGTGCCGGGATGTAATATAGGCAGGCAGTGCTTATTTTGGAAAGATAGCCTGTTATGGATTGTCCGGTTTGTAAAGTAGCGATGATTACCTGCCAGCTCGAAGAGGTGGAGGTCGATTACTGCCTCGACTGTGCGGGTATCTGGCTTGATGCGGGTGAACTTGAGATGCTCCTTGACGATACGGCCCGTGCGAAGGATTTATTGGCTTCCTTTAAGCCGGCCAAAGACTGCACCGAAAAGCCGAGGAAGTGTCCTATATGTCTGAAAAAAATGGAAAAGATACTTGTCGGCCCGGATGTATCGGCCCAGCTTATAGACAGATGCAAGAAGGGCGACGGGCTTTGGTTTGACAGGGGCGAATTGCAGGACGTTTTGGCGATAGGCTCATTCGATGAGCAGGGCAAAGTGCAAAAACTGTTAGCCGATATGTTCGGCGGCGAACATAATTACTCAAACTGACCGTTTTTGCTTTTAGACACTGATTAACACAGATTAACACTATTTTTTAAGAGTCTGGATTCCCGCTTTCGCGGGAATGACAGGGTATCGCGATTATCTAAAATTTTTTTAACAGCAGCTTATAAGGAGAAACGATATGACAGCATTTATTATTGTCGGTGTAATTGTAGTTCTGATTATTCTTTTCGTAATCGGCATGTACAACGCACTGGTTCGGCTGCGCAACCAGGTGGACAACGCCTGGTCGCAGATTGACGTGCAGCTCAAGCGAAGGCACGACCTTATCCCGAACCTTGTCGAGACGGCCAAAGGATATATGGAGCACGAGCGCGGAACGTTCGAGGCCATCACCGAGGCAAGGAGTAAGGCGATGGGCGCCAGAACGGTCTCTGAAGCCTCCCAAGCTGAAGGCGGGCTAAGTGATGCACTGAGTAAGTTCATGTTGGTCGTGGAAAACTACCCCGACCTCAAGGCCAATCAGAACTTTCTTTCGCTGCAGGAGACGCTGACCAGCACTGAAAACAAGATTGCTTTTGCCCGGCAGGGTTATAACGACCAGGTGCTCTTCTTTAACAACAAGACTCAGATGTTCCCCTCGAGCATCATTGCCAACTCGTTCAACTTTACCAAGCGAGATTTCTTCGAAATCGAAAGCGCCGAAGAACGCGAAGTACCGAAGGTAAGTTTTTGATAATTAGTTGGTAGTTCATAGTTCGTAGTTCGTGGACAAAAGAACAGCTACGCACTACGAACAACGAACTCCAAACTACGAACTGAACCATGTGGGAACAAATCAGAGCAAATAAGAGGAACTCGATTGTCCTTTTGCTGGTAATGGCCGGGTGCCTGATGGGGCTGGGTTATGTCATCGGGATGGCCTTCTTCGGTCCCAACGGCGGTTTCTTCGGCCTGATAATCGCAACGGCCATCTGGCTGGTGCTCTTAGCGGTCAGCTTTGCAGGTGGTGACCAGATACTGTTGGCAGCCAGTAAGGCAACGCCCGTCACCCACGATGTGCACCCGCAGTTGTTCAACGTTGTCGAAGAGATGACCATCGCCGCCAACCTGCCAAAGATGCCAAAGGTCTATATCATCAACGACCCCGCGCCGAACGCATTCGCAACCGGCAGAAGCCCCGAATCCGCATCGGTCGCGGTAACGGCGGGCCTCTTGGCGAGGCTCAACCGCGACGAGCTGCAGGGTGTTATCGCACATGAAGTCAGCCATATCCTGCACCGCGACATACTTTTCATCACGTTGGCGGGCATAATGTTGGGCAGCATCGTGCTGATTAGCCAGGTCTTTCTGCGGGGGATGTTCTACAGCTCCATGATGGGGTCACGCCGGAGGTACTCGTCCGGGTCCTCAGGCGGCGGTCAGGCACAGATGGTTATGATGCTGATAGCGATACTCGCTGCAATTTTGGCACCTTTGTTTGCGTACCTGTTATATTTTGCTCTTTCAAGGAAACGCGAATACCTCGCCGATGCGGGCGCCGTCAGGCTGACCCGCTACCCTGACGGGCTGGCCGGCGCTCTGGAAAAAATCGCCAACGACCCATCGCCGCAGTTGACCTCCGCCAATAAGGTAACCGCCCCGATGTATATCGCGAACCCTTTCAAAAAGAAGAAGCAGCGGAAACTATCCGACCTTACGAGCACGCACCCGCCGATTTCCGAGAGAATCAAGATCTTGCGGAATATGTCCCGCGGTGCATCGTTCAAGGATTATTCGGATTCCTACAGCCAGACGGTCGGCGACAAACAGGTCATACCGGCTTCTGCCCTGAAAGAGTCTGAAAGTGTCGAGCTTCGACAAGCCGGCGCCAAAGCGAAAAAGCAGGCAAGTACCAAAAAGCAGATGCGACAAATTGGTGACATCATGCGCCGGGTCAACCAGTTCGCATTTTTGACGTGCGCGTGCGGATTGAAACTGAAAATCCCTCCGAACTTCAAATCAAACAAGGTCCCCTGCCCCCGCTGCAGAAGAAACCTGGACCTGTCCAAAGCCGGCTGAAAACTTTATAGATGTCATTCTGAATCCCGCGTGTCCCGATACCTCGGGGATGTATCGGGATGAAGAATCTCTCCTGCGCTCGAGGGGGTAGAGATTCTTTCCCGGCGCGCCGGGACTCAGAATGTCAATTCCGACATGTCTTCTGCGGTTCAAACTGATAAAGAGAAGAACCGTCCCGAGCCAAAACGATTGACAGAGTGGAAGCCGCATCTTACTATAGTTGAGTTGTTTATGATAACTTTGGGCCGCCAAAAAGACTTATTTGCCGTCAATCAAGGAGAATGCAGATGCTGAAAAAGGCTATTGTGCTGATATTCGACGGTTTAGGCGACCGTCCTATTGCCTCTTTAGGTGGACTGACCCCCCTTGAGTATGCAAAGACGCCGAACTTTGACAAGCTCGCAACCCAGGCCGAGTGCGGTTTGATGCATACTTTGGGAAGGGGACTCAGGCCCGGAAGCGATACGTCTCATCTTGCCATATTCGGTTATGAGCCTGCTGAATATTATCCGGGGCGCGGGCCGATAGAAGTGGCGGGTATCGGCCTCAAGATGCAGGATGGAGACGTCGCCTTTCGCGGTAATTTCGGGACAGTTGACGAGAACATGGTCATCCAGGATCGCCGGGCGGGGCGTATCAGGGACGTGGCTCCGTTGACAAAGGCACTCAACGGCCTCGAAATAGACGGCGTAACGCTCGTCGTCAAGCCCGGTACCGCTCATCGGGCCGGCGTCATAATGAGAGGCCCGCGCCTTTCAAGCGCCGTTACCGATGCGGACCCGCACGAAGTAGGCCGGGCCGTGTTGGAGGTAAAACCGACTGATGACAGTCCTGAAGCAAAACGCACGGCCGAGCTTCTGAATAAGTTTGTCGCCAAAACGCACGAGATACTCGCCGAACTCGAATTTAATAAAGAGCGCCAAGGTCGCGGCGAGCTGCCGGGCAATTGTCTTTTGGTTCGCGGGGCGGGCCAGTACAGAAGTTTTCCAAGTTTTAAGGAGCGGTTCGGATTCTCTGCGTGTTGCGTCGCCGGAGGCGGACTCTATAAGGGTGTCGGCGCATTTTTGGGAATGGACATTATCGAAGTGCCCGGCGCAACGGCCCTGCCGGACAGCGATATCGAGGCCAAGTTCAAAACGGCGCTCAAGCAGCTTGGGTCGCACGATTTTGTATTCATACACGTAAAGGCCGCCGATTCGTTGGCTGAGGATGGCAACCCTGAAGGCAAGAAGAAATTCATCGAAAAGTGCGATAAGGCGATGGGCCTTTTTGACAACTTGCCGAAAGGCGCCCTGCTGGTAGTTACCGCCGACCATTCCACCCCGTGCGAGCTCAAACAGCACTCAGCGGACCCTGTGCCCGTAATGTTTTACGGCGAAGGTGTCAGAACAGATGATGTCGCCGCCTTTGGTGAACGTGCTTGTGCGAAAGGCGGCTTAGGGCATATTGAGGGCAAAGACATTATGCCGCAGATACAAAACCTGATGGGTCGGCTGCATCTGATAGGAGCGTAGTTTCGACTCGCACACGGACTTTTACAGCCGTGGGAGAAACTCGATGGGAAAGATAATCGTCCTTGACGATAACATGGTGAATATGATAGCGGCCGGGGAGGTCATAGAAAGGCCCGCCAGTGTGGTCAAGGAGTTGCTGGAAAACAGCATCGACGCCGGGGCAAGTAAGGTCGTAGTTAATATTGAGGATGGGGGACGCAAACTCATATCCGTGGTCGATGACGGCGCTGGCATGGACGCCGACGACTTATCGAAGGCGTTTGAGCCGCACGCCACCAGCAAGGTCGGCACAAGCGCCGACCTTTTGGGCATATCCACGATGGGGTTCCGAGGCGAGGCCCTTGCCAGTATAGCAGCGGTGAGCAGCGTAAACGTTGTAAGCGGAGTCGCCGACTCGATCGAGGCGGGCAGGCTCACGATTGATTGCGGCAAAGCCGAACCGGTTAGCCCCTGCAGCGGCGATTACGGAACCACGATAGGGGTCAGGAACCTTTTTTATAAAGTGCCCGCACGCCGCAAGTTTCTGCGGACTGCGAATACCGAGATGACACACATCGTCGAGCACTTCACGCGGATAGCATTGGCCCATTGTCAGTTGGATATGACATTGATACACAACAGCAGACAGTTGTACCACCTTGTCGGAGGCGGCAGTATCAGAGACCGAATCGCCCAGCTTTTAGGGGCAACGGTCGCCGATGATTTGATTGAGCTCAAAAGCGAAGAAAAGGGTATCAGGATTTTTGCGTTGTTGGGCAGGCCCACCCAGGCGAGGGCTAACAACAAATTTCAATACGTGTTTCTCAACAGTCGATTCATACGGGATAAATTCATCGGCCATGCTATTAGGGAGGCATACCGCGGCCTCATCGAGCCGAATAAATTCCCCATAGTTTTCCTCTTTCTTCAGATGCCGCCGGATAGATACGATGTAAACGTTCATCCCACCAAGATTGAGGTTCGTTTTGACAACGCCAATCTTGTGCACTCCGGCGTCCTGGCCGCTCTGCGGGAAAAACTCTTAAGCATTAACTTTGAGGTCAGTGCCCACCTGCCAACTGCGGCGGTAAGCCTGCACGCAGGAGAGGTTTCAAGCAGCGCGGACGAGGCCAGACGACAAAGAATCGCCGAAGCCATGGCCGATTTCTTCAAGCACCATAAACCCGTCGCCAGCTCGCAGCAGCATCTCGGCTTTTCCGGCCCCGCCCAGACAAAGACAGCCCGTACAGGGGTTGCCTCCGCCAGCCGTCAGACCACGGAAAAACATGAGCCAACGGTTACGGCCCCGCCAAAGAAGTTCCTGCAAATACACAACAGTTACATCGTTACCGAGGCCGACGAAGGTTTTGTCATTATCGACCAGCACGCGCTGCATGAGCGGATAATCTACGAGGACCTGTGCAGGAAGGTATCGGGTAACAATCTCGAGTCTCAACGGCTGCTGATGCCGGAAACCTTCGAGATTACCGATGCCCTGGCTGAGGCGATAAAAGCAAATGCACAGTTATTTGAGAAAATCGGCATCCAGTTGGAACCGTTCGGCCCCAGGACCATGGCGATTCAGGCATTTCCTTCGATGCTGGCAAAGATAAATCGTCTCCAGTTCGTCCAGGATTTGTTAGATATGCTCACCGATAAGACCGTCGGCCTGGACGCTGAACGACTCCTGCACGAGGTTCTTGACATGGCTGCCTGCAAGGCGGCGATTAAGGCGGGCCGAACGCTTACCAACGAAGAGATGGCCCAGTTAGTAGCCGACAAGGAGACCATTGAAAGGGCCGGCAGATGTCCACACGGCAGACCAACAACGATAAAATTCTCTTTGGACGAACTGGAAAAGCAGTTCAAGAGAACATAGTTTAGAATATTCACTCTTAGAGCTTTACTTTTGACAGATCGTGTTTTAATATATTGCCGTTCTTGAAAATGCGCCCTCGCAGGGACGCTTTAGATGGTTTGGCCGCAAGGAAGCGAGTTGATTTTGCTTCGAGCAAACAAGATTTGAAAAAAGGATACAAGGCTAAATGCTCTCGAAGATAACGGTCTCGCCAAGCCCGCATATAAGCCAGCCTCACTCGACGCGCAGCATAATGGGCGATGTGATAATAGCCCTTGTGCCCGCGATGATAGCCGCATTCATATTCTTCAAAACACGCGCACTGGTCCTCGTTGGCGTGTGCGTTGCAACCTGCGTTGTCAGCGAATGGCTGTGCAATCTCGTTCGCAAGAAGCCAAACTCCTTAGATGACCTCAGCGCCGTTGTAACCGGGATAATTTTGGCCTTTTCCGTACCGCCGGCCCTGCCGGCCTGGGCCGCTGTGATAGGAAGTGCGTTTGCAGTCATCATAGGCAAGATGGTCTTCGGTGGCTTAGGCGCGAACATATTCAATCCTGCTATGGTGGGCAGAGCTTTCCTTGCCGCCTGCTTCGGCATGCTCATGACGACCTGGACGGTCCCGGCGACTCTCGACCCTGCCATGCCTAAAATTACCGCTACCGGCCCAGGCGCAATAACGCAGGCCACTCCCCTGGCCTGGAGCAAGCAGGCGATAAAAAAGAAGGTCGATACGAAAGTCGTAACAGCTCAACTCGAGGCAACCCTCACCGGCGAGGTCGGCGGCTGCCTCGGCGAGACAAGCACTATCGCACTTTTAGTTGGGGCGCTATATCTGGTGCTGAGGCGGACCATAAATGTAAACATACCGTTAGCCGTTTTAGGCTCAGCTTTTGTCATCGCCGCGTTCTGCCATCTTATAAATCCGAACGCATACATGCCGCCGTGGCTGCATCTTACCACGGGTGGTATGCTCTTAGGCGCATTTTTCATCGCCACAGACCCGGTAACGGCCCCATTGAGCACAAAGGGGATGTGGATATTCGGAATAGGCACGGGCGCGCTGATAATGCTGATTCGAATAGTCGGCGAATACCCCGAGGGCGTGATGTACGCGATTCTTATTATGAACGCCGTTACTCCGCTGATAGACCGGTTCTGCAAGCTCACCCCGGCGGGAGGTGTGCCGAATGCTTAAGAATATTAAATATTTCGTCGAGCAAAGCTGGCTGCTGGTTGTGTCGTCCTTTGTTTTCGGACTGCTCCTGGCGGTAACAAACGCCGCCTGGCAGCCTAAGATTATTCAAAACGAGATTGACAAATTCAACGACCTTGCAGGTGCGCTCCTGGAAAAGAAGGCCGCAAGCTTCGAAACAGCCGCCGAAGGTGTCGAGGTGGACATCGGCAAGGGCAGGAAGACAAAGACAGACATCAAAAAAGGCGTCTCCGCCGACGGCGATTGCGTGGGCTGGGCGTTTGTCTGCGAAGGTTCGGGTTTTGCCGACAAAATCAAGCTGGTCTTAACCGTTGACGCCGCCTTTGAAAAATTAGCCGGCTTTGGCGTGCTCGCCAGCAACGAGACGCCGGGCTTCGGTGATAAAATCAAGAACGATGACTTCCGCAGCCAGTTTCGGGGCGCACCGACAGCGCAACTTGTGCTTTCAAAAACCGGCGACGACAAAAAAATCGACGGCGAGATTGTCGCTATCACCGGCGCTACCGTCAGCAGTGAAGCGGTGGTCGAAATACTGAATAACTATATCAAGCAGATTAGGGCCCATCTGCAAACCAAAGGGTTGTTGAATAATGGCGAGTAACGATTCTGCAAATGTTTCTTTCGGGCAAACGTTCGCAGCCGGGATCTGGAACGAAAACCCGGTCCTGCGGCTGCTTTTGGGGATGTGCCCGACCTTAGCGGTAACCGCAGCGGTAAAGCCGGCCCTTACGATGGGTCTTAGCGTTATATTCGTACTTTTCTGCTCCAACATCGTTGTCAGCCTGATGCGAAACCTGCTAAAGCCACACCTGCGTATCTTAATGTTCACGCTGACAATCGCGACCTTTGTTACGATTGCCGATTTATTCCTCAAGGCCTTTGCCCCGGTGATGAGCGAGACCTTAGGTCCGTATGTGCCCTTGATTATCGTCAACTGCATCATAATCTGTCGCGCCGAGGCCTGCGCCAGCAAGAACACGCTCGCCGTCAGCATCGTCGATGCGTTGGGCATGGGAGCAGGCTTTACACTAACGCTGTGTGTTCTGGCCGGGATAAGGGAGCTTTTAGCAACGGGCAAGGTTTTCGAGATTCAAGTCATGCCGGGCTCATTCGTACCCTGGGCCGCAATGGGGATGCCCGTTGGAGCATTCATAACGTTGGGCCTGCTTTTGGGACTGGCGAATTTGATTACGAAGAAAAATCCTTAAGGGCTTTTTAGATGGATACCGTGCAGGTTCTACTAATGGGTTTCATATCGGTCGTGATAGTGAACAACCTCGTGTTCACGAAGTTCTTGGGTATATGCCCGTACCTGGGCGTGTCCGGCAGAATCGATATGGCCTTCGGCATGGGCTGTGCGGTAACGTTTGTGGTAACGTTGAGTGGAACGCTGACCTGGCTGATTGACTACTATATCCTCACGGGCACACCGCTGGAAGTTACGCGATATGTCTGCTTCATCCTCGTCATCGCCGGCGCCGTGCAGTTAGTGGAAATGTATATAAGGAAATTTTTCCCCGCTCTTTATGACAGCTTCGGAATCTTTTTGCCGCTGATAACCACCAACTGCGCAATTTTGGGCCTGTGTCTGTTCATAAACCTTTGGGGCATAGATAACCTTCTCGAGGCCGTCGTTTTAAGCGTCGGCGCAGGAATCGGCTTTACATTGGCCATCTGCATAATGGCAGGGATACGCGAGAACCTGAACCTTGCCGATGTACCGGATTGCCTCAAGGGAGCGCCCATAACGCTGATAACTGCAGGGCTTTTGACACTGGCCTTTATGGGTTTTGCAGGAATGATTAGATAGTGATTGGTATTTAGAAGGGTTCCCAAAATTGTCACCCTGAGCGCAGCGAAGGGTCTCGTTTATACGAAAATGATAAGATTCTTCGCGGAGCCCGTCCTTGAGCGAAGCGAAGGGCTCAGAATGACGAGCGCGGTGCGTACTCATTTTGTTAGAGATTTTTAATATGGTTTTAGCTGACATCACACAATTATGGCAAAGTGCCTGGCCGGCCGGGGTGATTATGTTAGCCCTGGGTACAGGTTTCGCCATAGTCCTGTTGATCGCAAGCATCAAGCTCAAGGTCTTTGTTGATGCCAAGATTGAGCAGGTCCACGAAGCCCTTCCGAACATCGACTGCGGGGCCTGCGGCTTTGCCGGCTGCGGTGCGTATGCAAAGGCCGTTTCCGCCGACGCGGAGCTTTTAGGCAAATGTGCGCCCGGCGGAGCCGAAACCGCCGAGAAAATCGCCGAGATACTCAATCTTCAAGTCAGCGACGCAGGCAAACCGGTAAGACCCATCGTCCACTGTCGCTCGCATACCGACGATAAAAGCTTCTATGCAACGTACGACGGCATTCCAACATGCACCGCCGCCAACGCCCAGCCGAATGTCCAGGCCTGCAAATTCGGCTGCTTAGGCTACGGCGACTGCACAAGGGTGTGCAAGTTCGATGCACTGCGCATGGTTGATGGCTTAGCCGTGGTGGATTATGAAAAATGCACCGGCTGCGGGGCCTGTTCAAAGGCCTGCCCGAGGAATCTGATTGAAATGGTCGGCTTCACTCAGCCGAATATGATGACCGTCGCCTGCATGAGTAAAGAAAACGCCAAGACCACCCGCCGGATGTGCAAGGTCGGCTGTATCGGCTGCAAGACGTGTGAAAAACAAACCGACCTCTTCAAGACAGAAGATAATCTTGCCCGCCTCGACTACGAAAGGTACGAGCCATCCGAACAGACCGAAACGGCGATGGCAAAATGCCCCACCGGCGTAATCGTCTATCGCGGCATATCCGCCCCCGCCCCAAGACAGCCCGGCCAAAAACCTGCCGTGTAGGGTGCGATGTATCGCACCCTACCTTCCCGCCACTTTAGATGCCGTTGAATAGACCGGTACCGGCTGCGTGGTATCGACATATCGGCGCACGCCTTCGGTGTGGATTATCTCCTGGTCTTTGCCGCCAGGAACGAGAATCGCCTCGGTTTGGGCCAGCGATTCGACCAGTGCCAATCCCTTTTCCCGACCCATCACACTGACCGCCGTCGCCAGGGCATCAGCGGCGGTAGCCGTTCGCGCGACTATGCTGACGCTTACAAGTTCATCGGCGGCTGAGCTGGCCTGCGGATTTATGATATGGCTGTACTTCTTGCCGTCAATTTCGGCAAAACGCCGGTAACCGCCGCTTGTAGCCACCGCCACACCGCGCAACTTCAATACCAGCAGTAGCTGGTTCTCAACACTCGGGTCCTGCAGACCGACCAGCCAGCTTTCCTTTGAATCGGACGGCGGACCGAAACAACGAACATCCCCACCCACATCGACCAAGCCGCCAATAGCACCTGCCTTTTGCATCGCTTCAATGGCTAAATCGATTGCGTAGCCCTTTGCGATACCACCCAAATCAAGCCGCATCCCGTCAACCTTAAAACGCACGGTCTTATTTTCTCTATCAAGGATAAGTTTTTCAAAGCCAACCTTCGAACCGGCCTGTGCAATATCTTCTTCCGGCGGCAGCGCGCCCGTCTCTTCGGCCTCTCGCCAAAGCTTGACCACCGGCCCGACTGTCACATCAAACGCACCATCTGTCTGCCTGCTGTATTCGACTGCGATATCTAAAACCTCAAACAGGTCGTCGTCGACATGCACCGGCTCTTTGAAGGCATCGCGATTGACCTGCGAAAGCTGAGAATCAGATTTGTAATCGCTCATCAACTCATCAACTCGCTTGAGCTGGCTAAATGCCGCTTCTACACAGGCCTTGGCAGTTCTTGAATCCGCCGCCACAGCGGTGATGTTAGCGAACGTGCCCATCACAACGCGGTAGCCGCTGCCGGCCTGTCGCAACCGCGGCCCCAGCAGTACACGCATACCAAAAGCTGCTATAGCCGCAGCAGCTATTATCAGCGCCGAATACACATATTTCTTGGTCAAAGATATCCTTCTTTGGTGAGACATAATACGCCGATTTTAATAACATTTGTCATTCCCGCGAAAGCGGGAATCCACTACAATCGCCCAATTGTAAGTCGTTCGTGGTTTATGTTCAATAAATCTCTGGGCCGTTGTATAATGCCGCTATGCAAACAAAAAGAGTGAGAATGTTAAAAGACGATGTCCAGCAAAAATTCCTGCCCTTTGTTCGCAGGCCGTCAAGATATATCGGCGGCGAGATAAACCAGATCAAAAAGGACCTTGCCTCCTGCGACATCAAAGTGGCTTTATGTTTCCCGGACATTTACGAAATCGGCATGAGCCACACCGGCTTTGCGATTATTTATCATGTGCTCAATCAGTTGGAGCGTGTTGCCGCCGAGCGGGTCTTTGCCCCCTGGATTGACGCAGAAGAAATTATGCGCAACGAGCACTTACCGCTTTTTACTCTCGAATCGAAGGCCGCGGTAGCCGATTTTGACATAGTCGGCTTTAGCCTGACAAACGAACTTTGCTACATCAACATGCTCAACATGCTGGATTTAGCGGGCCTGCCAATCAGGGCAAATGCACGCGCCGAGGCTGACCCCCTGGTAATTGTCGGCGGTCAAGCGGCAAACTGCGCCGAGCCGATAGCCGAATTCGTCGATATGTTTATCCTCGGTGAGGCCGAAGAAGCCGTTATACAATTGGTCGAGCTAATCAGAAAACAAAGAAACGCCGGCGCGACAAAGCACGAGCTGCTTACCGAAGCCGCCAAGAGCCTGGGCTTCGCTTATGTACCGTCGCTTTATAGCTTCGAATACGACGGCCAGAAAATTAAGTCGTTCAAGCCCGACCTGCCTGGGTTGCCCGACCGTTTTGAAAATGCTGTCGTATCCGACTTTGAAAATGCCCCCGCCCCCGATGCTCCGATAGTGCCTTTTGCCCAGACGGTACACGAGCGGGTTACCGTCGAGATTATGCGAGGCTGTCCGGGCAGGTGCCGCTTCTGCCAGGCGACATTTTGCAGGAGGCCGATTCGATACCGCAGCGTCGATAAAATCATAGAAATCGCGAAAGAAAACTACCACGCCACCGGCTTCGATACGGTCGGCCTCTTGAGCCTATCGACCGCCGATTATCCAAATCTCGAAGAATTAGTTCTGCGTCTGCAGGAGTACTTTGAGCCGCTCCATGTTGGAGTATCACTGCCGAGCCTGCGCGTCGGCGAGCACTTGCAGCTATTGCCTAAGCTGGTAACATCAGTAAGAAAAAGCGGCCTGACAATCGCCGTTGAAGCGGCGAGTGAGAAACTTCGCAGAATTATCAACAAACCGATAAGCGACCAGGACCTCTTCGCAGCCGTCGAAGCTGCCTATAAGGCCGGGTTCCAAAAAGTCAAACTGTACTTCATGGTCGGCCTGCCGGGTGAAACTGATGAGGATATTGAACAAATCGTGGATCTCGCCTTCAAAATCGCCCGGCTGCGAAAAAAGGCTGACAATAAAACCGCAAAGGTAAACGTTGCAATAAGCTGGCTTGTGCCTAAGCCGCACACACCTTTTCAATGGCTGGCTCAAAAAGAAAAGGCGTATTTCAAAGAGGCAAAAAGCCTGATATTGCAGCGCAAGCGCGAATTGAACGCAAGATTCCTGCAATTCAAATTTCACAACATCGAGCGCAGCATACTGGAAGCCGCCATGGCCGGGGCCGACAGACGAATGGCCGACGTCATCGAAACCGCCTGGCGATTAGACGCCAAGTTTGATTTATGGGATGAGTGTTTCGACTACGAGATATGGCTAAAGGCATTTGAAAAGCACAACATGAATCTCGAAGAATGTGCCCAAAGGGCTTTCGATGTCGATGATATCCTGCCATGGGCCCACCTCGCCGGTCCAGATAAAGATTACCTGCTAAAACACTATAGCGAAGCAATGCAATCAATAAACAGGGATTGTGTGTCCTGATTAATCGAGTGTTACACTGCTGCCATAAGTGGGTACCGAACTCGCCCAGCCGGTTTTTTCGGTCAGGAATTTGCTGAAATGATGCGCAGCGTTCGTTTCGCCATGCACCATAAAAACATGCCGCGGCGCCTTCTTGAGATTAGAGAGCCACTCCATCAGTTCGTTTTTGTCCGCATGGGCTGAGAAGCCAAACGCCTGAACAATCCTCGCCTTGACCTCGCGCATCTCGCCTAAGATTCTTACTTCCCTGGCACCGGCCACAATCTGCCTGCCCAGGGTGCCCTCTGCCTGGTAACCCACAAACATAATCGTACTCTCCGGCCGCCAGATATGCTTGACAAGGTGGTGCTTGATCCTGCCGCCCGTGCACATCCCCGAGCCTGCTATTATCATCACCGTGCCCTTAATCTTATTGATCGCCTTCGATTCCCTTGTGCTCCTTACCATCTTAAGCCCGCTGAAACTAAACGGTGAATGGTGCTCATTAAGCAGTTCAATCGTCTCGGCGTCGAACATCTCAGGATGGTGCCTGAAAACGTCCGTAACGGACACTGCCATCGGACTATCCAGGAAAACCAGTATATGCGGGATCTCGTCGGCAAGCTGCAGCTCGTTGAGGTAATACAGTATCTCCTGCGACCGCTCTATCGCAAAGCTCGGAACAATAATATTGCCACCGGCCTCGATAGTGCTGTTGACCGCCTCTGCGAACTTAATCTTTGTATCCTCGAACGTGTCATGCGTCCGGTCGCCGTATGTGGATTCGATCAGGATGTAGTCTGCCTCGTCGAAAACGGTCGGGTCCCGCAGTATAGGCCTGTCATTTCTGCCGACATCACCGGAAAAAAGTATCGACCGCATCCGGCCGTCTATCGGCACCTTAATTTTTATCATAGAAGATCCAAGAATGTGCCCGGCATCATGAAACGTCGCTTCAACGCCGTCGGCGATTTTGATAACCTGCTTGTACTTGGCCGGCGAAAAAAACCCGGAACACGCCTGTGCATCTTCAACCGAATAAAGCGCCTCCACCGGCCGGGGCGGCACCCTACCCTGGCGCTTGTGGCGCTTGCGCTTATACGCAGCATCTTCTTCCTGAATGTGAGCGCTATCAGCCAATACTATCTTGGCAATCTCCGAAGTGGCATCGGTACAGTAAACCCTGCCGCCGAAACCTTCCTTGACCAGCTTCGGCAGCAATCCACAGTGGTCCAGATGCGCATGGGTCAAAAGCACCGCGTCTATCTTGGCGGGGGCAACGGCAAACGGCTCCCAGTTCCTCTCGCGAAACTGCCTTTCCTGATAAAAGCCGCAGTCCACCAGAAGCTTGCAACCGTCCGTCTCCAAAAGGAAACAAGACCCCGTCACATTCCGGGCAGCCCCTAAAAAACTCAATTTAACTGACACTGCAAGCCTCTCGCTAAACCGGATATCACCGATAGATTGTAGGAACTTTAACACCCCGGGTCAACAGATGTCGCGCGCCGTTTGCCGGCTACCCTTTTCTCAGTGTGATAACGGTCATTTCCGGCGGGCAAAAATACCGCACCGCTACACCGCTGGCGCCTGCCCCGCGCGATGTATATCCACGCATCCCGTCATACCGCCACTCCCCTTTTAACAGCCGCCGCGGGACCGTTGCACCACGGACAATCACAATACCGCCCGGCAAACAAATCTGCCCGCCGTGTGTATGGCCGGCCAAGTACAGCGAATACCCCGCCTCTGCCGCCTCCTCATATCCCTCAGGCGAATGACACACCATTATCTTGAACGCCCCGGCCTCAATCCCGCCGTCGGCCAACCCAATATCATCGGCGCCGTAATAATGACGGTCATCCAGCCCTGTCAGATACATCTTGTCTCCGTCCTTCTCGAGGCATACACTCTCGTTCACCAATACCTCCGCCCCGCACTCTTCTTGAAGAAGCTCACCAATGCCGTACCTGTCATGGTTGCCCAATACTGCAAACACCATCGACTTTGCCCGCAGCTTCGCTGCCACCTCCCTCATCCTCGAATAAGCCAAGCTCCCCTCACGCGCCCGGCCAAAACTATAATCACCGCCCAAAATACAAAAATCATAATCAAGCACATCCGCAACACTGATAATCTTTTCCGCCAGCCAATCCAGCCCGTCTATATGCAGGTCCGTCACCAATAGTATCCGCGTATTATCAAAGCCGGCCGGCAGATTACCCAACACAATCTCGACCTCCTCAGTTCTCACGTCCAGTACATTTCTCACTCCCCTGTCCTTCGTAAGGGTAACCCGCACAAGAAATTCAAGTAACTTATGAAGCCGCGGCATATTCTCAAAGTGCAGCGTCCCCCTCAGCCCCCTGCGCACGGCATGTCCGCGACCCTCCTGTTCAACAAGCCTTCTTCGCTCACTCATAGCCCGCATATCGCACCGTTTTCCACCTTAATAGTGCTAATATCGTCATTTCGACCCATTGGCCCCCAAAATAAAGTCAAAAACCCCCTGTTCTTCCACTCTATGCCCAGTATTTTACCGGCAAAAGGGACACTTTGTAACAGTTTTATTCGTTTTTCCTGAAAAGGCTTGACAACTGGAGGAATTCTCTGGTAAAATCAGATTTCTTAGTGAATAAAATTTTATCTGGAGAAGGAAAATGAAAAGACGGCAAATCTTCGCGAAGGCGAAACAAATCAATGTATCAGCCATGGTAATAGTGGCCCTGTGCGCATTAGCTCCGGCTGCTTTGGCCTTGTCGGACCAAACTGAAAGCCCGGCATTAAAAACTTCAGTTAGCCGAATCAAACAAAGACTGGACGTCTTTCCAGGAAAGGGTACCGGAAAAAAGAGGTGTATCCCTCAAACAGAAAAGGCTTTTGCCGGTCCTACCCATTCGGCAACTATCAAAGATGCCCCTTGCAAGTGTAATGCTTCAAGAACTGGACGCAATTTCGCACAGGTCGAGATAGTCCTAAGCGACCGCTGTTCATTAGAACGAATTTCCTCTTTTTCGCAGGCCCCCGGAAGTGAATTAGTTGTTCTTGAAAAGCCTGAGCGAGTAAGAATTGAACTTCCGGGCAAAGATGTCCAAACTTTGCAAAACGAGGGTGTTCAGATTACCATACTGAAAAAATTCTTTCTGGCTGAAGGCTCTACTCAAAAAGGCGTGGTTACAAGTCGTGTTTCCCAGACAAAGGCTACCTGCCCTGATTCATACCGGGAAGGTTCTAATGACACTGACTACGACATTCCTGACAATGGTTATCCTGACCAATGGGCATACAGTGAAATCACTATCACAGGAGCTCCTGGAAATCATATAGTTCATTGCGTAGATGTTCACTATGAAATTATCCATCACTATGTCGGTGACTTATACGTCGATGTTACCGACGACGATCTAGACCATGCGTATGCCTTATGGACCTTTGAAGGCGGCAGCAGTGATAATATAAACGAGACCGAGACTGAAATCACAGATTTCTACGGAGAACCCGTTAACCAGATATGGGTCTTATGGGCTGCTGATGGTGCGCCGCCGGATGTCGGACATATTGACTCTTGGTGGATAAAGGTTTATCACGGCCCGCCAGTCCCTCCTCCCCCAAACGATGATTGTGCCAGCGCAATATCAGTTACAGAAGGTGTTCCATATTATGGCTCAACTACTTGCGCCACAGGAAGCATGGAAAGCAGTTGCAGTTACAATGATACGCTGGACGTGTGGAACTCCTTTACACCCACTTCTTCTGGGCTTTATACTATAAGCACCATCGGCAGTTCATTATATGATACTACTTTAAGCGTCTTTGACGGTTGTTCCGGAAATGAACTGAGTTGCAATGATGATTCTTTCTGTGAAGAAAATGAAGATTATTATTATCAATCCGAACTGACAATGAATATGTCCGCGGGTAATACTTATCTTATAAGGGTTGCCGGATTCAATGAAAGCCAGGGTGATTATACGCTTTCAGTTATAAAAAGCGATTGCTCTTTGCCACCTGCCGCTGATAATCCTGATCCTCCAAACGATGCTTGTGATGTAGAAACGGACACCTTACTTTCCTGGAACGAAGGCCCGGGTTCAGGCTCAAAAGGGGGAAAAACAACCGCAAATACCAAAGGCTTCAGGGACGCGAAACTTATTTACGGTTCCGATGACCGCCGCGACGAATATGAGATAACAGATCCTTGCTTACTTTCTGTTGGTGACTCTACAGTTGCTCTGGTACCTCAGACTGACCTGACAGACAACGGCAATGGGACCTATACCCTCCCTTCAGACACTTTCGCAGAGTGGTATGAATGGATTGATCCGATAGGAACCGGCAATCCTTTATGTTCAGATGAGCCTTTTCGTAATCAGCCTGCTCCGGCTTATGGCTCAGGATTTCTCATCGACGATGATATCATTATCACTGCCGGACATCTGGCCTGCGACGATGATTGTTCCAGTTGGGCAATAATCTTTGGATTTATCATGACTGATCCTGATACAGCAGTTCTTACTGTAGATGCATCCGAGGTTTACTATTGTAATGAAGTTCTCGGCAGATCAGATGGATATCCTGATTGGGCAATAATACGTCTGGACAGACCGGTAACAGGCCATGAACCTATACCGTTTAGAACATCCGGTCAGATTCCGGATAACGAGCCGGTCATTGTTGTCGGCCATCCTTTCGGATTGCCCAGAAAATATGACGCGGGGGCAACAGTTCGCGATAACAGCGGCGTAACGTATTTCCGGGCCAATGCAGATACATATATGGGCAACTCCGGCTCCGTGGTTATTAACGCTGATACTCTTGAAGTAGAAGGAATTTTATTCAGCGGAAATGTTGATTTTGTCGAAGATGGAAGTTGCGACCGTTCCAATGTCTGCCCCGACTCGGGTTGTCCGGTGTGGGAGGGGGTCACCCGGATAACTGCATTAAATGGTATGATTCCTTGGGAAAGGTACGATGTGTATTTTGGAACGGATAATCCACCAACTCAACTTATATGCAGTGATCTTACTACCCCAACATGTGATCCGTGTGCTCCGGGAAGCTTACTATATAACACTACATATTACTGGCAGGTCGTTACTAAAAGCATATGCGGACAATCATCATCCAATCCCATTTGGCATTTTACTACCTTGGAGCCCAATTGTGTTGTGCCGGAGGTGGTTGGTATGCCAGAGGAAGAGGCGGAAGCAGCTATTATAGGGGCAGGACTGACGGTCGGAAACAAGGTTTACACCTGCGACGATGCCGTGCCTGCGGGCTACGTAATTAACCAGAACCCCACTGCTGGTTATTCTGCAACACCTGGCTCAGAAGTAAACCTTTGGGTATCGTTGGGCCGGCCGCTCCCCGACCTGAATGATGATGGCAGAATTGATTTTGCGGACCTTCTAATATTAGCATATTACTGGATGGATGATACTTGTTCGGAACCAAACTGGTGCGAAGGCGCTGATTGTGACTGCAGTCGTATGGTTGACTACTTTGACTTCGCCAATTTTGCTAAATATTGGCTAAAAGATCCAAACCTAATCGGCCACTGGACGATGGATGATGATGCGGAAGACACAACGGTATTAGACAGCAGTAGTAATGGCAATGATGGCTCGGCCCAGCAAAATACCTCCATTCTGCACACAGCCGGCCAGATAGATGGTGCCTTGAAATCTCTATTTTCTATTGACAGCCATCATGGGCCCATTACGAGAGCTTATTCTATTGAAGGCACTACTCTTGCGGGTCCGGTTACAATCAGCGAAGAATTGTATGGAGCTGGTCCGACTGGTGTTGCTGTTAGTGAAGAGCTGGGTCTTATGTTTATGTGTTATGAAAGTGATGATACTGTAACCGTTTTCAGATGCAGGACGCTCCTGAAAGTTACTGATGTCAAAACTAATGTCAGCAACTTGGCTGGAATTGTGGCTTGATTATCGGCGTTTTCGGTCTAAATACAGGTTTTTTGGGGTTTTTTTGTTGACTTAGAGCCGGTAGGAGGTTAATATGTTAGATGATGACAATTTAGTGCCCCAAACTGGGGCACTGCTTGCGTGTGTTTCTGACGGACCTAACGTGAACAAAGGCGGCGGTGCTCCTGTTTTTTTGCGCACTTCCGTGCTCTTGATGCCGATAATGGAAGCCATAATCGGATGGAAAATTATGCTGGACAAAGCAGGGGGAAACTTTGTATAATGAGCTTTAAGGAGGAAATTCGGATTTTTTGACCTCAAAATGAGGAGGAACCAATTATGATCAAAACAGTAAATCTTGCAGGCCTTGTAATACTGTCCGTCCTTTTGCTGGCCGGGCCAACCGTGAATGCGGAGATATTCACGGTTGAATTGCCGGAGTTTCTTGGGCCGTTGGTGGAGAACGGGACCACGAAAACAGCATCGTTCGATTTTGGCACTTCCTTTTTGCAGATTGATGATGTACGTCTCCAACTGAGTGGAACATGCACCATGGGTTCGGCCCATGGAGATGGAACATGGTTTCCCGAAGATCAATGGATCGATGTTCGTCCGGGCTTTGAGCCGCGTATGGATCCAGGCGACGGCTGGTGGGGAATGGGGCTTACTGTGAGTGAAAGCCAATTTCTCTTGGAAGAATCATTTGAGTCTGGTTCTGGTGCAACGTGGGACTTTTTGCTGGATGGTACGGATGAGGCGACTCTGCGGTTCCGTTGGGGCTTTGGGATTGATGGATGGGTTATAGTAACTACACCAACAGCGGATATAACTGAAGCTCATCTTATAGTCGATGGCGTTGTACCGGAGCCTGCAACTGTTTTGTTGCTCGGTCTTGGTGGACTGATTTTGAGAAGTTAGAACAAATATTGTTTGAGGAGAAGATTATGAAAATAAAATTATTGTTATTGATAACAGTCTTAACACTGACTTCACCGCTGGTGAACGCCGCAATTGTTGATATCAGCGTGGAAACAGATAAGCCAATATACCAGTTAGGAGAGGAAGTTATGATTTCTGTAATTGCCTACAATCCAAACCCTGAGCCAGTAACATTAACATGCGGATTTTACCAATCTTCATATATCATTGACGGAGTTTATGATTGGGCTGAAGGAAGGAGCGGGCCAGCTGTTATTACATATGTTACAATCGAACCGGATGATTTGGCAACATGGGAACATGCTCATGGCTTCAATGAGATGCTGGAATATCCTTTAGACATTGGTACCCATAGTCTTGTTGGTGAGGTTTTAGCGGCAGAACTGTTAGACACGGGACAAAGCCAAAGTCTGTCTATTGAGTTTCAAGTTGTCCCAGAACCTATAACAGCTTTATTGTTTGGAGCAGGTATGTTCTGGATACGAACAAGAAAAGCATAATTTCAAGAGGATGAAGGCAACCGAACAAACTTCACGGTTTGTTTTGTCGCCAATTACAGAAGGGATCTATCAATTACGGAGAAGCAAACATGTCTATCAGAATTATCGTTTCATGTGTTATTGTATTTACAGGTACAGTTATTGCAGCCGATGCAAATGATCTGGATTATAAGCCGGGCGAATTGATTGTGCGGTTTGCGCCAAAGCAGAATGGTGTGCAAAGATCAAAAGCTGAGCGTAACTCAATCTTAGCTTCAATTAACGGCGGACACATCAAACATTCTTTTAAGCGTGTTCCCGGATTAACAGTTGTCAAACTTCCGACTAACAGTAAAGTTAAAGGTAAGATCGGCATTTTCAAAAATAGGCCCGGAATTTTATATGCTGAACCAAACTATAAGATTAAATTGGTATCAACAATTCCCAACGATACTTATTTTGACAATCTTTGGGGTATGCACAATACAGAGCAGACAGGGGGGACAGAAGATGCCGATATTGATGCGCCAGAGGCGTGGGACATCTTGACAGATGCTGAAGACACCATCGTAGCAGTTCTCGATACAGGGATAGATTATGACCATGAGGATTTGGCGGCGAATATGTGGGTTAACGAAGCGGAATTAAATGGTGATCCGTGTGAGGATGACGATGGTAATGGTTATGTAGATGACATTTATGGTTGGGATTTTGCAGACAATGATTCAGACCCAAAGGATTATTATTTTCACGGGACTCACGTTGCTGGAATAATTGGTGCAATCGGTAACAATAATAAGGGTGTTGCTGGGGTATGCTGGAATGCTAAAATCATAGCCTTAAAAGTTTTCCCTAACTATGGAGAAGAAGGATTCATCGATGGCGCGATTGATGCTATTGAATACGCTGTAGAAAAGGGGGCAGATGTTTTAAGCAATTCGTGGGGTGGTGGTGACTATAGTCAGGGACTTAAGGATGAAATAGACGAGGCAGGAGACGCAGGGATACTATTCGTTGCTGCTGCTGGCAACTATCCGCAGACGACCCCGCGTGACAATGACGCTGGACCACACTACCCAAGTAGTTATGATTGCGAGAACATTATTGCGGTAATGTCAACAGATCATGATGACAATATGTCAACTTTTTCTCATTACGGAGCAACTTCAGTGGATCTTGGGGCTCCGGGTAGTGATATTTTGAGCACCTTCCCGACATATCAAACTTCCGCTATGGCATATTATGGTTTGTCGACAGATTATGAAACGCTAAGCGGTACATCGATGGCAGCGCCGCATGTGGCGGGGGCATGCGCGCTTGTGTGGTCGAGAGGTCCGGCATTAAGTCATCTTGAAGTTAAAGATATTATCCTCGATACGGTCGATAAGCTCGAATCGTTGGATGGCCGTTGTGTTAGCGGCGGCAGGCTCAACCTTTACAATGCACTCCTTGAGGCGGCCAATGTGAGTCTTAGTGTTGATGATGGAATCGGGCCGGGCGTTTGCGTAGTGCCGGACGACTATATCGAATACCAGATTTCGTACTCCAATCCCATTACTGAACCGAACGAGGCGGGCTATATAGGAGATGTCAACGACGTAGTCATTACAGACTACCTGCCGGGTGAGGTGGATTTTGTTAGTGCCTATCCTTCCGGCCAGTATGACCCTAATGAGCGGACTTATACGTGGGATATAGGACTCCTTTCGCCCGGCGAAGGAAGCACTTTGTTATTGAAAGTACAGGTAGTCGAGTCCGCCGAACCACTTAGCAAAATTGTCAACAGTATTAAATTCGAAAGTGATATCGCACACAGATCCGCAACAGAGGAAACAGCGGTCTGCTGTTATGGCGGAGAAGTCATTTACGTGGATGCGGATGTCCAAGCACCGGACCCGAATGGGTCAAGCTGGGAGCGGGCTTTCAATAATCTTGTCGATGCGATTGCAGCCGCGACCATCTGCGATGAGGTCTGGGTGGCGAAAGCTGAAAATACATACAAGCCCACAACAAATCCCGCTAACCATACAGCGACATTCTCTTTGCTTAAAGGTGTCGGCCTGTACGGCGGTTTTTTCGGTGATGAAGAAGAACGCTATGAGCGGGACTGGTTTGATAACGAGACTATTCTCTCGGGTGTCATTGACAGCGCCGACAATGAGCCTAATCGTGTTGACTACGTGGCGGTCAGCGATGCCAATAACGTACCGACCATACTCGATGGTTTTACGATCACTGGAGGCGGTGTTGCCGGCGTATATTGTGAACAGTCATCACCCTTAATTTCACACAACCGAATTACCGACAACGTAACAGGGATATACTGCTTCGAGTCAGAGCAGCCTGTCATTAAGAATAATTGGCTATACAAAAACGACTACGCCCTGTACCTCGATTCTCCAACGGATGTTGCAGTAGTTCGCAACAACACTGTCGCAAATAACACCATAGCAGGAATATACATGAACACCGGACAGGACCCTCCGGCAGGAACTCCAGATGCCGACATCGACGCACCTGATGCCTGGGATATCTCAACAGATGCTGAAGATGTTGTCGTAGCAGTGATTGTCTTGTGATTTTCGGGGTTTTAGCTAAAATATTGAGGCTTTTGGATTTTCTTGGATTTTCTTGGATTTTCTTGTTGACTTAGAGCCGGTAGGAGGTTAATATGTTAGATGATGACAATTTAATAAAGTTAGTTTCACTGTACCAGTGAGCGTCTCAACTTAAACCGCTAAGTTATTTTGTCAGAAGGCGCACAAAGGTCAGTGCCCCAAACTGGGGCACTGCTTGCGTGTGTTTCTGACGGGCTTTAGCGGGCCCAAGTTGAGCACTGCGGCGGTGCTCCTTATTAATGCGCACCTTTGAATTTAGCGGTTTTCGTGACAAGAACGAAAATAAATTGGGAACCTTATTTGAGGAGTGATTAGCTATGGAAAAAATAATTATTGCAGTGTTAGCAGTTTTACTGATGGGGGCAGTTAGTGCCAATGCTGAGATTGTTTCAAATTCTACGATGGTGGACGACATAGAATATTACATCCAGGCAGACAATTCAATCTACGATTTGGGCGAAGATATTGAAGCGCTCTTTAGAGTAACCAATTTGGGAGATGAGACACTAAGTATTGGAACCTCTTATCCAATAATAGATATCATTGTTTCGGAGAAAGAAGGTGAAGTTTTTAATGAAATCTGGAATTGGAGTTGGGACCAGATATATCCCATGGGGCCGGTACTTTTTGAATTAGGACCAGATGAATCGGTGGAACTCAATGGAATTTGGCCGCAAATTGATTTACATGGTTCAGTTGAGCCTGAAGAACACACACAAGTTCCACCAGGAATATACAGGATTTCAGGATACCTTACACCAACAAGTGTCGGTGTTGCCGTTGAAATTACTATCGTTCCAGAACCCGTAACTGTTTTGCTGCTCGGTTTTGGCGGTTTGATTTTGAGGAGTTAGAAGAAACATTATTTAAGGAGAAGATTATGAAAATAAAATTATTGTTATTGATAACAGTCTTAACACTGACTTCACCGCTGGTGAATGCCGCAATTGTTGATATCAGCGTGGAAACGGATAAGCCAGTCTATCAGTTAGGCGATGATGTAGTCGTTTCTGTGATTGCCATTAATCCTACCGATGAGCCTATTCAATTAAGCTTTGAGTCAACTTTACAAGCTACTTACCAAACGGATGATGTATTTGATTGGACAGAGGGGAAATCGTTCTTCCAATGGGTTACTTATGTCGACCTACCAGCTTTCGGACTTCATAGATGGGATCTGACACACGGAAGCGAAGAAAGAGAATTATACCCATTAGATTTAGGGACTCACACGGTTGTCGGAGAGGTCGTGGGTTACGGTACAAGTGGGTCTATACAGTTTGAAGTAATTCCGGAACCAGCAACAATTCTTTCGGTTGTTTTAGGTTTTATGATAATAAGAGTACGTAAACAGTAGTCTGGTTACACAGTATTTTTCATTGTGCGAAAGGAGAAAACCATGTCTGGGTATAGACTTTTTGTGTTATCAGTACTTTCTTTTGTTTCCTATTTTCCTTCAGATTTTGTCTTAGCTCAAGCCAAATACGAATTTCCCAAAGAATACAAAATGTCTGTAATCCCTCAAGGTTATGATTTTACTAAAATCCCTAAAGAAGCTGAATACATATCTGACGAGCTTTTTGTTCGATTTGCCCCTAAGCAGGGTTTGCAGCGTATGAGCCAAAATGAAAAACAAAGTGTCCTAAATCTATTGGGGGCCTCGCTAAAAACAGATTATAAGATTGTTGCTGACCTTGTGTTGGTCAAGCTTTCTCCTGGCTTATCTGTCACTGATGCTCTCGTTACATTTAATCGAAGGCCGGAAATTTTATATGCCCAACCCAACTATTTACTGAAACTAACTTCAACTTTTCCCAATGACCCCTTCATTAACGATAATGCAAGTGACCCGAGTAATGTATTGTGGGGTTTGCATAATCTGGGCCAGACAGTCAACGGAACAATCGGGACGCCCGATGCCGATATCGATGCGCCTGATGCCTGGGATATCAGAACGGGTGCTAATGATATTATCGTTGCAGTAATAGACTCCGGTATAGATTACAATCACAATGACCTCTACCCGAATATTTGGGTTAACCAGATAGAACTCAATGGAGACCCAAGCGAAGACGATGACAATAACGGTTATGTGGATGATGTTTACGGATATGATTTTGCTATGGATGACAGCGATCCAATGGATACTATCGGTCATGGCACTCATGTTGCAGGAACAATTGGTGCTGTCGGCAACAATGGTCTTGGTGTTGCAGGTGTATGCTGGAATGTCAAGTTGATGTCACTGAAGATAGGTTATGATTTTTCTTATTATGTTTCAATTGATGCTGCCATAAGTGCCATCCAATATTCAGTAGCTCAAGAGGTGAACGTTATGAACAACTCATGGGGTGGCCCAAGCGATATGGGGCAGTCACTCAAAGACGCAATCACTGAAGCACAGGATGCAGGTGTACTTTTCATTGCTGCTGCAGGTAATAGTGGATCGAGTAAAGCTATATACCCTGCAAAGTATACTTTAGACAATATTATTTCGGTTATGGCTACCGACCAGAATGACGAGAGATCCATCTGGGGTGGGGGCGACAGCTCCTGTTACGGTATTCCTTCGGTGGATTTAGCAGCACCGGGTAGCAATGTTTATAGTTGTCTGCTCCAAAACACTTATGGATTTGCTGGTGGTACCTCTATGGCAACACCGCACGTAGCAGGTGCTTGTGCACTTGTGTGGTCGAGAGGTCCGGCATTGAGCCATCTTGAAGTTAAAGATATTATCCTTGATACTGCCGATAAGCTCGAATCATTAGATGGCCTTTGTGTTACAGGCGGCAGGCTCAATCTTTACAATGCACTCCTTGAGGTGGCCAATGTGAGTCTTAGTGTTGATGATGGAATCGGGCCAAGCGGTTGCGTAGTGCCGGCCGACTTCATCGAATACCAGATTTCATACTCCAATCCTGTTACTGAACCGAACGACCCGGGCTATGTGGGAGATGTCAACGACGTGGTTATTACAGACTATCTGCCGGATGAAGGTGTGGATTTTGTTAGTGCCTACCCTTCCGGCCAGTACGACCCCAATGAGTGGACTTATACGTGGGATATAGGACTCCTTTCGCCCGGCGAAGGAAGCACTTTGTTATTGAAAGTACAGGTAGTCGAGTCCGCCGAACCACTTAGCAAAATTGTCAACAGTATTAAATTCGAAAGTGATATCGCACACAGATCCGCAACAGAGGAAACAGCGGTCTGCTGTTATGGCGGAGAAGTCATTTACGTGGATGCGGATGTCCAAGCACCGGACCCGAATGGGTCAAGCTGGGAGCGGGCTTTCAATAATCTTGTCGATGCGATTGCAGCCGCGACCATCTGCGATGAGGTCTGGGTGGCGAAAGCTGAAAATACATACAAGCCCACAACAAATCCCGCTAACCATACAGCGACATTCTCTTTGCTTAAAGGTGTCGGCCTGTACGGCGGTTTTTTCGGTGATGAAGAAGAACGCTATGAGCGGGACTGGTTTGATAACGAGACTATTCTCTCGGGTGTCATTGACAGCGCCGACAATGAGCCTAATCGTGTTGACTACGTGGCGGTCAGCGATGCCAATAACGTACCGACCATACTCGATGGTTTTACGATCACTGGAGGCGGTGTTGCCGGCGTATATTGTGAACAGTCATCACCCTTAATTTCACACAACCGAATTACCGACAACGTAACAGGGATATACTGCTTCGAGTCAGAGCAGCCTGTCATAAAAAACAACTGGATATATCGTAACTTATATGGACTTCAGCTTGACTCGCCTTTCGACGCCGGAGCAGTGCGCAATAACACGATCGTGAACAACAGCGAGATGGGCATATATCAGGAATACGGAGTGGAACCTGTGATCAGCAACTGCATTTTCTCCGGCCATCCGCAGGACAGTGATATAGTGGGCTGCTACGGAACCTACAATTATCTCGAGTACCCAATAATACAAGAACCCAACGCAATACCCCCTGCAATAGGTGAAGGCAACATCCACGGCGATCCGAATTATCCCCCGTTCATCAATGGCCAGGCCGATGATTATCATCTGCAAGCAGACTCGGTATGCATAGATGCAGGAGACCCCAACGCCAATTATGACGGCGAAAGAGACATCGACAAGCACTTACGAGTCCTTGACGGTGATGACGATGACGGCAAAAGAGTAGATATGGGGGCGGATGAATATTGCGATGAGGGTTACGACAACGATGCGGACTTCAACCTGGATGATATTGTCGACACGCTGGACCTTATAGAAATGGCAGCCGCATGGCTGATTGATGATAATGACCCATGTTGGGCCACCAACTATGCCAAGTACGACTTGAACACTGACGATGTAATTAATTACGGTGACTTCGCTTATTTTGCGCAAGAGTGGCTCTGGATGACCTGCGAGAAGATGCAGGGTTTTGCCATGATGGAGATGATGATGGGAATGGGTGGGGGTTGGTATTCAGGCTCAACGCTTATGACCGAGACGGAGCCCACTGAATCACAGCAGAGCTATTCCGAGCCGAGCGTTGCCGAGCAAATCGAGATGGTCAAAGAATGCCTGGAGTTCTGGTATCGCGAGGATGTGCGGGAAGGAATCGAAGACAAGGATACCTGGCTCAGGGTCGTCACCAGCCTCGAAGAATGGCTAAAGGAACTGCAAGACAGCAAGTAAAAAAACAGTCAGAGCTAACTCTAAAAACACAACAGTTGACGCAAACCATAGTGCCTCAGCTACAATCGGGGACTGAGTCCACTGATTGATTTTCCCACGTCAAACGCTTATACTCTCGTTTCTTATGAATACGAGGAAGGTATATATAAAGAGCTTCGGCTGTCAGATGAATAAGCTCGATTCGGCGCTTGTAACCGGTGCGCTTAAAGATGCAGGTTTCTCGCTGACCGAAAAAATAAAAGAAGCCGATGTAGTTCTGATAAATACCTGCTCCGTCCGCCAACACGCAGAAGACAGGGTCCTTTCTCACCTCGGCCACCTAAAGCATATAAAGGAAACGCAGCCGGGGCTTGTCGTCGGCGTAATCGGCTGTATGGCCCAGCGCCTCGGCGCCGAGCTGCTCGACCACGAAGCCGTTGACATCGTCTGCGGACCCGCACAAATCCCGCAAATCCCCGACCTTGTAAAACGCGCGCTCGAAGAGGGGGCCAAACTCTTAAGCATAACCGAGAACATCCGCCAAAAGCCACTAACCACGCACGGAGTTTACCCTGAGCGTAGTCGAAGGGAACTACGAACCGACCAATGTCATTCCGGACTTGTTTACCCTGAGCAGAGCCGAAGGGATCCGGAATCCATTTCCACGAACGGAGTTTATCCTGAGCGCAGTCGGAGGGAAC
>CAZLWL010000012.1:0-40468 GCA_964563335.1 uncultured Pirellulales bacterium
CTGCGTGATCCGTATCGGCCGGTGTATCATTTCGTCATTCCGGAAGGTTTCGGTAAGCCGTCGTTTGACCCGAATGGTGCGATTTTCTGGAAGGGAAGGTACCATCTTTTCTATATTTTTCTGGATGAGCGCGGCCACAACTGGGGGCATGTCTCAAGTACGGACCTTGTGCATTGGCGGCACCATCCGACGGGACTGGTAGGGGGTATGTTCAGCGGTAATGCATTCATCAATAAAGAAGGCGTGCCTACTATGTGCTTCCACGACGGGCAGCGGCAGAATAATACCATGGCCGTGGCGCTCGATGATGAACTTAATGAATGGAAGAAGCTGGCACTAATCACGCCGAAGACCGTCGAAGGTGATAAATATCACGACAAGTATGATTCGTGGGATCCATATGGCTGGCTGGAGGGCGACACTTACTATGCCATCTTCGGAGGCGGGACGCCCGGTATTGCCAAGTGTAAGGAACTGGAAGGAGACTGGGAGTATGTAGGAGACCTTTTTGCCCACGGCGTCGAGGGCGTTTCGCTTACCGAAGATGTGTCGTGTGCGGACATGTTTAAGATCGGTGACAAACATATGCTTTTGTGCATCAGCCATGGGATGGGGTGTCGGTATTATCTGGGCGAGTGGAAGGACGAGCAGTTTTATCCGACGTCTCACGAGCAGATGAGCTGGGTGGACGTTGACTTTTTTGCTCCGGAGAGTTTGTTGGACGATAAGGGCAGGCGAATCATGTGGGCGTGGATATTCGACAAGCGAGAGGGTGATACCATTGAAGCCAGCGGATGGTCGGGAACGATGAGCCTGCCGCGGGTATTGTGGCTGGGTGCCGATGGCATGTTGCGGATGAAGGTACCCGAAGAACTCCAAATGCTGCGCTACAACGAGCAAAGGCGTGCCGGACTTACCGTAAAAGCCGATTCCGATTTGCCGCTTGAAGGTATTAGCGGAAACAGTATCGAGTTAAAGCTCGAAATAGATCCGGGTAGCGCCGAGCAAGTCGGTGTTAAGGTCTGCTGCTCGCCGGACGGCAAAGAGGAGACCCTGGTCTATTATGATGCAGCCGACAAGAAGCTAAAGATTGATACGCATAAATCGAGCCTTGGTGAGGGACCAAAGAAGACCGAAGCAGGCCCCTTCGAATTAGGCGTCGCCGAACCCTTGAAGCTGCAGGTCTTCGTCGATAAATCCGTAGTCGAGGTCTTTGCCAACAACCGACAGGCCGTTATGCGGCGGATTTATCCTACCAGCGCCGATAGTGTGGGTGTGAAGCTGTTCAGCAAAGGCGCTCCGGCCACAGTACAGAAACTACAGGCCTGGGACATGATGCCCTCCAATCCTCACTAACAATAGTCAAGGACAGGTGTTGGATGTCATCGTCGGCTCACGTCGAGGTAGGCGGCGCTGAGGATTACGAAGCATCTCTGCGTCTCGATTAATTAAAGGATTTTATTCGATGCCGAGTTCCTTTTGTATTTGTTCAAGAGAGATTCGCTTTGTTTCCGGCATGATAAAGTGCACCCACAGTAGTTGCATGACCATAAAGCCGGCGTAAATAACAAACACATATCCACCTAATTTCGTTGCAAACAAGGGGAATGTCTGCGAGATGACCGCCGCCATAAACCAGTGTGTAAAACTTCCGAGCGCCTGGCCTCGAGCACGAACACGGTTTGGAAAGACTTCGCTGATAAAGACCCAGATCACGGCCCCCTGTCCGAATCCATGCGCTGCAAGAAACACCATCAGGCAGACAAGGACTAAGGCTCCCCCCCCCGAAACAAACGCATATGCGGCGCCTAAAAGAGAAACGATGTAACCGACAGAACCAATATACATCAATTTCTTTCTACCAAAATGGTCGATAATCACCATTGCGAAGATGGTAAAGACCAGCATAACGAATCCAACCACTATCGACTGGAATAAAGCTGATTTCGAGCCATAACCTGCCATCTGGAAAATATCTTTGGAATAATAGAGCAACGCGTTAATCCCGGACAGTTGATTAAATGCCGCCATCATTACTGCCAGCGTAATGGGTTTAAAGTACATTTTACAAAAGAAAGGCTCCTTAAGAGTGTGATGTTCAAGATCCAGAGAAATTTGAATTTCTTTGATTTCTTCTTCGACGCTGCCTGTGTCGGTCCCGACTTTATCCAATATTCCTGAGGCCTCGTCTATCCTGCCTTTGGCGACCAGCCATCTCGGGCTTTCGGGATTGATGAAAAGCAAAGCAAAAAACGCCGCTGCGGGTAATGCTTCAATCCCGAACATCCAACGCCATTCGATCATTCCTAGATTAAATAAAGATATTATATAGTTTGAAACATAAGCCATTAATATTCCGAAAATGACATTGAACTGTACAAATGCGACCAGTCGGCCACGGAAACGAGCAGGTGAAATCTCGGCCGTGTACATCGGAGACACTACCGATGCGCCCCCGACGCCAAGTCCGCCAATGAAACGAAAGATCATGAATGAATACCAACTCCGTGAAAATGCACAGCCGACCGCAGAGATGAAATAAAGAGCAGCCAAGATAAATAGTGCTTTACGTCGTCCCAAAATATCGCTGGGACGGCCAATGGCCAGGGAGCCAACGATGGTACCAATCAATGCGGCCGCTACGGTAAAACCAAGGCTAAGATCACTGAGCTCGAAGATTTGCCTGAGCCAACCGGTGGTTCCAGAGATAACGGCCGTATCAAAGCCAAAAAGAAAGCCGCCCAAAGCAGCAACAATTGTACTTCTCATAAGATAACCACTCAATTTCATATCAATGCTCCTAGTAAAAACAATCAAAAAATGTTTGTTAAATATCTTTTACGTGATTAGAAAAAACCGACTTATAGATCGACTTCATTTTCCAGGCTTTCACCTCCCTGACCGCAACATCGTTGTCTTTGGTGAAGAGGCAGGTCTTTATCGAAATATTATTCAATACCAAGTTTTTTCTGGATCTGCTCAAGCGGAACTCCCTTTGTTTCAGGCATCATGAAAATGACCCAGAGCAATTGAAGCACCATCATCGCCGCATAAAATGCAAATACTCGTCCGCCGGCCTGATTGGCGCCGGGCGCATCGGGTTTGCCAACCATCATTGGAAATGTCCATGCGATTAATGCACACATGAACCAATGAGTAAATGAGCCGAGGGCCTGGCCCTTTGCACGAACACGGTTCGGGAATATTTCACTTATAAAAACCCATATGACAGCACCCTGCCCAAACGCATGGGATGCGATAAACACCATAAAGCTGATCAGAACGACCATTCCGCCCATCTCAGCATAAAAGGCCCATGCTGCCGTTGACAAACTCAGGATATATCCTACCGAACCAACCAACATAAGTTTTTTTCGTCCGAAGTGGTCGATGACCGTCATTGCCAGCATTGTGAATATAAGATTTGTTGCTCCTACGATCACACTTTGCTGCAGGGCGGAAGAACCGGTTGCACCGGCCATTTCAAATATTCTCTTGGAATAATATAACAGTGCATTGATACCGGAAAGTTGATTAAATGCTGCTATCAGGAACGCCAGCATAATAGGTCTGATATATTTCATGCGGAAAAAAGGTTCCTCGCCGACATGATGAGCCAGGTCGAGCGACTCCTGAATTTCGTTCATCTCCTGTTCGATATTTTCTTCACCAAGTCTTTCCATGGCCCCGCGGGCCTGATCTGCTTTGCCTTTAGTCATCAACCAGCGTGGACTTAATGTGGTTGTAAACAAGAACAGGAAGAACACAGCAGCAGGGAAGGCTTCAACGCCGAACATCCATCGCCACTCAATTTCGCCCAGGCTCATAGTTCCAATAATGTAATTGGAAAGGAACGCCAGCAAAATACCCAGAACAATATTGAACTGCATTAAAGCTACCAGACGACCTCGACTTTTTGCGGGAGATATCTCGGCAATATAAATTGGTCCTACAACAGAGGAACCTCCAACAGCCAAACCTCCAATTAGCCTTGCTATAACAAATGATCCCCAGTTCCATGCAAACGCGCTGCCGACTGCTGAGACAAAATATAAAATTGCCAGGCCGGAAAGTGTTTTACGCCTGCCGAAAGTATCCGATGGCTTACTTGCAAGCCAGGCACCAAGGATAGTCCCTATCAATGCGCTTGCTGTTGTGCAGCCGTGCCAGAAACCGGCTTTTCCCAGGAAACCAAAAGAACTCATAGCTGCTGCAAGCCAATCATAAGTTCCCGAAAACAGCTCCTGTAGGGCCTGTTCGGCACCAGAGATAACTGCTGTGTCGAAACCAAATAACAGTCCACCGAGCGAAGCAACAATGGCGCTTCTAAGTAAAAACTGCTTTTTCATATTTCACTCCTGTAATAAATTACTTACGTCTCAGAAAAATGCCTGAAAGATACGCCTGAATTTTCATATTGCCAATTATACCTTCATCCCAGGGAATTGCCAAGGCCATTTTCGGCTACACCCAATTTTTGAACAGACAAGCGGGAAACTTGTATTTTCGAGGCATACTCGATATTCTATTAGAAATGAGGTTTAGCGGTCGGCATTTCAGGCAACTACCTAAGTGTTGTTCTTTTACGATTGATGATCTAGCCGATATCAATGTTTCTTTGGGGCTTGACGAATACTTTCAGTAAATCTGCGGGGATTAACAACAGGTCCGGCCTTAGTGTGCGTAGCGGTCTTTACCAATTGTTCTACTATAGTCCGGGGCTGTAAATCGGGATTGATTTGGTCGGGATGGTGGGATTATCGAATCAAAACGTTTGTCACGGCGACAATACTTATATCCGCTGCTATATGAGATAATAATGGAACTACCAGGCCCTCAAGTTTATAGGCAATATATCTCCAGCCACAGGCCGCTGCAGTTAATACGATAAATGCTATTACCAACCAAAGGGGGTTGATAAACAAGCCTAAAACGAGCATGTGGTATCCGGCAATCATTATTTGTTTTTTATTGGGCCCATTGGTTCTTTCGCAAAAAGAATGAGAATTGTTGCGATTATCCTGAGCGTTATTTGTTTGATTTATGTGGGTGCCAAGCTGGTGGAGGATTTAGGCAACTTCTATTTTGACACGCTGGGATTCTATGGGTTTCTGTGTTTGTGCTTTATCGTAAATCTTATCGCCCTGTGGCGTTCGAAAAAGACTAAGCACTGAAAAGGAACCTTCAAAAGACAGTTTGGTTTGGATAGATAATTCTGCATATATACTGCAAGGAGGAGGAAAATTGGAGGGTCAAAATCAAAAAATTTTCAATGCGTAACCAATAAGATTTGCAAGATACCCAGCGCCTCGGCTGGTTGGTAGATATATTATCCTTGACCATTGAGGTCACAAAGGATATGCTTACAGACCGTTTGTGCGACGTTCTGAGGGGTTGCTGCTCATGTACTATAGAAGCTTTATGATGGCGTGTGGTGACATAAAGAAATGGCTGTATTTATCGGCGTTGTCGGCCCTTGCGGTAGCGATGTGTGGTTGCGGGCAAAGGGGGGCGCGAAGAGAGGAGCTACCGGCCCCTGTCCAGCTTGAAGGAACGATCGGGTCAATGGCCGATGTTTACGAATTCGGCGCGATACCGGTCAAAGGCTGGGGGATTGTGGCAGGCCTGTCTGGAACGGGCTCAAGTGAATGTCCGCCAGCCTTAAGAGACGTTCTTGTAAAGTATATCCAGCAGCAAGTATCCGGCGAAAGCAGAGTGAACCCGAACAAATTCATTAACAACCTGGACACGGCGGTGGTAGAAGTCAGCGGAGTCATACCGTCTGTGGCATCGAAGGGTGGCCGTTTTGACGTGGAGGTCGTCGTCTTTTCGAGTACTCAGACGACATCCCTTGACGGTGGTAGATTGTACCCGGCCCAGCTTAAGGCGGTGTCGCGACTTCAGCGTTTTGACCAGTACTCGAAGACACTGGCAACGGCGCAGGGAGCGGTATTCATTGACAAGTTGGATGCCGGTGGGAGCGGCAAGGTCAGTGGACATGTATTAGGCGGCGGGAGGGTCGCTGAAGATGTACGGATTTCTCTGATTTTGCTTGAGCCGAATTATATGGTTGCAAGCGTCATTCGAAATCGATTGAACGGGCGATTCGGCCCCGGGACGGCAAACGCAATTTCGGCGGGTGAGATTCGGCTGGCAGTGCCGGCCAAATTCAAGGACGCCAAAGACAAATTTCTGGGGATGGTAACGGCGATGTCTCTTGGGGAAGATGAACCAGCACGCAGGATAGAGATGCTTGTTGAGAGGCTGTCGCGTGGTGAGGACATCGCCGGCAGCCAAATCGCTCTTACGACTATAGGCAAAGCGGCGCTTGACGAGCTTGCACCGCTTTTAGGGGCGTCCGATGAGAGGATTCGTTTCCACGCAGCAGCATGTATGCTCAGCGTAGGTGATGACAGGCCGTTGCCGGCTCTGCGTCGAATAGTCGGAGACGGCAACTCGCCTTACAGGGTTGAGGCGATACGCGCAATTGGTGCGAACGCCAGGCGCAACGATGCGATACCGATATTGAACAGCGTCCTTGCGGACGGGGACTTCGCTGTGCGATTCGCGGCGTACGAGCAGTTGCGCAATCTGAGGGATATTTCGGTTTCGCAGACTCCGGTGTCGCGAGATTTTCTTATCGACAGTGTGGTTTGCGGGGGCGAAAAGGCGATCTATGTTTCACGCAGCGGCATTGCCCGCATAGTTCTGTTCGCGACACCGATTTACTGCAAAGACGATATTTTCATAGAATCGGCAGATAAAAACATAGTGATCAATGCGGCTCGTGGTGATAAGTTCGTATCGGTCATGCGAAAACACCCGAAAAGCCCGATGTTGTTTGGGCCCTTGAGATCAAGCTTCAAATTGGCCGATGTAATACGCACCCTCGGCGAGGTACTCCCGGCGGAGGACAAACCTCTTATGCGGCCCGGTTTGGGTGTTGCATATTCGGATATAGCGGCCCTTTTGAAACTGATGGTGGAAAACGGGGCTGTCGAGGCCGAATTCAGGGCCGGTCCGATGGCAGTGGCGGGGGCAATTCTGGAGAAAACAAGCACCAATGACCGATAACAATAGGGAATAAAGTTAAGTGGATGGCAATACATTATATGTCATTCCAGCACCGTATCCCCGCATCGTGGTGCGGGATAAACTCCGTACGGCATAAACTCCAGCTGGAATCCACGACCTTCGGTGAGAGAATACCGATAAATCGGGAAATCGAGTTTGGAATGACAAAATTGGAGGATAAAATCGATTGACAGGGACGTTTTTGCATCAGGGCTGGAGAGTCGCCAATGCGGCTTGAAAAGATAGTCCTTAACGGCTTTAAGAGCTTTGCCGATAAGACGGAATTCAATTTTAATCGGGGGATAACCGCGATTGTCGGGCCCAACGGGTGCGGCAAGAGTAATGTGGTTGACGCGGTAAAGTGGGTTCTGGGTAATCAGAGCCCCAAGAGCCTTCGCAGCGGGCAAATGTCCGACGTAATCTTTGGCGGCTCAAGCAGCAGAAAGCCCAGCGGCATGGCCCAGGTGAGTCTGCACTTGGTTGACGTCAAGTGCCTCGACATCGAGCCCGACCCGTTGCGACGCGGCAACGCGGCGAATGAGCTTGAGATTTCACGGCGTCTGTATCGCAGCGGGGAAAGCGAATACCTGATAAACAACAAGCTGTGCCGTCTTAGAGACATCCGGGAATTGTTCATGGACACAGGGATTGGTGTAAGCGCGTATTCAATCATCGAGCAGGGACAGATTGACCGACTCTTAAACGCTTCGAATGTTGACCGGAGGGTCATTTTCGAAGAGGCGGCGGGCATCAGCAAGTACAAGGCGCATAAGAAGGAGACGCTTCGCAAGCTTGAGCGGACAGAGCAAAATATGCTGCGCGTGGCGGACATTCTGACAGAGGTACAAAAGCAGCTTAGAAGCATAAAATACCAGGCAGGCAAGGCGAGGAACTACCTGCAGTACACCGAAAGGCTCAAGGAGCTGCAGGTGAACTATTCGCTGGCCCAGTACCACAAGATCGTCACGGACAGCAACGAGAAGAAAAACACTTTGGCCGGACTGGAGGAAAAATTCAGTTCCGTTGCCGCCGAGGTGGCGAGAAACGATGCGACTTTGAGCCGGGTGGGAAAAAGCATCATCGAGACCGAAGGAGAGATAAACCGCTGGGACAACCGGCTTGTCGCGACCAGGAGCAAAATCGAGCAGCAGCTTGAGCGCATAACGTTTCTGAAGAACCGAAGCGAGGAATTGCATCAGAGAAAAACAAACGCCGCGGAGCAAATCCACAAGCTGACCGCGCAGAGCAGCCGGCTTAACGGTGAGTTGGCTGGATGTAAGGAGCAGTTCGAAGAAAATCAGAAGGCGTTCGCACAGAAGAAACGGCGCATCGTTGAGCTTGAGGAAGTTATTAACCAAACGAACAGCCGGTGCGTGAGCATTGAGGCGGATTTGGAGGATGAGAAATCCGGCATTATCGATATCGTGAGGAGGACGGCCCAACTGCACAATGAAATTCAGAGCATAGGCGTCTACCGCAGCAACCTGAGCGGCCAGAAAGACCGGCTAAGTGGACGGGCGAACGACACCCAGGTACAGTTGACTCAGCTTTTGACCGCGAAGGCACAACTTCAGGCAAGATTAGATGATATCTACAAGGTTCTCGCCGAACTTCAGGAAAGCCTTGGCGCCAAGCGCAGCCAGATGAAGGAGATTAACAGCAGCCAGGAAGATATTAGCAAGCAGTTAGCTGAGGCGAAGCAGACGCAGAGCGGGCTTTCGAGTGAGTTTAAGGTGTTGAGCGACATGGAGGCCGAACGCCAGGGGCTGAGCGAGTCGGTGAAGCAGATATTAAAGGCACAGGCAAACGGGGGGCACAAGAGATACGATTACATAGAGGGGATTGTTGCTGATGTGATCAGCGCGGAGGCCGACTATGCAACGGCGGTTGAGGCGGCACTTGAGGGTAAGGCCGATGCTTTGGTGATTAACAGCACAGGCGACTTTCTGGCCGACGACCGGATGCGCGAAGAACTGGACAGCAGGGTAAATTTGATTTGTACCGACAAGATTGAGCCGTTTGTAGATACTCAGGATTTGTCGCGGTATCCAGCCGTAATCGGAAGAATGGTCGAATTTGTAAATTACGACAGCAAGAGCGCACAGTTGGCCTGGCAACTGTTAGGTCATACAGTCTTGGTAGAGTCGATGGACGCGGCGATTGAGCTTTCACGCCGGTTGGGGCCAAAGTACCGGTTCGTTACGGTTGAGGCCGAAGTTTTCGAGGGCGGTCATTGTATGCGTGTCGGGCCGGTCGGCAAGGCCGCGGGGCTTATATCACGCAAAAGCCGACTAACTCAGCTCGCCGGCGAGCTGGCAGAGACTGGACAGCAAATCGGGCAACTCGAACAGGAATTTGGGCGGAACAGCCGACAGAGTGAGCATTTGGCGAAGATGTGTCAGGATTTGCGCACAGCTGTTTATGAAACCAGTACGGAGAAGGTTGATTTCGAGTCAAGACAGCGCCTTGCAGAGCAGAATATTAAGCGATTGAGTGATGAGCAGCCCGTCATAGCCAGCGAAATCGAGATGTTACAGGCCCAGATCGGCGAGTCGGTCCAGAGGGAATACGATTCGAAGCAGAAGCTGGATGAACTGGAGGTAATCAATACCGACCGGACCAGGCACATTGAAGAACTTGAGGCGCGGCTGTCTGCAAACAAGGCCATGGTCGAAACCAAAGGCGCGGCGCTTACGGAGCTGAAAGTGGGCCTGGGGCAGATAGGCGAGCAGCAAAACTCTATCAGTCAGCAAATAGCGAGTTTGCAGAGCCAATTGGAGCATGGAAGGGACGTTTTGGAGTCGGCGAGGACGGAATTGGCCGAATGCGCGAGGCAGAGCGACCAGACCCGGCAGGATATTTTGAGTAGCGAAGCGAAAGTGTCTGAATTGTTCGTGGCCAAAGAAAACGCCGAGCAGATGAGCACACAAATGCACGAGAAAGTAAGCACCCTGCTTGCCGAACAAAAGCAAATCGAGGAGCTGCTCAGAGAAAACCGGGCGACCCAGACCGAGATTGAGCAGCAGATACACGAGGTCGAACTGGAGATGACTCAACTGGCGGTGAAGAATGAAGACCTGACCCAGCGGGTGGCCGAAGAACTGCAGATCGATTTGGCCGGTGCGTATGAAAACTTCCAGGCCGAGGATGTGGACTGGGAGTTGATTCGCACCGAGATTGCCGAGCTTCGGGGAAAAATCGAACGGTTGGGTAATGTAAATATCGATGCTATAAAAGAGCAGGACGAACTTGAGCAGCGATACGAATTCTTGGCGGTTCAGACGGAAGACCTGACTAAGAGCAAGACCCAGCTTGAGCAGTTAATCAGCAGGATTAACAAAGAGAGTAGGGCCAAATTCAAAGCGACGTTCGAGCAGGTAAGAGAGAATTTCCACGAAATGTTCCGCAAGCTCTTCGGCGGAGGCAAGGCGGACATTTTCTTAGAGGACCCATACGATATCCTTGAGTGCGGTATCGAAATAATTGCCAGGCCTCCGGGCAAGGAGACCAGAAGCATCAGCCTGCTGAGCGGTGGAGAAAAGAGCCTGACGGCGCTGGCATTGCTGTTTGCGATATTCAAGACCAGGCCGTCCCCGTTTTGCTTTCTTGACGAGGTCGATGCGGCCCTGGATGAGGCCAATATCGAGAGATTTAACCTGATAGTGCAGGAATTTCAGAAGGATTCGCAGTTCATTATCATTACCCACTCCAAGCGCACAATGAGCATCGTGGACGTGCTGTTCGGCATAACGATGCAGACCCAGGGTGTCAGCAAGAAGATAAGTGTGACTTTTGACGAATCTGAGAGAGAAGTTGACCTCGCGGTGGCATAGGCCGGCGGCATTGTGATTCGTGATTCGCAGGTCGGGGTTTATAATTCGGACGTCGATATCCTCTATACTTTTTTGTCGGACGAGAGATGAGAAGGGCAAAGAGGACAAAAAAAAGGTTCAGGGCCGGCAAGCTCTGGACCGAAGCTGAGGTGGCACGGCTTAAAAGAATATACCACCACACCCATCCCTATGTCCTGGCTAAAAGGTTTGGTCGAACTGCTGAAGCAGTCCGTCACAAAGCCAGCGGTCTGGGGTTGGCAAAAGACTATGCCGGCGGATACGAACCACGACTACCTTTTTATTTTGTGCCCTGGTCAAGAAAGGAAACAGCTTTGCTTAGAAAGCTTTACCCCACTACCCCGATCAATGAAATAACGGAAAGGATTGACCGGACTCCTGTGGCAATACAAGGCAAAGCAACAGCGTTAAATCTTCGCAAACTGGAGTATTGGACCGAAAAAGAGGACAAGCTCCTGAAGAAACTTTACAAAAAATTAACCCATGAGGAGTTGGCCGAGAGGTTGGAGCGAACTCAAAAGGCGGTAAGGGCCCGAACGGACACGTTGAGGCTACCGAGGAAAGTGGAAAATTGGACAAAAGATGAAATCGATTTTCTTGAAACTTCTTACCACAAATTGGATATAAACAAAATCGCCAAGAAACTGGGGCGTACCATAGTAGCAGTACGCCTGAAAGCTCGTAGAATTGGATTTGTGCAAGACATTCGCTGGACCAAACAGGAAGATGCTGTTCTCAAAAAGCATTATGCCAATCGTACTATAGAGGAAATTGGCGGAATGTTAGGTAGAAGTATTGGCTCAGTACAAGGCCGGGCCAGAAAAATAGGATTGCGCAAGTGCTTCTGGTGGACCGAAGAGGAAATTGAAAAGCTCAAAAAAATATATCATAAATATCCCAATCTGGTTGCTGCCGAAAAAATCGGACATTCGCAAACCTCGCTGCAACGTAAAGTCAAACAATTGGGATTGTGGAAACGAAAATACTGGACTGAAAAAGAAATCAAAACGTTAAAAAAATACTATCCGCACGAGTCAGTTCGCCATACAGCTCAAAGGCTCGGAAAGGCGGAAGGGGCTGTTATGGCACAAGCACACCGATTAGAAATCCACAAAACCAGGAAACACATGAAAGCACTTGGGTATAAGGGGCACAAATAAGTTTTGGCAACGAAACTGTCGAAACTTCTCCCAGCAAAAGTAACCCTAAAACAGAACTTCACAGTTGAAAACGATATGATGAGCTATTACAATCCAGCCTTGCTTTTGTGTATATTAGAGAAATTACAATGGCCGAAAGACTTGATAAGCACGTATTGAAGAACGGCATGGTGATACTCGGAGAGCCGATAGAAAATATCAGCTCGGCGGCGTTTACTTTTCTGGTTCCAAGCGGAGCATCAACTCTGCCGGACGGCTGCTGCGGTGCGGGAGCGGTCATCACAGACTGGCTCCTTCGCGGGGCAGGTGACAGAAACAGCAGAGAGTTGATAGATGCTCTCGATGGGCTGGGCCTTCACCGGAACAGTTCCGTAACAAGCAGCCATATCTCGTTAGGGGCAGCTCTTGAGGCAAGTAATCTGGCTGACGCGCTGGAGTTATACGCTGATATCATATTGAGGCCGATACTCGAAGGGGAGCAGTTTGAGTTGTCGAGACAATTAGCCATTCAGGGTCTGATGGGCATGGATGATGACCCCCGGCAAAAGGTGATGCTCAATCTCCGCGAGAAGTTCTATCCGGCTCCGTTAGGCAGGTCGCCGATGGGCAGACTCGACGAGCTGGAGAATCTCGGTGTAGCCGAGACCACGGCCATTGTGAAGGAAAACTTTTATCTGCCCGAGACAATCTTTGCAGTTGCGGGTAAATACGACTTCGATGTGGTTTGCAGGCAGCTCGAGGAACTGTTCGACATCCGCCAATCCGAGGTCCACCGGCAAATCACTTTTGGCAAAAGAGGCGGCAAATACACGCACGAGCAGCATGACGGCGCACAGGTTCATATCGGACTGATGACGCCGACGGTTACTATTGCAAGCGCCGATTACTACGACGCTATGACCGCGGTGTCGGTCCTTTCGGGCGGGATGAGCGGCAGGCTTTTTACGGAGGTCCGTGAAAAGCGGGGGCTGTGTTACGCGATAGGCGCCCAGTATCATACCATAAAGGAATTTGCCGGTGTAAGTTGTTACGCGGGCACGACACCGGACAAGGCACAGGAGACTTTAGACGTAATAATAGCCGAGTTCAACAGGCTCTGCACGGGTATCAGCGAAGATGAGATGCAAAGGGCGAAGGTCGGGCTGAAGAGTTCGCTGATTATGCAGAGTGAGTCAAGCAGCGCAAGGGCGGGCGGGATAGCAGGCGATTATTATCTCTTGGGCAGGGTCAGAGCACTCGAAGAGATAAAGAGCAAACTCGATGCAATTAGCGTTGATTCGGCTCTGTCCTTCCTTGAGTCCAACAAGTTCGAAGACTACACCGTCGTAACCATCGGTCCAAAGCAGGTCGAGCATGAGCAAGACGGGTAGGTGTTTGAAAGAAAAAAGGCATGGTTCAAATAAGTCAGATTTTGTCTTCTGCCATCCCTTTCGCCTTCGGCGAAAAGGATGCCACCCGAAATTGAACCATGCCGGAAAAAGAAAGGAATATGGAATTTAAGGATACAACACTGGCCAATGGGCTGACGATTGTCGGCGAGATAAACACCTCGGCGCAGTCGGCGGCGGTTGGTTTTTTCGTCAGGACAGGCTCGCGCGATGAAACGAGCGAGATTAGCGGCGTTACGCATTTTCTTGAACACATGATGTTCAAGGGCACCGATAAACTCAGCGCCCTTGAAGTAAACGAGGCGTTCGACCGGCTGGGCGCCAAGTACAACGCCTTTACGAGTGAGGAGAACACGGTTTATTACGCGGCGGTCCTGCCGGAGTATCTGCTTGAGGTAACCGAGCTGTGGAGCCGGTTGATGCAGCCATCATTGCGGGAAGAAGATTTCGACATCGAAAAAAACGTCATAAAAGAAGAAATAGCGATGTATAAGGACCTGCCGCAGTTTGATGTAATGGACAGGTGCAAAACCATGCACTTTAAGAACCATCCGTGCGGGCACACCGTTTTGGGAACGGCCGAAAGTGTAACAGTCCTGACGGCGGAGCAGATGCGAGATTACTTCGCCAACCGTTACGCCCCTAACAACATGGTGTTGGCGTGCTGCGGCAACTTCGACTTCGAAGGGCTTTGCTCGTTGGCCGAGGCCGAATGCGGCAAATGGGCACCGAGCGAGGTGACAAGAGAACTAAGCTTTTACGCCGGCAGCAAAGATAAACAGCGCACCAAAAAGGCGAACCTTGTGCGCGAACATATCTGCCTGATGGGCCCGGCTGTGTCGATGCAGGATGAAAAGAGATTTGCCACTTCACTGCTGGCGATGATAATAGGCGACAGTACCGGCTCGCGGTACTTCTGGGCACTGGTCGACCCGGCAATAGCTGAAATAGCAGCGATGCAGTATGAATCGATGGACGGCGTTGGGGCATTATACAGCTATATCCGCTGCGGCAGTGAGAATGTATCGAAAGTCGCCGAGATTCTCCAGGGCATATTCGAGGATTTGACTGCCCAGGGCGTAAGTTCCGATGAATTGCGAAAGGCCAGGAACAAGGTCCTGAGCGCCCTTACGATCCGGTGTGAGCAGCCCATTGGCAGACTCACCAATCTGGGATTCAACTGGGTTTACCTGCAGCGGTATCGGAGCATGGCCGACGATGTGGAGGCGGTCAAGGCGGTGACGGTCGGTGATGTCAATGCCATTATCGCCGAATTCAATCCGGGAGATTTCACACAGCTTTCGATCGGCCCGACCAAGGATTATTGATTTTTTGATAATAAAGTAACCACGCCCGGCGGGCGGGGCTAAATAGGGATGTGGTATGCTTAGGCCAGAGTTTGCCGGTGGCACCGGTGTTCCCACGATGTATCGGGGTAAAGGTCCAATAGGCTTGACTAATTCAGTACAGTTGGTAAACTCGGGCGTGGCAGGAGGATACTGTGGAAAAGAATCAAGAAACGCAAGCGCAAATCGACAAGGATATTCTGCGGTGCAGGGCTGATATTCTTCGTGCACGCCAGGCAGTGGCCGCGGCGCCGAAGCAAGAATCTTCCGACAGTCCTACCACAGCCACGAAAACCCAGGTAAAACCTACCGATAAGGGCCCCGCCAAAATGGAGCAGGACTCGCAATCGCAACCCGAAGCCCGGCCCGAAGAACCGGCCAAAAGCGAACCCAAGCTGGAGCCCAAGGTCGAAAAGGAGACTGAGGCTACAGCCGAACAATCTCGGGCCCAAGCACAGGCCGAATCCGAGCAGGCGGCAAATGCCGCAGCCGAAAAGGCTCAGCAGGAAGCCAGAGCAGCCAGAGAAAAAGCTGAGCAGGAGGCCAAAGCCAGGGCCGAAGCGGAAGAAAAAACCAACGCCGAGCAAGATCTCAAGACTGCGGCCCAAAAGGCTCAGCAGGAGGCCAGAGCAGCCAGAGAAAAAGCCCAACAAGAGGCCGGAACCGCCAGAGAGAAGGCGCAGCAGGAGGTGGCAGCCAGGACCGAGGCGGAACAAAAAGCTAAGTCCGAGTCCGAGGCCCGCGTCAAGGCTGAGCAAGAGGCCAAGGCCGCAGCCGAGAAGACGCAGCAGGAGGTAAAGGCCAGGACCGAGGCGGAACAAAAAGCTAAGTCCGAGTCCGAGGCCCGCGTCAAGGCTGAGCAAGAGGCCAAGGCCGCAGCCGAGAAGACGCAGCAGGAGGTAAAGGCCAGGACCGAGGCGGAACAAAAAGCTAAGTCCGAGGCCGAGGCCCGCGCCAAGGCTGAGCAAGAGGCCAAGGCCGCGGCCGAGAAGGCTCAGCAGGAGGTAAAGGCCAGGACCGAGGCGGAAGAAAAAGCCAAAGTCGAGGCCGAGGCCCGCGTCAAAGCTGAGCAAGAGGCCAAGACCGCAGCTGAAAAGGTCCAGCAGGAGGTAAAGGCCAGAGCCGAGGCGGAAGAAAAAGCTAAGTCGGAGGTCGAGGCCCGCATCAAGGCTGAGCAAGAGGCCAAAGCTGCGGCAGTCAGGGCCGAGGCGAAGGCCGGAGCCGCAGGCGTTGCGTCCGAGGCCAGCGGTGGTGAAGAGGCTGACAAACAGATTCCACGGTTTAATCTTGCCCAGCAGATTCTTGCCGAGCAGCGCAGGGACGCTTCAATGCGAAGGGCCAAATTCACCGAGCAAAGCACCATCACCAACGTAAGACCTGCAACCGGGACAATCGGTCGGATTATCCGCGAGGCGAAGAAAGCGGCCGGCGATGCCGGTGAAGCCGCCGAAACGGCACTGCAGTTAAGCCCCGGCGTTCATGGTGTTATCAAAGGCGTGGATAATCTGAACCCGGCACAGCAGGAAGTTATTGCAGGCATCGTAACATTAGACATAGCAAGGCTTTGCGCCGACGAGGACCGGAGGCGTGATGCCCGGTGAGGCTACGTTAACAATTAAGCATGTGGTTCATATTTTACAGACTATGTCACCAGGTCGAATAGTTGAACTTTTGATAAGGTATTGGGCGCTGATCACGATTGGCTGCGCAGCGGTCATTGTTATCATGGTCTTTGGGCTGCTGCTCTGGAAGATAAGGTCTAAGAAGACCGGCGCAAAGCCAAAGGCAACCGGCCCGCTTGATAAAGATGGGCGTGAGCGGATATCCAGTGCCGATTATCAGTTGATAACAGAGAGGATACTGCAGATCGGCGGCAAGTACAAGAGCGTGTTGTTCGCAGCGGCCGGGCTCAATTGCCTTCCGATAACGATTCCGGTTAACGTGGCGATCCAACTGGCCGAGCAAAAAAAACGATGCCTGTTAATCGACCTCGACCTGAAGCGAGATGCGGTCGCCAGGGCGTTTAACCTCGCCGACAAGGTGGACCCGAAAGATTTACGGCCGAAGCCTTACAAGACACCATTTGAGCATTTGTTGATTTGGCCGGGACATAACTTTACGAGGATAAAGCAGATGAACATCAAGCCTCTGGTGGAAGCGGCGATTGAGAAGTTCGATTGGGTGCTGATTAACGCACCGTATCTTGACAGCAGCCCGGACCGGACGCAAATTGTCTCGGCGGCTCAGTGCAGCATTATTTTTGCCCAAAACACGACTCAGGCGACACGATTAGCGGCGCTGATAAAGGCCTCACAGTGCAAGCTCATCGGTAATATCCAGGTGACCGCCGAAAAGTCATAAGAAAAATATTTGTAAAATTTGTTGCAATGACGATAATAAATCGATATAATGTGATGTTTATGCATTAACCTATGAATAAGGTATCGCAGGAACGGTCGAATTTCTATGATATTAACACAGATCCTTCAGCCGACATGTATTAAAACGCCGTTGGATGGTAAAGACAAAGATTCGGTGATAACTGAATTAGTCGATATCCTGGCCGAGAACAACCTGCTGGTTGACAGAGACGTTGTCCTTGAAGCGGTTTTCGCCCGTGAACAGACCCGGAGCACGGGCATAGGCTCCGGCATAGCCATTCCGCACGGCAAGTGCAACGGCGTAGTGGAACTGGTGATGGCCGTCGGCATCGCAGCGGAACCTGTAAACTTCGACAGCATCGACCAAAAGCCGGTCTCTATTGTCATCCTGCTGGCCTCACCTGCCGACCGCACGGGCCCTCACATCCAGGCACTGGCCAGAATCAGCAGACTTATGTTAGACGAAGAGTTCAAGACAAAACTCGAAAATGCCGCCTCGCCCGAAGAGGTTTACCAGCTCATAAGCATCAAGGAAAGCGGATAACGTGTAGTCGTTAGTGTTTAGTGAATAGTATTTAGTGGGGAGTGATGAGTGAGGGGTGGTCAATCAACATATACACGGTTAGGCCGTGTTTGGCACAGCACGATTGAAAAAAGCACTCTGTCCCGGCATAACTTGTCTATATTAACGAAGTTAAACACATCTGGATTAATTTTCACGCGTTTTGACTGGAATACTGGAATTTTTCGGGTTTTTTCGGGGGGTTTTTCTTGATTTGGAGGCGGTAGGCGGTAGGTGGTTAAAATGATAAATAATGACAATTTAATACCGAAGTTCACTGAACTTTTGGCGTTTCGTCCGAAACCGCTAAGTTTTTCAAATCGGAGACGCATAAAAGTTGGTGCTCCTTTGCCTTCGGGCTTAGGGGCATCGTTTGCGTGTTCCGATTAGGCTTTAGCGGGCCTCGAACGAGCGCGACTTAGCGGTGCCCTTTTTATTGCGCATTTCCGCGATAAATACAAATTTGGGCTTGATTTAGGGATTAACTATTGCTATAATAAGGTTATACTATTGTCGGCAAAAACGTTGGGAACTAAAGAGATTTTAGAAAACGAAAGGAGCGAGTTATGAAAAAAATAATTATCACAATTTTCACAGTTTTACTGATGGGTTCAGGTGTGGTGCAGGCGGCTATTTACAACATCGGACCAAGTGATGATTTTGATTTCCTTTACCTAGTTGGTAATGACTCATTGGTTATGACAGGTGGAGAAATTGATTGGTTAGACCTTGTTGATTGGTCTGTGGCAACAATAGAAAATACAGAACCAATTACGGACATTGAGCTCGGTGGGATTTGGGTGGTTGACATGGGAGATTACAGTACGTTAAACATTGAGGGCGGAGAAATCAACTTCATCGAAGCTGGGTGGGAATCAACCGTTAATATGACTGGAGGATATTTGGATTATATAGTCGCGAGTGGTGAGAACAAAGCATATCTTCGCGGTGGAACAATTGATTATTTATGGAGGATGCCTTTAGAAGACGGGGAGCCAATCGAGGAGGCAATGATACATGTTTTTTGCCTGGATTACCTGTATGATCCGCCTGGAAATTTACTGACCGGTCACTGGGGCGACAATTCTCCGTTCAGTATTAATCTGAATATCCCAAGCTCTGACTATGTAGAGTTCCATATAATACCCGAGCCATGTTCGGTGATGCTGCTTGGTTTAGGCGTAGTAATTTTGAGAAACAGGAGAACAAGGTAGTCAATTAAAAAGAAGGACAAACGAGAAAACGATCCTCCTACGCATAAAGCTATGGAGGACAGGAAGGAGCAAGACAATGAATTCCAGGAAAAAAGTTTTGTGTGTGATATTGTGTTTATTTTTCGTCTGCGTAGGGTCGAGAGCTGTTCACGCTGAATCTGTCTTCGCCGTGGCAAGTCACAGCAACAGCAAGGTCAAGGCATATCTGGTTAACGGAGACCATATAGACTATCAGGCTACGATCAAAGATACCGAAAATTTTGGAATCGGTGCAACAGGATTTTGTGTCTGGCCCGAAAAGCAGCGCATGTTTGTAACGTACGAGGGTGAGTCTATAATCTCGTGGGCATCAACCAAAACCTTAAGCCGAGACCCGGATACCGATGAATTTAATACCGGGGTAAGCAATCTTGCAGGAATGGCTGTCGATGAAGGAAACTCTTTCCTTTATGTTTTGACAAGAAGTGGCGGTCGTTTGTACACCTATACTTATGATGAAAACGAAAACACATTATCTCTCGTCCATCCCAATGACCCCTGTTACCCAGAACGTGAGTACAGGCAGTTGGAGGGAATCGAAGGTACCGCGTATGATCTGGCCCTGGACGAAAACCAGGGTCTCTGTTTTGTCAGCAACGGTTCAAAAACTGTGCAATACTATGAAACCACCGACTGGGCTCTCGGAGGAAGCATTAAAATGAGTGAACGGGTTGCGGGGATGGGCATAGACCCGAACAATTATCTTTATGGTGGTTATTTCAACGGACAGTACGGCTATCATAATTATCTGCTCAGATACTACCTGAACGGCGACCCGGATGACCCGGAAACCGCCATTAAAAAAGACATGGGCTATATTATTATGGATATAGCCGTTGATTCCGATAACGGATTGATTTATACCACGACAAATAATACTGAATATGGAACTTCGGGCACTGTCGAGGTCTATGACGTATCAGACTGTACACCATCGGATGCCAACTACATAATCCTGACAGATACTGAGTACGATGACGATTTTACGGGAGATAAACCTGCAGGGATAGCAATCGGGCCTCAGTACAAACCTCCGGTGATTGGTGTTTTCAAGATTGACGATGTAAACGATGACCCCAATTTTGTTACCTGCGTTGACCCCAACGACTGGATAACCTATACAATCATCATTGACCCCTGTGGTTTGGACCACGAGTGGGTAACAGTTATAGATTACCTTCCCAAGGGTGTGGCCTTTGGTGGGAGCGACCCTAATTATGACCCCAATGACCATACGTATACATGGCAGCTTGGTGCTCTAAGTGCAACGGATGAGCCTGTTGTGTTAGAACTCACAGTTACAGTTACCGAGGGGGCAGAACCTGAAGGAAAATTAGTCAATGCCGTTTCAGCCGAGAGCGATTTTGCATATAACGAGGCGACCGAAGAGACACCCGTATGCTGCTGGGGAGGAGATATTATCTACGTTGACGATACGGCAACAGGCGCAGAAACAGGAGCCTCATGGGCTGATGCCTATACGGATTTGCAGGATGCGCTCGCCCGGGCCGAAAAAGGCTGCGGAAACCAGATATGGGCTGCAGAAGGGACATACTCACCCGGCAACGATCCGTGTAATACCTTCGAGATACCTGACGGAATAGAAGTTTACGGCGGTTTTGCAGGTACAGAGCCGGCTACACTTGACCCGAACGACCGCGATTTGACTGCGTATAGAAGCATCTTGACCGGTTATATCGACGGAGTCGACACGAACGACAGAGTGGTCTCAACAGGCTCTAACACAATCTTGGATGGCTTCTACATCAAAGACGGCAAAACAGGAGTCTATTGTAGCGGAAGTAATTCGGGAATTGGGAAATGTATTATTGAGGACAACGTTCGCTACGGTATAGAGGTTTACTATGCCAGTATCAAAGTCAGTTGGTGCATTATCGAAAGCAACGGTTATCACGGTATTTACAGTTACAGCTACGGCATTGGGAACAAGCTAACAGTAAATAACAGCAGCATTCAAAGTAACGCGCAGAATGGGATATATTGTTATTATTCGACCGCGTCTATAAAAAACAGCGTTATACATCAAAACGGCAGGGACGGGTACTACGGCATCAGATTCTACTATCCATCAAGTAAACCTGTTGTCCGCAACTGCACTATCTATCGTAACGAGCTGTATGGCATTTGGTTTTACGGCTCAAGCGGCTACAAGCCGGACATCAGAAACTGCATTATATGGCACAACAATATCGACAGCGGCTTTGAACAACTGTACGGCGGCCTGACAACTCATTATTCATGTGTTACGGACCCGGCCGACCCGAACAACGGGACATGCACAACCGATGAGAATGGAAATATCGACTGTGCCCCCAAATTCGCCTACCCTGGCACTATCGATAAAAACCTGCACCTTGTAACCGATTCACCCTGCATAGATTCCGGCGATCCTACCAAAAGCTACGATAACGAGCTGGATATAGATGGCGATGTTCGGGTTCTCAATGGTGATGATTATAGTCCTGACAACGGGCGAGTTGATATGGGTTCTGATGAGGTGGCATGTGATGATATTTACAACCCCTTGGACGGGAACAATGATGCCATAGTTGACACTAAAGACCTTATCGTACTCGCTGCTGCCTGGCTCAGTGACCCGTGCGATGACAACTGGAATCCTGATTGCGATATTCAGCCGGAAAATGGTGATGGTGATGTGGACTACGGCGACTTCGCTGTCTTTGCCACCGAGTGGCTCTGGCAGCCCTGCTGGACATCATCAGGGACAGGGATATGGATGATGATGGGAATGGGCGGCGGTATGGGTAGGATGACCGGTGGCGAATCGATGTTGATTAGTGAGACTGCTGCCGAGCAACAAGTCAGCGAGACACAGTCTGAGCCGAGTGTTGCCGAACGAATTGAGCAGATCAAATATTTGCTGGACTGGCTCTACGAGGTCAGAGATACAATGGACGAGGAGATATGGCTTAACCTTGTTACCAGCCTCGAAGAGATGTTAAAAGAACTGCAGCAAGATTAAAGGGGTCAGGAACCTTTTTTAGATACTGTAGAGGGGGGCTTTTTTCAATGGTGCTGTGAGAAATGCGGGTTAATCACACTTCTGTCACGAGTGGTCTGCGGATTCCCACAGTATCAAGCCGGGCTCATAGGGCTCAACAAGGTCGGCATGCCTGGGCATTATGCGCAGCGCAAAACCGTGCCGGCCCGATATCCTGCAGGGTATAGCCCCGGCAAACAGAGACACCCCATCGGTTCCAACGTTTTGCTGATAGGCCATTTTCTGGACCTGGCCGTTTTCGATGTTGCCCGCGGAATCCACCCGGCCGTGATAAATCTCAACGGCAACATCATCAGGATTGAGCCGGCCCAACTTCACCCGCGCGGTGACCTGCAACTGTGAGCCCACCTCGAGCTGAGGTTCTTTGACATTTAACGTTGAAACATCCGCGCCGTTATCGACCCGGACATCCACAGCCTCTATCGCAATATCAGGCCAGGCTTGTTTGATGCCGGACTTCCATACAGAGAGCGCCTTGACCTTTTCCATTGCACAATCGGTGAGGCTGCGCCACCTTGCTGCGGCGGGATTATAGAACTTGCGCGTGTACTCGGCCACCATCCTGTTCGTATTGAACCTGGGCGCACACCACTTAATGGTGTTTTTCATGCGGCGTATCCACGGTCGAGGTAATCGGTCGGCCGAGCGGGAATAGAACAGCGGAACAACCTCGTTCTCAAGCAGATTGAAAATCGCCTGCGACTCGACCTCATCCTGATATTCGGTATCGTCATACTCCTCACCGGCCCCAATAACCCAGCCATTCTCAGGCGTGTAACCTTCGCACCACCAGCCGTCAAGGGTACTGATGTTCAGTACCGCATTGATAGCGGCCTTTATCCCACTCGTACCACTGGCCTCCATCGGTCGGCGGGGATTATTCAGCCAAATATCAACTCCCTGAACAAGATAACGGGCGATATCGATGTCGTAGTTCTCAAGAAAAATCATTCGTCTGCGAATGTCCGGCTGCGAAGCAAAATGAACGATCTGTCGGATTATCTCCTTACCCTGCGTATCTTTCGGGTGGGCCTTTCCGGCAAATATAATCTGAACGGGTCTATCAACATCAGTTAACAACCTTGTCAGTCGCTGGGCATCTCTAAGCAACAGATTACCGCGTTTGTACGTTGCAAAGCGTCTGGCGAAACCGATGGTCAGCGCCTCGGGGTCAAGCACCTCCTCGGCCCAGCCGAGCCTGGCATGACAGGCTCCCCGCCTCTGGAGCTGGCGTTTGAGCCTTTGGCGCACAAAGCCCACCAGGCGCTCCTTGCACCGCTGGTGTATTCGCCAAAGCTCCTCGTCCGGCACCTGGTCAATGTTGTGCCAAATGGACTTATCAACGGCCTCGTCGGACCAATTCGAGCCGAGGTACCTCTCATAAAGGGAGTTCAACTCGGCACTTAGCCAGCTCTTTGGGTGAACGCCGTTCGTAATCGCCTTAATCGGCACCTCATCAACGGGAAGCTGCGGCCACAGGCCGGCCCAAATCTTGCGCGTTACTTCGCCGTGAAGCTGGCTGACGGCATTACGATTAGAACTCATGTGCATAGCAAGGACAGGCATCTTAAACATTTCGCTGTCATTGTCAGGGTCAATCCTGCCCAGAGCAAGAAACTGCTTGCGATTTACACCCAGTTTGCCGTAGTAGTGGCCGAAATACTTGTCCATAAGATCGGGTTCAAACTCATCGTTGCCCGCCGAGACACATGTGTGTACCGTGAACACATTACCGGCCCTGACAGCCTCGGCAGCTTCGTCAAAGGTCATGTTCCCGGTGCTTCTGAGCCGTCTAATTCTTTCCAGGGCCATAAATGCCGCGTGCCCCTCGTTCATGTGACAGACGGTCGGCTTCATCCCCATGGCAAATAGTGCCTTGATTCCTCCAATACCAATCATTATCTCCTGGCTGATTCTCGTTTCAACATCACCGCCGTAAAGTGACTGTGCAATGACACGGTCCTGCGGTGAGTTGGCCGGCACGTTTGTATCGAGCAGATACAACGCCACCCGCCCCACCGAGACCTTCCATATTCGGGCAACAACGCTCCGGCCCGGAAACTGGACGCTGACGGTGATGGGTCGTTTGCTCTTCTTGCGAACGAGTTCTACCGGCATATTGTGAAAATCGTTGTCTATGTAATGCTCCTGCTGCCATCCATCCGTGTTGAGATACTGACGGAAGTAGCCCTTTTGATACATGAGCCCCACACCGACCAGAGGCACACCCAGGTCGGAGGCACTTTTCAGGTGGTCGCCGGCAAGGATACCCAGGCCGCCGGAGTAAATCGGCAAAGACTCGTGAATGCCGAACTCGGCACTGAAGTAAGCTATCAGCGGACTGGTGCCTTTGTCATATATCTTGTCAAACCAACTGGGAGCATTGAGAGAAGCTTCCATCTTTGCCTTAGCCTGCTGCAATTGATAGATGAAGCCTTCGTTCCGGGCCAAATCCTCCAGCCTGGCCTGGGAGACGCTTCCGAGCAGCTTAACGGGATTGTGCACGTACTGCTTCCACAAATCGTAGTCGATGCGTCTGAACAGGTCCGTAATCTCGGCGTGCCACGACCAGAACATATTGTTCGCGACAACCCTTAGGTCCTGCAGGGACTCCGGCAGCGAGGGCTTGACTGTGAAAGTCCTGACCGTCTGCATAGCTGACATTCCTTTATTAGCTTAATTTGAGTGTAAGGGCTAAAAATGGACACACTTACACGTTCAGTACACATTCACTCCTATACGCATAATCGGGTAATTGCGGTCGTGCCTTAATCAGAAAGGCCCTTAGCGGCTGTTTATCCTTTATAGGTCAACGGTTATCGGGCCTTTTTCCAAGAGCCGAAACGCAGAATCTTATCTTGCGGTGTTTGCGAGTTTTCGCCCTGCAATATAATCATGGCTTGTGTATCGGGCCGGCGCAGGCAATAGTCTTTTATCTCGTCGGGGGCCATGACCATAAATGCGGTCGAAAGCGCATCGGCTGTTGTGGCATCGGGTGCCGAGACCCAAGCCGCACGCTTGTCTTCAACCGGCATGGCGGTGCGGGGGTCGATGATATGGGGGCCTTTTTGCAGACCTGAGCCGCTCAGGGCCTGGTCTCGCAGGTAGAGCCGGGCCAGGGTTCGGTTGCGATTACGAGGATCGGTCAATGTAACCGGCCAGCCTTCCCGTTGCGACGCGGCAACGCGGCGAATGGCCTGTGGGGGTCCGCCAAGCGGGCGGACCGAACTAAACCCTGCGTGAATCAAAGCTGTATCAATGCTCCAGTCGCCCAGCAGTTCGGCCATTCGGTCAACGGCGTAACCTTTGCCGATACCACCGAGGTCAATTTGCACGGGGCTGGTTGATAGTGTTACAGTATGACTTGCTTCATCCAACTTCAGCAGGCTCATGCCGGTGTGTTGACAGGCAAAACTGAGGTCCCGGCCGGAAGGTTTGCGCAGCGTTTGGTCTTCGGTGAGCCAGCAGTCCAATAAAGAACCAATTGTAATATCAAAGGCCCCTCCGGTTTCTTCATAAATCTTTGCAGAAAGCATCAAGCAGCCAAAGGCATCAAGGCCAAGTTTTAATGGTTGGCCGGCGGGGAGGTTGTTAATCAAAGAGATGTCGCTGTTTTCAATGAAACGGCTCAGGTTCTGCTCGATTTTGTCAAGCTCATTGAAAGCGGCCCAGGCGGCTTGGCCTGCATAACGGGCGTCATCGTGGGCGATAAATATCTCAAAGACCGTCGCCATCGCCTCGTGCGAGAAATGATGCGCTGCTGATATCGAATCCGGTATGCAGCTAAGGAACTGGTCGTTGTTCGGCTGAGTCATCGTTTGTCACCTGGAACTTGTCCCACAGGTCTTTGGTTACGAATCCTGTTATCTCAACGCCTGGGCGCAACTCAAGATACGTATCGAACAGCGGCACATAGAGATTTCTCGCACCTGGCGGCCCGATCTCGTACATCTTTCTGCTTAGAGCAGCTTCGACGGCGGGTGAAGCGATGATAAGCGGTGCAATCGGCGCACTGTTATCAACCTTGCTGTACCAGCCGATGCTGGTGCTGGTGAAACGACGCAGATACCAGGGCAGCGGCCAATAGTCATCGTTCGGACAGATAACCTCGATGTGCATGCTGTATCCGGACGGATGTACCCGGGCTATTTGTTCGACCCGCTCGGCAATCTGGAAGAGGTCTGTCGTGGAATGGGCGTAAACATACGGATTCCTTTGATCGGAAGAAAACGTGTAATTAGACTGGTACGCCTGCCAAATGAGGTGAAACAAGCCGAAAATAAATATCAGCCCCAGAATCCTGCGACTTAAGAGATTCGGACAGAACTGAATTAAGGCCGTCGCGCCGATGGCGGCAAGAATAATCATGCCGTGCAGAAACGTCAGCATACACCATGGGGTTTTATAGCCAATTGCGGAATAAATCGCGGTTACTGTGAGCGTGTAAAAGGCGAAGAAGCGAAGCCACGGCGCGCCGGGGTCGTTGCGCGAGGATTTTCCTGTTACCGCAACAACAAAACCTATCGCCGCTAATACAATGATAAAACCCTCACTCCAGACAGGCCCCGCACCATATCTGGAATAGATAAGCATTTTGAGATAGTAGTACCATGGATGAATGTGCAGTGGGCTTTGGGTTGCGCGGTTTAAATAAGTCCCGTAGGCCCTGACCGAATCCAAAACGCCTGAAGGATTGGTAAGAAATGACGAATAAAACAACACCGATATTATTATTGTGGTTGCGGCGGCGGCGATGATATGCCAGATCTTTGCCGCAGGCTTGCTATTGCAGGTAAGTTCGGGCCGCCGGAAGACTATCACGGTAAGCAAAACAGCCGGTAGCATCGAAGCGAAAGCGATGATGCAGGTTTCCTTGGTGGTGTATGCGAGACCTGCAAACAGGCCGGTTAATATCGCCCATGCGGCCTTTTTGCTCTGCGCGTACCGGTAGCCGCAAACAATCACACCAAATGTAAAACAGACCAGCAGCATTTCGTGGATGTAATAGCGACTATAGAAGACCATCGCCGGTGAGACAGCAGTAAAAGCCGCTGCGAGAACAGCGGGTTTGCCCAGGCCGCGAGTGAGCAGCAGAGGCATTAAGACCAAAAGAATCCCGAAGAAAACAGGCACAATTCGCACGGTAAACTCGCCGACTTGTGCCAGTTTTTCAGCGGAGCCGAGCCAGGCTGGAATGAGTGTCAAATAGTTGAGCGCTGGGCCGTGGTATTCATGTGGGTCGTAGTGATAGAAGCCTTCGGCCAGCAGAACGCCAAACTTGACGGCGTTAACGGCCTCGTCGCCGTGCATGGGGCGATTCGCCAGGCGCGGCAGACGCAGCGCAAGGGCGACAAGTGCCACAAGCAAGATGAGGGTGCAACATTTCCTGGAAGATTTCATTTCGCAGGTTTGCCGAACACTTCCACTTCGATATAGTGGTTAAGATCGTTGGCGTTATTACCGTTGCTGTAAAGGCGGACGTAGCGGGCTCGCGTGCCTTTGGCGTCGATGAGCTTCCCCTCATTTGTCTCAACGTAATGAAGGTCCCGGCCTACACCGAGACCGGCTGAGTTGTCATCGTCATTATTGAACAAAGTGGAGACGTCAGTGATAAAATCGGGGTCATTGGAGACCTGTACGATTACATCGAAGTAAACGCGCGCCTGTTTGTGGTAGTGCCAGAACAAAACAGCATATATGTCGTATTCTGCGCCGAGGTCGATGGTGATGTGCTGGACAAAAGGACCTAACTCCACATAACTGCCGTCGGCGGCGCTTTTATCTCCATCGGTGATATACTCTATGTCGCCGATGATAGGCTCCTCATCACTGGCGGCAATCGGCTTTTCAAAAGCAATGTTTTCGGTTCCGGGAGGGGCCAAAAACGGCGGCCTCGGTTTGCCTAATGGTTTGGCCAGTCGGCTAACGCCACGGATATTCTGCGGTGTGCCCACAAACATCGGCATGGGCAGTTCAATCGGAACAGGAACCAATTGGGGTTTGGCAGGGGCAATAACTTCAGCGGCTGGAGCACCAGCCACCGCAGTGTCAGCTGGCTTGGTATTCTGCGGGGACGATTTCCTGCAGGACGAAACAAACATCGCAAGTACCATCAACACCGCCACGTACATCTTCATCCACGATACATCAATATTCTCAGACATTCGGCTTCTATCCTTTTGCTTAAGAATTCATTGTGCTCTGTAGAAATCATGTGTGAATTGTTATTCTGAATCCCGCGTGTCCCGATACCTCGGGGATTTATCGGGATGAAGAATCTGATTTCGCCGAAAGGCTGAGATTCTTCGGCTTCGCCTCAGAATGACATCCAGAAAATTCTCTACAGAGCGCTTTCAGAGCCAAAATTGATACCATATTCTATTTTACCCCGGCAGGATTGTCAAGTTCGGCAAAGCGGCAAAGTCTCTGAGTAAGCGGACCGGCTACAAACACAAATTCAGCTTTATTGCAAATCCGCCGTGTTTATGACTTTGCCGGCACCGATATTTATATACTTATACTCCGGGCCGAAGTGTTTTTCGAACAGGGTTCTTGCTTTATCACCTGAACAATGGCATGGGCCGACATACCGCACTTTTAATTGTTTGAAAGCCGAAATAATTTTCTCAATCTTCCGCGAGCTCGCCCATTCAAGGTGAAAACCGCCCATTACCAAAAAAATATCCTTCTTCAACAGTTGCCTTGCTGTATCTATTATCTTCACGATACCCGGATGCGCACAGCCGGTTATCACTATCAAGCCTTTTTCTGTCTGCGCGATTAAGGACTGCTCCTTTATCAGTCTTCCAAGCTGGCCGGTGGAATAGACATTTTCGCAAATCTTCAAAGGTTGTTCGGCCTCGACTATTTGCGCTCCTGTGCCTTCCACTTCGCGCTTAAACCTTTTTGGGAATGATTTGGGCAGATAGACGGTAACGTCAGAATTGCTTTCAAGAAAACCATGCAGGCCGCCGGTATGGTCGCCGTGAATGTGAGACAGAAAAACTGTGTCTATGCTTTCAGGTTCTACTGCCAATTTGGCCATATTGTCGAGCAATAATCTGCCGTCGGGGCCGGTATCAAAAAGGATAGTTTTCTCTGTGCCGCTTATAAGGCAGGAAAACCCCCACGCCGTTTCCAGTCCATCCGTATACGGGTTATTGTCGCAAATAACTGTAATAACCGGGTTTGTAAGGCCGCCTTGCAAAATAGACTCGTTTTGTTCTTTCATGCTTTGTCCTTTCTTTTGGGCACACTTGGCTGGAATGATGACCATCGCCAACACAACAGTAACGGCTGTTGAGAGCAAAATGACTGAAACCGTGATTCTACGCATTTGTTCTCACCTTTCATTTCTGAACCGCCATTATAACCGAAAATCCATCAAAAACTATTGCCGGACACCCTTTTTTACGTTAATATATATAGCCCGGACGGCGATTAAATATGGTGCGAGGCACCTTTTAGAAAAGTAGCTCAATATATCGTTGTTTATCGCAAATAAGACTAAGTCGGAGACATAAAATGAAGATATGTCTGTTAATCACAGTCTTAACGGCTATGTTCGTTTCACCGGCTGTTTTTGCGCAAGAGCCCTTCGAGGGAGAACCTACACCCGAGGAGGAGATGGAACGCGAGATACATATGCGCAACATGCAGTTGGAATTCGCTGAACTTGAGGCCCAGGCCGAAGCCGGTGAAAGGATGCGGCAAATCGAGTTGAAGAAACAACATATGGCGCTTCAGCAGCGCGAAGCGGAAATGGACTTCAATCAGAAGATGCGGGAGCTTGAGCTGGAGAAACACCGTGCCGACCTTGAGCAACAGCGAATGCCGTTAAAGCATCCGGCCTACGCCGGGCACTGCTCACATGGAAAGATGTTCGGGCTTCTGGTGATCGCCTGCATTGTGCATATCCTTGTTGCAGTTTGGGTATACCAGGATATACGCAGGCGAAACGCCGGCTCCGGGTTGTGGATAGTCATCGCACTTTTGACGGGGCTTTTAGGGGCACTGGTGTATGCCGTCGTTCGGCTTGGCGACAATCGGCAAACACAGTCGTGATAAAACATTTACCGGTGGTGTCCTGGCAACCGGGCTTTGAAGTGGCCGGCAGCGTAAACTCTCCGCACCGAGCGCTAAGTCAGTCAGCCCATGTCATTTCCACAAACTGGCGCCTCAACGGGTCGTCGTAGTGCTGTGCGAGGTCAGTTTTGATTTGGCGGCGGTACTGCTGCGATATCGCAATGGCATGCACCCGGCCTCGCCAGCAATTAAATGCCCTATTGCTGTATTTGCGAACCCATTTCGCTTTTTCGTAATCCATGTCCATTGCCTCCTTGTCATTATGAGGCGAAGCCCATGTCATTATGAGGCGAAGCCGCATTCGGTCTCGGAAACGGCTAACTTTCGCTCCAGCCTTAATGTATGCAATCGGCGTGCCTAACGGGCCAATAGAGTGTAAGGCGGCGCAAAAAACAGGAGCCAACGGCCGGTTATGTCAAGTAATCGCATGCGTTGTTGGAAAACTGTACAGTCAGACGGAGCAGGATTGACTTTTCTTTCTTGCATCAGGGCATTGAGCCCTCGGTCAGCCGACCGGATGAGCCCACGAAAGCCGCCGCAGGGCGAAGGCATCTGAAGAGGGCAACCGTGGAGAAAGGTGGTGTTGGCTTGAGCGGTGTGGAGGGGGGTATTATAGGTCCTAAGTAACCTGAAAGCCTTCATAAGGGATGGTTTGACCGGTCGATTGTCGTTACTTATATTTTACTTAGTGAGTTTGCAGTTAAATACGCGGCACAGTTATTTCACGATTTGAGACCATGAACAGAAAATGGGTCATACGGTCATCGGCCCTTATGTTGGCTGGCATAGCAGGACTTGTAGTGGCGCTTCTGCCTAAAATGCACGAACAGCGCAAAACAGCCCACTATAAGCTGCAAGCCGACAGCATCGCGGCCGATTATTTCAGCCTGTATGATGAACAGGCCAGGCTAAAGACGCAGGAACAGTTGAGACAGGAGCAGCAACTCAGGTTGAAAGCAGACTTAGCGGATTTGGCCAAAGGTAATAAAACAGCACCGATTTTTGCCGACGTTCTGTATGGCGACAACTGGCGTGAAGAAGTCAGCAGATATAAGAACAAGGTGATGTTGACGGATTGCCTTCTCGGTGCGTCAACCTTAAGCATTCTGGCAGGTCTTATTATTGGTCTTACATACCGTGGGCAGCACGTCATCCCTGCTTCGTTTGGCAGGCTTGGACAGTCATGGCAGGAAAGGGCCAAGTCATCCGCACAGGACTCCGACAATGTCATAGTAGAGGTGGTTTCACCCGAGCAGCGGGACCCTGCCACCGGTCGGCAAGGTCAACAGCACACATCCGACAAAACCGAGGCTGATGGCGAAAGGAGTTATTTTGGCCGGCGTCGGGGGCAAGGCCTGGCCGATTCACTGGGACTGAAGGACTCGCTTGGGCGGCAGGCCCAAAGTTTCGGCAAGGTCGCCGGACAATTCGGGCCCTCGGCACTTATGTCAACCGAACCTGTTGCCAACACGTTAGACGAACTTACCCAGGAGGTCTCAGCCATTCGTGAATTTACGGCTCAGCAACAGGATAGGGTCAGACAACTGCAGGAAGGTTATGACTGGACGATCATAAAGCGATTCTGCCTTCGTATTATCCGTTGTGTCGATAATCTTGACGAGCGCATCAGCAAACTGGTCAGGCAGGGTCAAGACACGCGGTATCTTGAGGATGTGAGGGACGAACTGGTTTTCGCCCTTGAATCCAGCGGGGTGGAGCAATTCGAGCCGGAAATCAGCGCGGATTACAAAGGACTGGAAAAGGCCGCCGAAGCGGTGCACGAGAGGGAACGCACCGGCCAGGCACACCTGTCGGGCAAGATTGCGAAGGTGGTCAGGACAGGCTACCAGTATGTTCTTGACGACAAAGACGTAAAGATAGTCAGAGCAGCACAGGTTAAACTATATCTTTAAGCTCGTATGCGATTTACGAGGTGGCGAAAATGAGTAACTTAGCGGGTATTGACCTTGGCACAACCTTTTCGGCGATTGCGATACTCAATAATATCGGCAAGGGCGAGATAGTGCCGAATGCGGAGGGTGAAAGGATTACGCCTTCAGCAATCTATTTCGATGATGCAGACAGCAGTATTATTCGGGTTGGCATCGAAGCGGTAAATTCACGACATTTGAACCCCGAGCGTTCGGTTCGGTGGATTAAGCGCCACATGGGCGACGCAGACTATCATCTGAGCGTCGACGGAAAAGAGTGGACACCACGGGAACTGTCAAGTCTGATATTGAAAAAGCTCAAACAGGACGCCGGCGTCGAAAACGGTGAAATTACCGACGTGGTCATTTCCGTTCCCGCCCACTTTGACGAGGCCAGGCGAAAGGCGACTATGGACGCCGGGACCATGGCAGGTCTGAATGTGATAGGAATCGTAAATGAGCCTGTCGCAGCGGCTTTGTACTATGCTACGACGCATGATGTTGCCGGCAGAGTCCTCGTGTATGACCTTGGCGGCGGGACGTTCGATGTTACGATGCTGGACATAAAAGGCAAGGACATACAGATCGTTTGCTCACAGGGAGACCACGCACTCGGAGGGATTGATTTTGACAAAAAAATACTGGAAATGTTTGAACAGGGGTATCGTGACAAAACCGGTTCGGAGCTGATTAGCTGCGGGGAGGAGAGGGCGAAATATGAGGACGAGGCCGAAGACGCCAAAAAGACCCTTTCGAGAAGAAACGTAGTAAAGAAGATGCTCTACGGCCAGGCCGGGAGCATGCGGCTCGAAATCAGTCGGGAGCAGTTTGAAGAAGCCATTGAGCCGCTTATAAGCCGGACGGATATCCTTGTTGAAGTAATACTCGAAGAAGCCGGCTGTAAAGCTGGTGACATTAACAAGGTCATACTTGCAGGCGGCAGCACGCGAATGCCCATAGTCCGGAAGCGGCTGGAACAAAAGTTCGGCTTTGCGCCCGAAATAGCGGTAAACGTCGATGAGTGTGTTGCACTCGGCGCGGCGATACAGGCGGGACTTACGAAGCTCAATGACAAGCCGGACGAGGTTTCGGCCGGCATTTCCAGCGGGCTCAAAAACGTTAAGCTCAAGGACGTTTGCAACCATAGCTACGGGACTATATGTGCTCCAAAAGACCGCCAAACGGGTCAGTACGTTATTGAGAACAGAATTATTCTGCCTAAGAACACTCCACTACCTTGTGAGAAGTCGCAGCAGTTTTACACGATGGCTGACGGCCAAAAGGAACTGGAGGTAACAGTAACCCAGGGCGAGGACACAGACCCCGACTACGTGAACAAGATTGCGACGGAGGTATTCGAGCTGCCCCACGACCGGCCCGCCGGCCGGCCAATCAAGGTCGCCTACAGCTACGATGTGAATCAGCGAATGCACTGCAGGTTCGAGGATGAAGAATCGGGCAAGACTCTTGAAGTTGACTTCTGTGTTGGCGCCAACGACGAACTGACTCGGGCAAATGTCGAACAAAGGGCTCAAGAACTGACAGGCTTCAAAGTGGAATGATGTTCGCACCGAGGTAGGCGTATGCTCGAAGTTATCCTCATACTACTTGTTTTGCTCGTGTGGCTTGGCTGGGTGCAACCGTGGATACCTCGATGTGTAATCAGCAAAAAAAACATATCTACACGCCAATCACAAAAAGCAAGTGATCTTCACTGTCGGGTTGAGATGAAAGGAACCGACGACCAGGGTGGTAAAACCGCTGCTTTTGAGGTGAAGATTCGAGGTCTCATTTCAGCGTCGTCGCAGAAGTGTGTCGATGTGCAGGTCTTGATTGCGGACGTTCAGGACGAGCGAGGAGAGCCAAGGCCCATACTGAGTACGGTTAAGCAGCTCCAGATGGAAGACTCACCCGCTTTTTGTTTCCACTCGCGTGTAGGCAACCTTCCAAGCCGCGAAACCATCCTGTCAGACTGGACGCCGATTGCACAAATCCGTGCCGATTTACTGAGATTTCCGCGCAAGGGAAAGAGGAAGCTGAAGTTCATCACATCAATAATCTGCTCTGCCGACAGCCAGGAACTGGCCTGTGCGGTGGCAACAATCGATTATCAAAACGACCAGGTTGGATATATAGATGCAAAAGAAAATCAGCAGCGCAGCGAAATGCTGACAGTCCGGTTGGCTGGAGCCCTCTGCCGGTCAGCAGGAAAAGTGGATGACTCCGCAGTCAAAGTTGTCACCGACTGGATAGGCACCGGAATTGGTGCGTCGGCGAGCAAGGATGGTGAAGCTGAGAAACGCAGTGAACTGGAACAATCATTGGAAGATGCGCTCGGAACTTTCGAGGCACACAACCAGCCTAACTTCGATGCTGTCTGTAGGGAAATGGCCGAAGCAGCGACAATCATTGAGCGTTATGAGGCGATGGAACTTTGTCTGCGGGTGGCCAAGGCCGCCGGTAGCATCAAACAAAAACAAATCGTCGTTCTGAGCAGGCTCGCGAACTTGCTTCGCTTGGACCCGGACAAATTCCAGGCAATGGTGCAGAAGATTCTGCCGCTTGACATTTATGAAAACAAAGACGTCGAGTTCATTTTGGGCATAACAGCCGACATGACCGCCGATGACGCTCGACGCCGGTTGAATAGTGAATATCGCAAGTGGAACGCAAGAGTAACTCACCCGGACCCGGCCACCCGCGCACAGGCCGGCCAAATGCTCGCGCTGATCGCAGAGGTTCGGGCCGGATACGCTCAAGCCTCATGCGTAGGCTGATCAGGCTGGGGCTCTGTTTGCGAAGCTAAAAACCCGCTGGAGTTCTCAGCAGGTAAGGTGCATCGCCGCGGCGACGTCCGCCCCGGCCTGTGCCAACTCATTGAACCGCTGCACGGCTTTGTAGGTATCGGCTGCTTCCAATTGGATGCCGTTTTCCTGCAGGACCTGCCTGGTCTGCTCGGGCACGTCCATCAGCCCGGATGCTCCACAGCCCACTACCAGCACCGCAGGCCCGGCCGCAATAACGGAGGTCAAATCCTCGACGGCCAACGAATGGCCCTGCTTTCTCCACCAGTTGGCTTGAACAGAGCCTGCAAAGATTATGAGGTCGCTGTTGTAGCTTACCCCATCGATGACAATTTTTCCGAACTGGTATGAGTCTATATGCACGGCCACCTTATAGCAAAATTTGCGGGCTCCAACAAATATCTTTTGTCCCGGATTTCCCAAGTAGATCCGCCGGTGCTAATCACCAGCGAGGCTCACTTGTTAGCTACAAAGAGATTAATGATATGTTTGGATTGACAGATATGGCTGCTTACGAATTGACCGACAATCGAACTGGCCGCAATACCCAGCAGAGTATAGCCGCAAAATCACTTGACTTTTCCACTAACCCCGCTTACCTTGTTATGGTAGCCAACGGCAATAATAACCGAAGCAACTTTAGTTGACTCGTGCTTCGTAGCGTACTACGCAGAGTATCACCAGCAGGAAAAAACCAAACTCGAATATCGCGCTATCGCCGTAAATCTCGTCCCCGAGAAGCCGTTATCCTGGTTTTGCAACAGGGGAAAAGCAGGTGAAGGTTCGCCGAGTAATACGGTGATGGTGGTATTGTAAAAAAAGACGAGCGAAAATATAGGAGTGCCAGATTATGAAAAAATGTCCGTTTTGTGCAAAAGAAATAAAATTTGTTAGAATAGAGCTTCTAAAATGCTTTAGCTATGACAAAGTAAGCGTGATATGTCGCAAATGAAGCTTTACCTGTCGTAAAGTAAATTAGCAAAAGTCTCATAACGATTGAAGAAAATGTTATAAGTTGTTTATCGTAAAGGAGGTATCTGAACATGAAAACTGAACTGTTTTGCATTCTTTTTCTTATTCTTGCCATAGGTTGCTCGTCGGAGCGTCCCGCTGATGATGCCAATGACCTTGTCCGTGCAGTTTTCCGAGATGACGTCGCCGCACTCCGGGCTCTGCTGGAAAAGGGTGTCGATGTGAATGCGAAATGTTATCACCACGGCGCGACGGCTTTATGGGCGGCGTCTGTGGGGAGCCATCCTGATATTATCAAGGTCCTGCTGGCAAGCGGAGCCGATGTGAACACTAAAAATACTGACGGCGTGACGGCCTTGTATGTTGCTGCACAGAATGGTCATTTGGAGAATGTCAAGCTGTTGCTGGAAAGCAAAGCCGATGTGAATGTGAAACGTAAAACCGATGGTACGACGACTTTGTGGATAGCGGCTCATAATGGTCAATTGAATATTGTCAAGTTGTTGCTGGAAAGCAAAGCTGATGTAAATGCTAAAGCAAGTAAGGCTGGTAAAGATTATACGTCTTTAAGCATAGCAAAGGAGATGGGCCATACACAGATAATCAAGATATTAAAAGAATATGGCGCTCAAGATTAACGCTCTGTAACCTGTGATCGGCAAAGTCAGCGTGACCTGTGGCATTGCCGTCGGTGAGCTTTTCGTTGAGGGCAAAGGTTTCGATATAAAAAGATGAAAAGACGGCTCTGCAATGGCTCAGTACGGAGAAAAGTATGCCTTTTAACCGTTTACCCCGTTAGAGACCCGAAGGAAAAGTCTCTAACGGGGTAAATGGGAAATGTCAGTTTGTATTTGTTTAGTCCCGATGAATCGGGATAGAGCTTAGGATTTAGAACTTCTCTCTTTCTCCGTTCTCTGTTGAGCGAAGCGAAATCTTGAGCCTTGCGAAATCCCGACCCCTCGGGGCCGGCTCGCGCCGGGGTCCTCCGTCGTCTGCTGAGCGCAGTGAAGTCTTGAGCCTTGCGAAATCCCGACCCCTCGGGGCCGGCGCGCCGGGGTCTTCTAAACCCCACCCCTGCGGTATCGCCGGTAGTCAATTGCCAGGTTCCTGACCTTGTACCTGATGATTCTGGCAGTAGTGCCCAGGTCACGGGCTGCGGCGGCAAGGTTGCCGTTGCAGCGCTTCAGGGCATCGACGATTATATCGCGCTCAAACAAACTCGTTCTTTCTTCAAGTGAGCCGATGCCGATTGTATCGGAGGCATCGGAGGTCTGCAGCGTCGGCGGCAGATGATGGCCGTGTATGACGTTATCAGTTGTCAGCAATACCGCCCTTTCGATGCAATTTTCCAGTTCACGCACGTTGCCCGGCCAATGATATGCAACCATCATGTTGATAGCCGGCGTACTTATCCGTCGAACGTCCTTGTTCATCCTTTTTGCGTACTGCTCCACAAAGTGGTCGGCCAACAAGAGAATGTCGTCCTTATGTTCTCGCAGCGGCGGCAGGAAAATAGGAAACACATTTATACGGTAGTAAAGGTCCTGGCGAAAAGTCCCGCCATCAACGCCCTTTTCCAAATCGCGATTTGTGGCGGTTATAATCCGCGCACTTGTACTAAGGGTGCGGTTGCTGCCTACACGCTCGAACCTGCGCTCCTGCAGGACCCGAAGAAGCTTGACCTGAATAGCCGCCGAAAAATCCCCTATCTCGTCAAGGAACAAAGTACCACTGTTCGCATCTTCCAGCCGGCCCTTGCGGCTTTGTATTGCCCCGGTGAAGGCGCCTTTTTCATGACCGAACATCTCACTTTCAAGCAGGTTCTCGTTCAGCGCTGCGCAGTTTACCTTTACAAACGGCCCTTCGGCTTTGGGGCCGGAATAGTGTATCGCATGAGCGACGAGCTCCTTGCCCGTGCCGGATTCGCCGCGAATAAGAATGGTAGTGTCACTGCCGGCGACAGTGTGAATTTGTCTGTACACATCGCGCATTGCACCTGAATTGCCGATGATATTCTCCGGGCGAAAACGGTCCTCCAACTCGTGTCGCAAACGCAGATTCTCATCCTGCAACTGGCGCCTGCGAATAGCCACTTCCCTCCTTGCCTTGACGTCCTTGGCGACCATGCTCGCGACAATGGTCAGAACGCGCATGTCCTCCTCTAAGGGTTCTGCCTCATTAAAAACTAAATCCACGGAAATGGCTCCGATTACTTCTTTGCCGATAGAAATGGGGACGCAGATAAAACTGATTTCTTCTTTTGCCAGGTCTCGCCTGCCGAATCGGTCCAGGAATGACGGCTCCTCCGATACTTTCGGAACGACCATGGGTTTTCCGGTTTGCATCACCTGTCCTGTTACGCCTTCACCTGCCAGGTATCGTAACTTTCGGCTGCGTGCCTCGGGAAAATTGTGTGCTACTTCAATCATGCTCTCGCTGCGGTCCGGTGTCAGAAGCGTTATGGCGCCACTCTTCATGCCAAGTTCACTGTCCAGCATGTCGAGAACCTCCGCAAGAATTTCCCGCTGTCGTCCGCCTGTGGCGAGAATGTTGCTGATGTTGTACAAGGTCTCTAACTGTCGCACATTACGGGTGCCATTTACCTCGTTACTATTCACAATCAGAACTCCTTCAGATAAACGCCAAAGGCTATATTTTGTTACATCTGCGCTGCCGCGCGACATAATTGTAATAAATATGACTAAATATGACAACCATGTAATCGTTCAAATTTTACTAAATTCGGGCTTATTTGTATAACTATCTATCATAAAATGACTTAATAAAAAAATTATTCACGCTCTGCCCTCTGACTATCTTGGGACTGGAGCAAAATTAGGGGCACCGTATGATACATATCTGTCACATTCTAATGCAAAACAACATAAATGTCGCGGTATCGCCAAAGAATGTGTGATGTGTTCATGGCGTATCTATTTGTCAAATAAGCAGTTACAGGCAATCCGAGGTGTTTGGCATGATAATTGCACCAAAGTTAGAGACAGTGTGGTAAAAATTTGTGTACGCTGGCAGTGTTTCGTGACCAAGTATAGTAAATCTTCTTGAGAGGAACTGAATGATGACACCGAAAGAATTTTTTGAATTTGCAAAGAAAAACGATGCGAAGATGGCCGACTTGAAGTTTACCGACCTACTCGGTGCGTGGCAGCATTGTACGTTCCCACTTGAGACCTGGGACGAAAGCACGTTTGTAGATGGCGTCGGGTTTGACGGATCGTCAATTCGCGGCTGGCAGGGGATACACGTCTCGGATATGCTCGCAATACCGGACCCGACAACCGTTCAGATTGACCCCTTCTTCAGGGAGACAACCGTTAGCGTGATTGCGAACATTGTCGATCCCATCACGAGAAAAGAGTACACACGTGACCCTCGCTACGTGGCGCGCAAGGGAGCGGCTTACCTGAAGAAGACCGGCATCGCCGACACCTGCTATATCGGGCCGGAGCCGGAGTTCTTCATCTTCGATGAGGTTCAGTACGAGCAGAATCAGCACACCGGCATGTATCGCATCGATTCCGTCGAGGGCGCATGGAACACGGCACGTTTTGAAGAACCGAACCTTGGTTATAAACCGAGTTTCAAGGGCGGATACTTCCCTGTCAGTCCAACCGACACGTATCATGACCTGCGCAGCGAGATGACTCTGGAAATGCAGAAGGTTGGCATCGTTGTTGAGGCACATCATCATGAGGTCGCCACAGCGGGTCAAGCTGAAATCGATATGAAGTTTGCCGAGCTGTTGAAGATGGCCGATCAGTTCATGTGGTACAAGTACATCGTAAAGAACGTGGCCAAGCGCAACGGCAAGACGGTTACGTTTATGCCAAAGCCGGTTTTTGATGATAACGGCAGTGGTATGCACACGCACTTTTCGTTGTGGAAAGGCGGTAAACCTTTGTTCGCCGATTCCGGTTATGCAGGACTTAGCGAGACCGGCCTGTACTCCATCGGCGGCATTCTTAAGCACGCACCGGCTATCCTGGCTTTTGCCGCTCCGACCACAAATTCTTATAGACGGCTGGTGCCCGGCTTCGAGGCTCCGGTTAATCTGGTCATGTCCGCCAGAAACAGGTCTGTGGCCGTGCGTATACCCATGTACGCAGACAATCCAAAGGAAAAACGGCTTGAATTTCGATGTCCGGACCCGACCTGCAACGGCTACCTTGCCTGGACGGCAATGCTTATGGCGGCAATCAATGGTATACAGAACAAGATTGACCCGGGTGAGCCACTTGACCGTGACATCTATGAGATGACCGACGAGGAACTTGCCGGCTATAAGCACACACCGGGTTCACTCGAAGAGGCCGTCGACGCATTAGAGGCCGACTACGATTTCCTTCTTGCCGGTGATGTATTTACCGAAGACCTCGTCGAGACATGGGTCACCTGGAAGCGTAAAGAAGAAATCGAACCGCTGGCTCTGCGGCCGCACCCTCATGAGTTCCATCTGTATTACGACAGTTGATTGAAATTGCGGGCGCCGTTAAGCAAAGATGATACTCTCGTTGCCACGTTACACATTCGACGTTGAGCGAAGCGAAATCCCGACCTTCGGGGTTCGGCGTTCTTTCCTTCCGCATCACGCATCACA
>CAZLWL010000013.1:0-40065 GCA_964563335.1 uncultured Pirellulales bacterium
CAAGTTAGGTTTCGTCAGGTCTCAAGAACGGTTAAGCGTCATCCTCTTCATCTTCTGAATCTTCGGGCTGGTCGTTGTCGGCTTCGCTGTCTTCGAGCAAATCATCGAGCTTTTTGGTCATGTTGTCGGCTTTAAACGTGGTGATCTGGTAAATCCAAGCAGCGTGCTTTTCGGAGAACTTCCTGGCGCTATCCCTGGCCAACAATATGGTCTCTTTCTTCTTAAGTTCCTCCTCGGATTCTACCTCCCGATTCTTAGTAACAAGCGTCTGGTCGGTGAACATCGCTTCGCATTTGATGTATGTCTTATCGTTTTTCTCTGCAACGGCGAAGGTGTAAACGGTGGAGTCCTCAAGCCGGCAGAGGTACGTCCTGTCAAACTTCAGGTCGGAGGTGTCCGGCGCTTCTTTGATGACGTCGTCGAAAGACAAGTTTGTGAGCACAAAGAAAACACGCTCATATTCCGTATCCTTGAGCTTTTTGCCGGCGGGCATGTTTTCAAGGGTGATGACTGAGCCGGTTCCTTCGGCCTTCAAGGTGTAGGTTTCATCCGGTGAGGCAATAGTAACAGAAGTGATCTTGTCGCGGTCGATACTGAGAAGGGCCGTATCGATGAAGTCCATAGCGGAAAAGCGTGAAGGCCAGGGCCTGTCGATTGTAAGATACACGTCATTGCTCGAGATGAGTCGGACGTATGAGCCGTCTCTGTCCTTGCCTGGTGGGGAAATCAGCAGACCGGTTATCGGTTTACTATCGGCGCCGAAAAGCTTGACGACGTGTGCTGCTGCTGTTTCGGTTACGCCGAGTTCTGCGTGGTTTGCAGCATTGCCGGTGACAAATTCGGCGGTCTTTATGTCCAGACAGGCAGCAATAACTCCGTTTATCTCGGTTGACATGGCCGGGTAATCGTCTTTGTTTGCGACGACAAAACGGTTTCCACTGCGCGTAAGTATTACCTGGTCGTCGGCCGTTCCCAACACAATTGAAGCAATCTTGTTTGTGTCCAGCCCCTGTATCAGATAGGATGGACCGCTTACCGAAACAGATGAGTGCGTAGTCGATAGTCGGAGTTGCACCCCGGCCAATACGACCGTGACGATTGCGGCGACCCCCAGTATCGCAAGTTTCTTATTGCTCATTATTAGACTCCCGGTGAAGTTCTTCGACCTCAGGCATCGCTGGCATGACTGATGTGATGCCTCCGCATTACAGCACGGCGGATGCCCAGGACAATTGCTATGATAAGTGTAACCATCGGCCCCGGCAGCGTGCAGAAATTTCGAAGACGCGCGCCGAGGTGCTCGATACGCTCACGTTTTTTCATCTTTATGCCCCGCAGGCGACGCTGGGCCTCGTGGATCTTCAATTCCAGGTCCTTTTTCTTTTGCAGAATGGAGGTTTCAATTATGTCGGTCTCGGTTTCCTTGGAGGTTGAAAGTATTTTGCCCAGTTCCTGCTGAAAGCCTGCGATTTCGGCGTTGATTCTTGCCTCTTCCTCAGCGGTTTCGGCCTCAGCCTGGACCTCGATTTCGTCCACAACGGTAAATGGTCGCTGGAAGTTACCGCGTGAGCGGATGGAGATAAGATTTGCCGAGCCTGCCAAATCCTCGATGGCATTAAGCAGGAGGGCGCTATTGTCATCTACGACGGCCAGGCCGAAGATTGAGCTGCGGTAGGCTACGATGTCGCTGATGAAGTCAACGTCGGCGAAGACAATAACTGCACAATCTTCTTCGGCTTCGGTCAGGCCGGTTATTTTCTTGGTCTTGGTGGCTTTTTCTTCATCACCGGGTTCATCCTCGTCCTTGTCGGCTGACTCATCTTCGGCTTCAATCCCCTCGGGGAAGGCGGATTTGAATCGGCCCGTAGCAAGATAGGCCATGACTACGGGTTCTGTGCCATCGGTGAAGTTGCTGAGCATTGTCGGATAATCGGGCATCCTAAGCTCGCCCGGGTTAGATACCGTCCATGAGTTGCCGAGGCTTGTGGTAGTGAGCAGTGTGGTAAGTTGAATGTTTGAGTCGTCTTGGTCGACGGCCACTTCTCTCAACACGCCGGGGAAAAGGACTCTGACCTGATTGAGGTCGGCGCTGATAGCATTGTCGGTATTGAAACAGCCCGCTATTAGGCGTAAGTAAGCTATGATTTTATCCCGCCTCTGATTGTGTCTTAATGAACCGGAAATGGCCAGGCTTCGGTCGCCTGCAAAGGTATTGGCCGGCATTTGGAGGCCCCATGTTCGGAGCAACTTGTTCAGGTCTGAGGCGGTTTTATGGCTTAAGCTGTCATATATGTTCTGCGTGGCGGGTGGCTTGTCTGCAATGCAATGTGGGTCAACGAATACAATCGCCCGGCCGCCTTTGAGAACGAACTGGTCAATTGCGAATTGTGTTTTTTCACTGAGGTTCTTGGGATGGATGACAAGCAGGATATCGACGTCCTTGATTTCATCAACATTGGTGCCGACTTCTTTTACGTCGTACATCTGCTTTAGTTGCTGGACCATGCCCCACGGAGGCGCCGGCTGCTGGCGCTGCATTCGCATTAACTGGGCCATGTATCCGCTGACATTTTCGCCCATAACGGGCAAGGTACTGAGGATGCCGAGACGTTTTTTTTCTCGAGTGATGGTTGTATCAATCAGATAGCTTATGTCGTATTCGACGAAATTCTGGCGGTCCGGCGAGAAGAATGCGATGGTTTTCTCGACTCCCCACTGGGTCTGGAGCACGAGGCCGAAAAAGAAACTCTCCTCTTCGGTGATAGAAAAGCGCCTGAGACCATATCGCAGAGCCTGGGCCTCTTCGTCGGAGAATGGGCGCGGGTCGATAATCTCCAGTTCGACCATGCCCTTTCCCTCACGAGCGTATTCATCGAGGAGGGCTTTGACAAAATAGTAGTATTCGTTGAAGTAGCGGATTTGGTCTGGGGCCTTCATTGCAGCGGTTTTAGCGTAATAGAGCTTTAGCTTTATAGGCTGATTGAGGCCGGCGAGTATTGCCTTTGTGCCGTCCGAAAGGCTGTACAGCCTTTGATCGGTTATGTCAACTCTCAACGATTCGGCGGCTGTCTGGCAGATGCTAATGGCTGAGAAGGTGATAGCGGCCACAAAAACAACGGCTATGATTGCGCGCGATAACCTGTTCATCAGCTTGCCTTCCTTTCATTCAGGATAATGCTGCAGGCGGCGATCCACCCGATAATCAGTATCACGAAGTATGCAATGTCCCTGAACTCAATTACGCCTTTCAGGAGGGAGTCGAAGTGTGCCTGGATGCTCATGCTCTCAATTACAGAAACCGCCGGAGCGGGCAGAACGGCTGACAGATAGTTCAGTGTGGTCGGCATACCGGCATAGACCAAAATCGCACAGGCAACGACAGCAAGAATAAAGCTTATGACCTGGTTTTTTGACAGAGCGGAGAAGAATGAGCCAACTGCCAGAAATCCTCCGGCTAACAGAAAGCTGCCGATGTAACCTGTGATTATCATGCCCTCGTCCGGGTCGCCGAGATAACAAACGACAAGGGGTACCGGAAAGGTCAGCAGCAGGGCAATACCGAGGAAGCACCAGGCCGCTATGAACTTGCCGATGACCGCCTGCGGTACGGTTATGGGGAGGGTCAATAAGACCTCGATGGAGCCGCTTTTGCGTTCCTCGGACCATAAACGCATGGCTGTCGAGGGGACCATGAAGACAAAAAGCAAAGGCAGGTTCGAAAAGAATGTCCGCATGTCAGCCTGGCGAATCTCGTAGAAGCCGTCTCGGAATGTCAGGTAGCCGGCGAAGAACAAAAAAATCACGAGGAATACATAAGCAATCGGTGTTGCAAAGTATCCTTTCAACTCTCTTTTGAATACAGCACTAAAACTATTCATCTGATAAACTCCTGATATTAACCGCACCGCCGTGGTCGTGTCGGCCAGGGGCGACTACGCGCTCTTTTTCGACTGAGTAACTTTACGAAAGACCTCATCCAAACTGCACTTGTATTTTTCCTTGAGCTCGGTCGGTGTCGAATCGACGAGAATCCTGCCCCTGGCGATGATAATCGTGCGGGTGCATACCTCTTCAACCTCTTCGAGGATGTGTGTTGAAATGATAATGCACTTATCGTGAGTCATTCTGTTGATGAGGCGGCGGACCTCGTGCTTCTGATTGGGGTCAAGGCCGTCTGTAGGCTCATCAAGTATCAGTACCTGGGGGTCGTGGATGAGTGCCTGCGCCAAGCCTACTCTGCGGCGATATCCCTTTGAGAGTGTGTCGATAGTCTGATGGTAAACCGAGCCGATGGCACAGGTCGGGACAATGCGGTCGATAGCCTCTTTTTTTGCCTTGCCGGTAATCCGCCGGGCATCGCAGACGAAATTGAGGAAGCCTGCGACCGTCATCTCGCTGTATGCAGGTGCATTTTCGGCAAGGTAACCGATGGACTCTCTGACGGCGACGTGGTCGCGGATAATATCATGGTCGCAAACCGTTGCTGTGCCGCTGTCGGGCGCAAGAAAACAGGCCAACATCCTCATCGCGGTGGTCTTACCCGCTCCGTTAGGGCCGAGAAAGCCTAAGACCTGGCCCTTGGCGACGTCGAACGATATGCCATCGACCGCCACTATCGGGCCGAACGTGCGCCTTAGCTCTTTTACGCTAATCATAATCTTCTCCACAAAACCATAGTCATTTCCATTTTCGCTGGTTTGACTCATAACCGCAGAATCCGCCTGCCAAGCTCGGGCCCAGCTTGTTTTAGTGCATAATTTTATAATCATTTCGCCGGAAAAGTCAAGGACGTATTTGTCCTTATTTGTGCAGAATCGGCGTCCATTTGTAATTAAAAGAGGCCTTGAGTGTTAGAGTTTCTTCAGCAAGTTCAAATTCCCGCGGATCAATGCCAATTTCTTTTTTCTTGTCCAACCCTTCAACTGTGCCTCTCGTTTGAGCGCATCACCTCGAACTGAGAATTTTTCGCGATAAAGCAGCCTCTTAGCGCCAAATGTCTTTGTAAAACGTCCACCTTGACCGCTCTTATGTCTTTGGAGTCTCCTTTCTACGTTATCGGTTAATCCCGTATATAAACGACCATCAGAACATTCTATAATATAGACAAACCACATAATTTTGGCATCCTTCGACTCCCTCGCTGCTCTCGGTCGCTCAGGATACTTCGACTCGTTCGACACAATACTTGTGTCGAACGAGTCGAAGTACTGGGGAACAAGGATTCGAACCTTGACTAACTGATCCAGAGTCAGTCGTGCTACCGTTACACTATTCCCCAAATTGTTTTTTTAGCTTATCGTTAAAATCCGATTGTATGGAGCGAAGTTTTGTCCGAATTTTCATTAATCTACCGGTAATGGGGAGGTTTTGCAAGGAGATTACGAAGAAAAACGTCGATGAGTTTGCGTGCCATGTTTGCAGTTTCCGCATGGGCAGGTTCCCTGCCCATGCGGTTTCTATACATAAATCCAAATTATGAGCCGGGCGAGGGGGCGGCGGGCTGCCAGCTGGCTACGTCGTTGCCATCAGTAATTCTATCGAGGGCTTGGCCGGCTGTCAGAGTCGGTAACAATAGAAGGGGGATTAAGAAGAACAGGTTCTTTGGACACATAGTCTTTGCTCCTTTGTGGAAAAGTTGTGGAAACGGTGAAATTAGCACAGAAATAGATATTCTAATGTCCTCCTCAAGCATTTAGTTTGTCATTTACAGTTCATAAAGCCATTAAATTATCCATTATACGGGCTATCGGCCAAAAAAACAACAAAATTTAGCTAATCTCTTGTATATAAAGAGGTTAATGGCGTCTTGGTCGCAAAGTGAGTTCAGATAGGATTTTTTGAAAAAAAACACAACAAACATCCTTTATTGGGCGTCTAATAATAGTGAAGTATGTGCGTTTGAGCTACGCTGAAAGCTGCGCGAAACGGTTTTTCGCTTGTATTTCTAAGGTACTTGTGTATAATAAGATAGATTTGATGGGGAATGGAAGCCGGTCTTTAGAACGACCAGAAACTATTCGAATTCCAATAGGTAGAATTCTTCAAGTGCAAAAAAAACAAGCATTATTACTGGTAGTTGGTTGCCTTGCGAGCCTGGTTATTGGACCCGGCTGCAGCAGGGAGCATTACAAGGCTGAGGCGGATGAGGAAGTATATACTATCCTGGACGCTAAATGGGGCGAAGGCCTCGGCTCGAAGGTGAACTACCGAATAAGCGACGTAGCGGCCGGGCCGAATGATTTGGCGCCGGGCTATGAGCTGCCGGCATCCGGTGTGTTATCTTTGGCTGATGCGGTTGCTCTGGCGACGGCAAACAATCGAGACTACCAGTCTCAAAAGGAACAGTTGTACATCAGGGTGCTGGATCTGACGTTAGTACGTCATTCGTTTGTACGGCAATGGTTTGGGACGATTGATGCCGGGTACGTCAGAGACAGTGACGATGAACAGGTTGATTATGAAGCAGATCTTGGTTTTACTCAACTGTTGGCTGACGGAGCGGCAATAAGCGCCGGCATCGCTATTGACTGGGCGCGTTTTCTAACGGGCGACCCCCGGGCTTCATTAGGTTCGGTCTTGAAGGCCAATATTACCGCGCCGCTCCTGCGGGGCAGTGGCCGCAAGATTGCCCAGGAGAATCTGACACAGGCCGAGCGAAATGCCTTATATCAGATACGCACGTTCAATCGGTATCGCAAGACGTTTGTGGTTGAGATTGTGTCAAATTATTACCGCGTTCTGCAGAACAGAGACGCAGTGACCAATGCCGAGAACGACTATCAAACGGCGGTTGAGTCAAAAGAGCGATTGGAGATGGAAGCGCAAGCCGGTCGCAAGAACCCTTACGAGGTGGACCAGGCCCAGCAAAGAGTCTTGCAGTCGGGAGCCAGTCTCGTGGGTACCCAGGAAAGGTACGAACAGTCGCTTGATGAATTCATGGTAAAGCTGCTGCTGCCGACCGAGGCTGAGATTGAATTGGATCAGAATGAACTTAAGGCACTGGCGGAGATTGGAATAACTCAGCCGGATTATACATTAGAGGATGCTGTTGAGACGGCGCTGGTTCGGCGACTGGACCTGGCCAGCAGCGAAGACAGGGTCGATGACATGGTGCGTAAAGTTGCCGTTGAAGCCGACAGCCTTGGCGCGCAATTGGATCTGAAGGGGGGTATGTCGGTAGATTCAACCGGGGACACCGAGTATAGCAGGTTGCGATTTCACGATGGTACCTATACATTAGGCCTTAAGGCTGATTTGCCGTTTGACCGAAAGAGCGAACGTAATGCTTACCGTAAGGCGCTGATAACATTAGAGCAACAACACCGAGCATATGAAAATGACACAGATAATGTTAAATTGGGTGTGCGGGATGCATATCGTGAACTCCAGAAGGCGGCCCAGACTTACCAGATACAAGTGAACAGTTTAGATTTAGCCCAAAAGCGTGTCGAGAGCAACTCGCTGCTGTTGGAAGCGGGGCGATTGACAACTCGGGACTTGTTGGATTCTCAGGACGACCTCCTAACTGCTCAGAATCAGCTTACGGCGGCTTTAGTGGGCCATGTTGTTGCAAAATTGAACTTTTTCAGAGACATCGGTGTTCTGCAGGTCAGACCCGATGGAATGTGGGAGCAAGGAACATGATGACCGAAGATAAGAAAAACCAGACACAACAGATACCGAATATTGGCGCATCGGCCTTGGGGCGACTTTTAATGAAGCGCAGACGTATGTGGGTGATTTTGATATCAATTGTGTGCGTTGTGGGAGTGACGATATTATTGCTTGCGATGAAGGCGGGAAAATCAACGTCGGCCGATGATGAGTTTAGTACGTTCACCGTCCGGCGGGATAACCTGACCGTTACTGTAACCGAAAGCGGCAGTATCAAGGCCCGCAAAACGATAGATGTCAAATGCGAGCGTGAACGTAGTGCCGTAATCCTGAAAATTGTACCTGAAGGGACTTATATTACTCAGGAAGATGTGGACAACGGTATGGTGCTCGTTGAACTTGATGCAGCCTCGGTAAATGAAGAACTGACCCAAAGGGAGATGGATCTTGCAAGTGCCGAGGCAAGCTATACGCAAGCAAAAGAATCACACTTAATTCAGAAAAAGCAAAACGAAAGTGATATTACCGCTGCTGATCTAAACGTGAAGTTCGGCTTGATAGACCTTAAGAAATATCTTGGTGATATAGTTGCCGAAAAAGTTGTCGTCAGCGGTGGGACCTCACCTGAAGATATTGACGATATTGCGGCATTGGTCGACGACCCACAACTCGGAGGCGATGCATTGCAGAGACTTCGTGTTCTGACCGAGGATATCATTCTCAAGGAACAGACCTTCAAACTGGCCCAGAGCAAATACATCTGGAGTGAGAAGCTTTTTGAGAAGAAATATATATCGGAAAATGAGAAGGAAGCCGACAGCCTTGATAGGGAAAGTAGAGAGATATCCTGGAAGCAGGCCCAGACTGCGACGGAGTTGTTCAAAAAGTATGAATTTCCAAAACAAGCTGTGCAGCTATTAAGTAACTACAATGAGGCTAAGCGCGCGTTGGACCGAACCTATGCCAGCACCCGATCCAGACTTGCACAGGCCGAGGCCAATTTGAAAAGTTCAGAGTCAAAGTTAAGCTCGCGACAAGAGCGCCTGAACAAAACACTAAAGCAGATTGCGGTAAGTACAATCAAGGCACCTGCCACGGGGCTGGTAACATACGGGGCAAGCGGTGAGGACCATTACAGAAGGATGCGGCAGGGACCTATTGAGGAAGGAGGTTCGGTACGTGAATACCAGACAATTATATCACTGCCCGACATGTCGCAAATGACCGCTTCAATCGCTGTTCATGAATCCTCTGTTGATAAAGTTCGGCCTGGACAAAGAGCAACGATAGTCATGGACGCCTTCCCGGACAAGACCTTTGCCGGAGAAGTGATTAAAGTAGCGCCACTTCCCGACCAGCAGCGTAACTGGCTAAGTCCGGACCTGAAGGTTTATGCAACGGAGATCGATATAGAGGGCTTTTACGATTTTCTAAAGCCCGGTATGAGCGCCAAGGTAGAGATTCTCGTTGAACGGTTGGAAGGTGTTGTTATTGTGCCTGTTCAGGTCGTGGCGAATCGCAGCGGGAAAAAGGTCTGCTATGTTTTAGGTTCAGAGCCCCAAGAGCGAGAAGTGAAAACAGGCTCCTTTAACGATACATTTGTGCAGATTCTTGAGGGCCTGGAGCCCGGTGAGAAGGTACTGTTGAGTCCTCCGCGAATAACGGATTCAGGGGACGAAACGAGCTTGGAACCGGAAGCCGAGGCCGCTCCAGAGGGCCAGGTTACAAGCGAATCGCAACCGCAAGCTGAGAGCGAATCGCAACCTGAGCAACAGCAGGGACGAGGGCGCCGCGGTGGATCTGAACTGACGGATGAAAGGATTGAGCGCACGATGGGTTTCTTAGAACAGAAGAATCCGGAAAAAGCGCAGGAATTGAAGCAGTTACGTCAAAGCGACCCGGAAAAGTTTAAGACCGAGCTGAAGAAGCTCATGCGTGAGCGGCCTGAAAGAGGTGGACGGGGCGAAGGGGGCTCAAGGGGTAGGCAAAGGCGAGACGGTGATACAACAAGCCCATAAAAACCTTGCTCTTGATAGTGGCACACCAATTCTGGTGATGGAGCAACTGTGCAAGAGTTACTATCTCGGCACGGTTGAACTGAAAGTTCTGCGCGATATCGAGCTGACCATCACGAGCGGCGAATACGTCGCCATTATGGGCCCGAGCGGCTCGGGGAAATCCACGCTACTGAATATGATAGGCTGTCTGGACCGACCCACCAGAGGCAGTTACAAACTCGGCGGCAATAACGTCTCTATGTTAGACGATGACCAGTTGTCATTGATACGCGGCTCCCACATCGGTTTTATATTTCAATCGTTTAATCTGATAGACCAGCTCAACGTCGTAGAGAACATAGAGATTCCGATGTATTATCAGGGCTTTTCCGAACATGAAAGTTTCGCCCGTGCGGCCGAATTAGCCGAAATGGTGGGGCTCGGCGACAGGGTTGGTCACCGACCATCGGAGTTGAGCGGGGGCCAGCAGCAGCGGGTGGCAATTGCAAGGGCGCTGGCAAACGACCCGCTGATTATTTTAGCTGACGAGCCGACGGGCAATCTCGACTCGGAAAGTGGAGCGGATATTTTGGGCATTCTCGACCGCCTGCACGAGGAGGGCAAAACCATTATTGGAGTTACACATGATGACAATATTGCCGCACACGCCCGCCGAATAATACATCTTTTTGACGGCTGGATAAAGCGACAGGAATACAAGGACAGGTAACTGAGATAAGTTATGCTTTTGTTTCGTCTAAAACGTACGTTTAAGTTGGGCATAAAGAGCCTTTGGATGCATCGGCTGCGTTCGACCCTGACAGCATTGGGCATAATCTTCGGCGTCTCATCCGTGATTGCGATGTTGGCAATAGGCGAGGGGGCAAGTCGTCAGGCGCAGGAACAGATTGCCCGCTTAGGCAGCCTGAACATTATCATCAAGACGATAAAGCCGCCGGAAGACCAGGGGTCAACCACCCAGGAACAGACAATGGTTGAATACGGTTTGACCTATACTGATGCCGAACGTTTCCGCAACAGCATACCGGATGTCCAGGTTGTTGTGCCGAGCCGTCGCGTCTCGCAGCAGGCCCGATATCGCAACCGCAAGGTAGCCACCGAAATACTTGGCACGGTGCCGTGGTACACGGACATATCGCCCATTCGGCTGCTTAGGGGCCGGTTTCTGAGCAGCGTTGACATGCACAATAAGCAGGGTGTCTGCATGGTTGATGAGCAAGTGGTAACGGCGTTATTTGCCTTTGACGACCCATTGGGTCTGGACGTCAAGATTGCAAGTGATTATTATCGGGTTGTGGGAATTGTCAGTGCCCAGGACCCCGAGACATCGGGCAACAACATTGCCGGTAGCGCTGCCGCAGCACCGAGTGGCGGCGGTGCGAACGTAGGCACTATCTATATCCCGCTGACGACTGTTAAGGACCGGTTCGGTGAGATATCGATACAGATGAGCGGCAGCAGCGGTGCCAGCATAGAGAAAGTCGAGCTTCAGGAGATTGTCGTAAAAGTCGGGTCCGTAAACGAAGTGCTGCGGACGCGCGCTGTTTTAGAGACGCTGTTAGAGCGATTTCACAAGAAGAACGACTATCAGGTAGTCGTGCCGCTGGAGCTATTGCGACAGGCGAAGGATTTTGCACGGACTTTCAGTATTGTTTTAGGGTCGATCGCGGCGATTTCACTTCTGGTAGGCGGCATAGGAATCATGAACATTATGTTGGCCACTGTCAGTGAGCGAACCCGCGAAATCGGCATCCGACGTGCCCTCGGCGCCAAGAAACGCGACATTATCATTCAATTCCTCTCGGAGACATTGCTGCTGACATTGACCGGAGGCATTCTTGGCATTGTCTTAGGTTCTGCGATTCCCTTTTTCGTAACGTACTTCAGCGAACATCCGACGGCAATTACAGGCGGCTCGTTAGTGTTGGCCTTCGGCATCAGTGCGGCGGTGGGTATAACGTTTGGATTGTACCCTGCCTATCGAGCGGCGAATATGGACCCGATAGAGTCGCTGCGGCACGAGTAGTGTCCGAGCCACTGCGTATCCTGCGGCAGGTGCAGGAGGCGCGCCAAGCTGGCCATATTTGAACCATTGCTCCTGGCCCATCGTGTTCGGCGTTGGTAAGGCGGCGGCAGTTATGGGACATTCAGGGCGTGCGTGTGTGGGCTGTCGAAAAAATCGGGATTCACACAGCGTTACTCATGCCTGCATATTGGCAACTCAAGTCATGGTTCTGCGCCGAGCTTCGCTGCGACCGCAACGGTGGGCGTGTGGTGCGTTGTTTCCAAAGCATCACAAGATTATCGGACGCAGTACGGTTTCGGCAGAAGAACTGTCGATTTAACGGTGTGGGCCAAGGGCAAGCAGCCAACAACGATGATTTTATCGGGCGCCGAAGCGGTTAAAACCGCTGTTTCAAAGAGCGAATTGACATATTCGGCGTAACTTCTTATATTTTACACATGAGAGGGGAAACTGCTGGGGGCAGGGCACGGCACTTGCTGCTAATGACCGGCTCGATTCGTGACGACTGTATTGACAACGGCACAGTGTGCAGTTAGTGCGGCTTCGTTGCCGCTGCAATTAGAGCGTACCTGAGAAATGACTTGCAATACGGGTGCGGAGTGAATTGTGTTTGATTTCTTGAAAAAGCGTGTTTTTCCAACCGGCGTGGATCTTGGCAGCGGCTACCTAAAGATGGCTCAGTTGGGTTTTGACGGGAACCAGTTTTTCCTTCATGCTGCTGGACGTGAGGAAAGGCCGAAAGATATCGAACCGGATAGTGCCCAGTGGCAAAGATGGGTGGCGGTGACCGCAAAAGAGATGATTGGTAAGGGTGGGTTTAGTGGCAGTCAGGTCGTAACGGCAATGCCGGCGGATGATGTATTTATCGATCAAATAAAGATTCCGAAAACTGCAGATGAAAAAATCGAGCAGGTGGTTTTGGCTAAGATCAAGCCCAAGCTGCCTTTTGACGCGAGCGGTGCGATGGTCAAGTACGTAGTTTCGGACGGACAATGCGGCAACGGTGAGATGGGTGTGCTTGTGATGGCCGGTGAGAGGCGGATAGTTGACCGGCATCTGGCGATATATGAGAAAGCCAACCTCCAGATTTGCGGGATGAGCGTTTGGCCGCTGGCAATAACCAACAGCTATGTGAAATTCTTCGGCAGGCGGGCGGAAGACCACGAAATAGTGGCTATGCTCGTTGATATCGGCGCTAACCACACCAATATCGTCATATGCAGGTATAGCAATCTTCTTTTTGCCAGAATGATACCAATAGGTTTCGGGCAGCTCGAATACGACGAGATGCTCGAAAGGCTGATGGACGAGATGAATGCCTGCTGCAGGTATTTTGAATTGGTCTCGGACGGCACTCAAATCCACCGCCTGGTTCTCATATCCGGTCGAAGCATGGACAGGACCATTTGTGAAAGGGTTGCCGAGCTTGCAAAGGGGATGCAGATACCGGCGCAGATTGGCGACGTGCTTGCTGCGGTCCAGGTACGTCGTGGCTGTCGTTTTGATATTGAAAGGCGTGGCCGGCAGGTTGACTGGGCTACCGCATTTGGGCTTAGCCTGCCCAAAATGTAAGGTCGTTCGCCCCCGGCGCGCTCCCGATGAATCGGGACAACGGGAACGAGAGATTATGTTGAAGAAATGCAGGTGAGAACATGGTCAAGATAGATTTTGTACCAAATGACTATATTCAGCAGCGCCAGTCCAGCAGGGCTAACTTCATGTACCTCGTGCTGTTTATGGTTCTTATGGCAGCCATAGGCGTTACATTTTCAATCTTAAAGCTTCGTGAGCAATCGGTGAAGTCCTCACTTGCGACTGTTGACGCGAAGATGGTGAATGCCCAGGAGCAGATCGCCCAGCTTGAGGAGCTTCAGAGAAAGGGAAAAGCGATGATGAAGACGATGGCCATGGCGGCCGAGCTTCTTGAGCCCGTGCCAAAAAGCGTTGTGCTGGCGTGCCTGACGAATAATATGCCCTCCGGCGTGTCCCTTCTGGAACTGAAGGTCACGTCCGAACAAGCAAAGGCATTCGTGTCGAAGTCGTCTGCGAGCCAGTATCAGGCCGCAACCGCCGCTGCCGGCACTGAGCCGGGTTCTGTTTCGAAGGAAAGATTGTTAGAAACGCATATCGAAATCAAAGGCATTGCGCCCAGCGATATTGAAGTCGCTAATTACATTGCCCGGCTTGGTGGCTCCATTCTGTTGACAAATGTCGCACTGGTGGAGTCGAAGGAGCACAAGATGGACAAGACAGAGTTTCGCGAGTTCAAGCTGACCGCAATGCTCAGGACAGATATACGGCTTACCAAAGAGGACATTGAGAGTATAAGGGCAAAAAGCAACAGAACAATATAACAACTGAGTTGATGCCTTTGGTGGTGCGGCGAATCCCGGCGTGCCGGGATTGATTTGTGTTAAGGGGTCCGATTATGATAAGTGGTTTAAGAAAGATCGTGTTTTTTATTTTGCTCGTGGGACTGGCTTATGTCTCCCATACCTACATGATCAAACCGGCCAACCAGCATCTGGTACAGGAAAGAGCGAGGGTTGAGCAGAAGCTGGCGAAACTTGTGGAGCTTGAAAGGGCGACCGCCACTGCCGAGAACCTTACCGAACAGCTCGAGCAGATGGCCGAAGCCATGCAATACTTCGAGAGCAAGCTCCCCCCAACCAGCGAGATTTACACGGTCCTCGAAAATGTCACTATAATTGCACAGAGGCGGGGACTCATTCCGAAAACGATTCGAACGCTTAAACGCGAAGCAAACAGCGGCTACATAGAACAGCCCTTGAAAATGGAGCTACACGGCGATTTCAATTCGTACTATTCGTTTCTTCTGGACCTGGAACAACTCGACCGAATAACCAAGATACGCCAGCTTTCGCTGAAGAAGAAGCTGAAACGCGAAGGACAGATCGAAGCTACGTTTGTAGTAAGCATATTCTTTCAGGATTCCAATACATGAGAACTTCATTGATTTTTTGGTAATAAATGTACCAAGTAACCCCGGCCACAGGGGCCGGGGCTAAATAGGGATTGGGCAACGAAGTTTACGGAGTTTGGCTATGCTTTCATTTATGCAGGATAACAGTCGTATCAATACCGGTGAGCCCGAAGGCGTCGACGCAGAACTCAATGAAGACCAGAGCACCGCCGAGCAGGACTATCTCACGCCGGCGGCGCACGGAAAGAATGCAAAGCGCACCACGATAATTCTGGTGGTTCTGTTTACCGTTGGAGCCTTGTGTATTTGGTTTATGATCAAAAAGGTCGCTCCCAGGCTTGTCGCTGCCGCAATGAGTCCCGAGGAGGTGCAGATTGAAAACGCCCTTACACAGTTGACGGGTATCAAAACACAAATGCACAACCGCATAGACCAGATGCTCGGCCAATTCTATCAGTTTGCCGATGTTGACCAGATCGGAGTAGGCGAACTAAAGAAGAATCCTTTCAGACACGAGCTATATCTATCCGATATTGAAGGCTTGCTTGACGAGGATGCAAAGAGTTCGAATACCTCCACTGGAAGTGATTTGCAACTCTGGGGCATTTTGCAGACCGAACAGGGCAACTGCTGTATGATTAACGATAAAATCATTAACGATAAAATCGTGTATGAGGGTGACTGGATAGGCGGGCTTAAGGTAGTCCAAATTACAGGCAAGTTTGTTGAGCTTGTTTCCACAAGCGGTTCACAAGTTATTTTAAAGATGCCCGAATGAAACGTTTTTTTGGATCTGACAAAAAAGCCGACCCGAGCGACGATGGGGCCGAAGGCGTTAGTGTCGATGGTGATGATGAACAGTTGGTTCGCGGCCTGAGCAATCTCTATTCACCCGAGACGGCTGAGGACTCTCATGTGCGTGATATTGCGGATGTGCTGCTGGAGATGGGCAAGATAAACAGCCAGCAGCTGGATAAGGTGCACAGCGAGAGCCTGAAAAGCAGCGGCGGTAATATTGAGCAGGTTATTCTGCGTTCCGGCGTTGCCGGTGCAGACGACATCCTCGCCGCCAGGGCAAAATTGTACAGATTTGAGTTTCGCCATATTGAAGCCTCGGAGGTTGATAGAGTTGCTTTTGATAAACTTGACCTCAACTACATAAGAAGCAGTCATATCATGCCCATTGCGATTGACGGTGATGCTCTCGTAATTGCCACCAGTGAGCCGGCTAACGTTTTTGCCATCGATGATGTCAAACGCCAGAGCGAAATGCCCGTTCGTGTGGTGGTAGCGACCGAGAGCGACATCAATGCTGTTTGCAGTGAGTTTGACGAGATGGAATTTGGGTACGATGTCGATGAAATCATGAGTGATATGGCTGACATTGAGGTCGTCAAAGATATTGAGGATGATACCGAGGATCTGGAAAAGAGCGCGGGCGAATCCCCGGTGATAAAGTTCGTCAATTATCTTTTAACGAGCGCTTTACGTGAAAATGCCAGTGATATTCACATCGAGCCGAAGGAGAAGTACACCAAGATACGTTATCGCATAGACGGCGTTCTTTTTGATACGATGCAGGCCCCGGCCAAGATGCACCCCGCGATCGTTTCTCGACTCAAAATCATGTCGAATCTCGACATCTCGGAGCGCCGTCTGCCCCAGGACGGCAAGATATCCGTTATCATGGGTGGCAGGGGGATTGATTTGCGCGTTTCGGTACTGCCAACCAGCCGGGGAGAAAAGGTTGTTATTCGTCTGCTCGACAGCGCATCGATTATGCGCGGTCTCGATGACTCGGGAATGGAGCCTGAAATCCTGAAGGCCTTCAAAGAGCAGATAGCTCTGCCTCATGGTATTTTGCTCGTTACAGGGCCCACCGGTTCCGGTAAAAGCACAACCCTTTATTCCGCCCTGAGCCAGATGGACAGCAGCACTTTGAACGTATCCACCGTGGAAGACCCTGTCGAATACAACCTTCAGTTTGCCAACCAGGTCCAGGCCCATGAGAAAATCGGATTAACCTTCTCCGCCGCCCTCAGGAGCCTCCTGCGACAGGACCCGGACATCATGATGATTGGCGAGATTCGCGACAACGAGACCGCCCGGATAGCGGTACAGGCTGCCCTTACCGGTCATCTGGTGCTTTCAACGCTGCACACAAACGACGCACCGAGCAGTATCACCAGACTCGTCAATATCGGTATCGAGCCTTATTTGGTGGCTGCATCGTTAAATGCCGTGATTGCCCAGCGATTGGTAAGGCGTATATGTCCCGATTGCAAAGAGGTCTATAAGATTCCGGAGAACATGCGGAAGTATGTTGAACGTTCCGGCATCAAGCCATCACAGTTGATGCACGGCGCCGGCTGCGACAAGTGCCGCCAGAGCGGTTATGTCGGAAGGATCGGCATTTTCGAACTGCTCATCATTGACGATAAGTTCAGGAACATCATCAATGAGGACGCCTCGGTAAACAGCACAAGACGAGCCTTCGTCGAAAGCGGCCAGCTCACCTTATTTGACGATGGGATAGAAAAGGTCAAGCGTGGCTTGACGACTATCGAAGAAGTGCTGCGGGTCACACAAGTCTGTGAGCAGAACGAGGATAGAATTAGTGCGGACAGTTGCGACCCCAGGTCGGGAGTGCACCCCGGCGCGCCGGGACTTGTCCCTCGGCGAAAGAATCGGGACAGCGCGTAGCTCAATCCCGATAAATCGGGACCGATTTTATCCCCGAGGTTTCGGGACATGCGGGACTTGATGGGAAAAGAATATGATTGATGTTAAAGAAATGCTTACCAGAGCAATTGAACACGGTGCTTCGGACGTTCATGTCAATGCTGCCATGCCGCCGATAATGCGGGTCAACACGGAATTGATTGCCATGGATTTGCCCGCTTTGAGTGATGAGGATATCAGGCAGATGCTGCTTGGTATGATAGGCCCGGAGAAATTCAACAAATTTGAAGCAAACAGGGATATCGACTTCTCCGCGATGATAGACGACGGCAGCAGATTCCGCGTTAACGCTCATTTTCAGCGTGAGTCTGCAGCCATTTCCTTCAGGGTGGTTTCCAGCCACATACCGGCGATTGAGGACTTGCACCTGCCCGACATCGTTCGGGATTTGACTGATTTACCCAGAGGCCTTGTGCTGGTAACGGGCCATACCGGTTCCGGCAAGAGCACGACTTTGGCCTCGATGATAGAAGCGATAAACCTGAGGTACGCCAAGCGTGTTATCACCCTTGAAGATCCCATCGAATATGCGTTCGAAAATAAACATTGCATGATTGAGCAGCGTGAGGTCGGTTCCGACTGTACGGATTTTGCATCCGGATTGAGGCATGTGCTCAGGCAGGACCCGGACATAATCCTTGTTGGTGAGATGCGTGACCTGGAAGCGACCGGCTCGACGATTACAGCCGCCGAGACCGGCCATCTTGTGCTCTCAACGCTTCATACTGTAAACGCCTCACAGACGGTTGAACGTATTATTGATATTTACCCAGCCACACAGCAGAACCAGATTCGGGCAATGCTTGCCAATACCCTCCAGGCGGTGATTTCGCAGACGCTTTTCAAACGAATTGATGAGCCCGGCATGGTGCCGTGCGTGGAGATGCTGCTCTGTACTTCGGCGGTCAGAAACACCATTCGTGAGAATAGAATCTATGAGATACCGAACATCATCGAAACGTCGCGTAAGGTAGGGATGCAGACCATGGATTTCAGTATCGCTGATATGTACTTCAAGGGCTTCATAGACAGAGAAGAAGCAATCGTTCGCTCGACCAATCCGGGCAAGATGGATAAGCAGTTGACGCCCGCAGGGCATGTTACCGCCGCCACGGCCGAAGGAAAAAGACCGTAATTTTCTGTAGGAGCTAATACCATGGCACCCTTAGAACAGACACTTGTAGATTCGCAAAATCAAACGTCTGACAGCCGCCCTAGGCCCCAGGCTTTTCGCACAGAGGTAATTACGCACCCGGATGCTGGTGCCGAACAAACTCTTCTGGAAAAGATAACGAGCTTCAGCGTGGAATTCGGCCCCAGCAGAAAGGACATACTGGATTTCACAAATCAGCTTGCCGTAATGATAAAGGCCGGGATAGGTCTGCCCGAGGCGCTGGAGTCGATAGGCGAGCAGATAGACAAAAAGAAGTTCAAGGCGATAGTCGTAGATTTGAAGGAGCAGATTGAGGCCGGCCAGAGCTTCTCCCAGGCGCTCGGCGAACATATCGATGTCTTCGGAAATTTGTATGTCAACATGGTGGCAGCGGCGGAGATTTGCGGCTCGATGAGTTCGATGCTCCAGCGATTGGTTGAATATCTCGACCAGGAGGCGCAGACACGCTCACAGGTCATCGGCGCCATGGTTTATCCGATGATAATAGCTGTTATGGCCGTGACCACGACACTTTTTCTGCTGGTGTTTGTGCTGCCAAGGTTCTTGACAGTTTTTGCCGGAAAGGAGCATTTGCTGCCGGCGCCCACGAAAATAATCATGGTTGCCAGCGGTTTTCTGCGCGGATATTGGTTTGTGGTGCTGCCGGCCGTGTGTGGTGTATTTTGTGCGTTCTGGTACTTCATCAATACGAAGGTCGGAAGACTGTGGTGGGACAAAACCAAACTTAGAATCCCTCTGCTGAAGACATTGTGCCGCAGTCTTTACATAACCAGGAGCCTGCATACGATGGGCGTGCTGACAGGAGCCGGGGTGCCCATCCTCGACACGATTTCGATAACCGCACAAATTTCAGGCAATTCGCTTTATGAAAGGATGTGGCGCGAGGTTCATAATGCGGTGCGCCAGGGCAAAAAAATCACCGAGAGCCTGGACAATTACTCCCTTATGCCGAACAGCGTTGTGCGAATGATTCGAGCCGGCGAAGAATCGGGAACGCTCAGTGACGTCTTGAAGGACGTAGCCGAATTCTACGCAAGGGAGCTAAAAACGGTCATCAAGATGGTTACCTCGATGATTGAGCCTATCATGATTGTGCTGATGGGTGTCTTGGTGGGCTTTATCGCAATGAGTATCATTCTACCGATATTCAAGATGTCCAAGGTTGTTACAAGCTGATTCGTTCCTGTTGCGGAAACGCAAAATTGGTTGCCTGATGTATCGGAGTTCGTATAAAACCGGTCAAAACCCCGCGTGAAACGCGGGGCTAAATATTATCTGTTGCTTTGGCACAACAGATACTAATTCGGGATTGTTTCATGACTAATTCCAATAATAAAGATAATAAACTAATTGCCGGCGCCGGCTTCACACTCATCGAGGCGATGATCGCCACGCTGCTCCTTGCCATTGCGATAATAGCGCTTATGGTCTCCAACCAGGCTTTTACCCAGGTCAATAGTGCCGGCATAGACCTGTCGACCGCCGAATTTCTCATCGAGGAGGTCCGCGAGTGCACGGCGTCTTTGGAGTTTAATGAGTTGCCTGCCTTTGCGGGCACGTATTCTCCGCCGGAGGATATCGAGGGCAATACACTGACCGCTTTTACCGATTTCAGCCAGCAGGTGGCCGTTCAAAACGTAAGCGCATCGGATTTCACGGTCCCGGAGGCGGGCAGTGATTTCGCCCGTGTAACGGTAACTATCCTGCGAAACGGCAGCGTAATCAGCTCGGCGGACTGGATAAGGACTCGATAACTCGCAGGGGGTGAATTATGACTTTGGGAAAAGCAAAATTGAAGGATGGTTTTACTCTCGTCGAAGTGCTGCTGTCGCTGGCAATTTTAGGGATGCTGATGGCGGCTGTGGCGCTTGCGTTTAACGCATCGGCGATTAACTATAGTGAAAACGAAGCCATGTTCAAGGCGATGAACACGGCCCGGCAGGCACTACTAAGAATCACGACCGAGATACGGACCGCTCAGAGTGTCGCCCTGATCGGCACGGGTTCCGGCGATGACCCTCTTGATTACAGTCAGTGCAGCATGATTACCTCCGGCGGCGGAAATATTACATATCGCTACAACAGCACCAACAATACGCTGTACCTCGATGATAATCTCACAAGCTCCAGTTACGTTATGTGCGAAAATGTTACGGCCATGACTTTTGACAGGGCCACCGTTCCCGATGACCCCTCAGCGATAAGGAGTGTCCGAATTTCCATCACGGTGGCAGCCGACAACCTGTCGCAGACACTTGCCACCGCCGCCGTGGTAAGGCGAAATCTGTAACACTTGCTCCTAACATGGCCAAACAACCCATTCGACTCCGCCATGTACCAAATGGTCCAGGGCTTCGCCTCAGAATGACTGAGTGCGCCTCAGCAAATCTTCGTGTGCCATCCCGATTTTTCGCGGTTTAGATGTCTGCCTGACTAATTTTGGCACATCTGTCTCTCGACAAGGTCACAGATTATGTGGTAGGCCAGCTCGTGTATTTCCTGAGCGGCGGCCGTATTTGGTGCATTGATGCAAAGACACACGTCCGCTATTTCCTCAAGCCTGGTATTTGCTTTTCCAGTAAACGCGACAACGATTGCTTTCTTTTGTTTTGCCAATTTCGCGGCAGCGATGACGTTTGCCGATTCGCCGCTGGTTGAAATTGCCCACAGAATGTCATTTGGCTTCACCAGGGCCTCGACTTGCCGGCTGAAAATGTGCTCGAAGCCGTAGTCGTTGGCGATGGAGGTGAGGGCCGATGTATCGGTGGTAAGGGCGACAGCGGGCAGGCCTTTTCTTTGGCGTTCGAACCTGCCGACTAATTCACTTGCGATATGCTGGGCATCGGCCGCCGAGCCGCCGTTGCCGCAGATGTAAATACAGCCGTCATCGGCCAGGCACTTAACAAGTACATCCGCGATGGCGATTATGCTTTCAACGCACTTGCTCTCAAACCGGGCGATGAGCTTTTTGTGCATCTCGATTCTATCAGCGACTATTTTCTTCATGCGCGAGTTTCCTTATGTTATGACCGCGATAAAGTTGGTCGGGACAATTACTACGGTCCATATAGTATCGAAGTGGCCGATAATATGCAACAAGACTCTTCATCCAGCCATAACTCGTTGATGCTGAGTAACTTATAGTTTCTATGGCATAGTACCGAATTTTGTGTTATGTTGATAGTATGTGGGTGGCATTAGGACAATTTAACCCATGTGTGGGTGACATCGCCGGCAATGTGGATAAGATGCGTGCCCTTTGTAGTGAAGCAGCAGGGCTCGGTGCGGATGTCCTGATTTTCCCGGAAATGTGTGTATGCGGCTATCCGCCGGAAGATTTGTTGCTCAAGAAGCATTTCTTGGACGACAATCGTTCGGCTGTCACACAATTGGCCGCCGACTGTGCCGACATGACTGTTATCGCCGGTTTTGCAGATGCCGATGGGCCAAACCGTTTCAATTCGCTTGCTGTTCTGGGAGGCGGCAGGATACAGAAGGTTTACCGCAAGTGCGTTTTGCCGAATTACGGCGTATTCGACGAGCAAAGATATTTTCAGCAGGGCACCGAGCCGGCGGTAATTGAAATCGACGGCCTGAATCTGGTGCTGACGATTTGTGAAGATATATTGCAGCTCGAACGCTTAGATGAATTCTTAAAAGATATCGCTCGTAAAGATGTGATTGTAAATATATCGGCCTCTCCCTTCCATGTTGGCAAGATGGGGCAAAGGCGGGATGTGCTCGCCCGGTGCGCAAAGCATTTTGACTGCGCCGTTGCTTATTGCAATCTTGTGGGCGCCCAGGACGAGATAGTCTTTGACGGCAGAAGTATGTTTATCGAGCCGCAAGGTGCTATCATCAGCGAGGCAAAGGCATTTGCCGAAGACCTGATTGTTGCAGATATCACTTTAGCCGGCGATGAAAGGGTAGAGATAAAGAGCGTAAAGCCTGCCGAGCCTTACACCGGCAAAGCGATGGACCCAATCGCCGAAGTTTACCATGCATTGGTATTAGGAACGAGCGATTACGTGGCGAAGAATGGTTTCCAGAAAGTGATAGTCGGCCTTAGCGGTGGAATCGATTCTTCAGTGGTTGCATCTATCGCCGCAGATGCCTTAGGCACCGAAAACGTAGTCGGTATAACCATGCCTTCAAAGTTCAATACCCCCGAAACGATAGGCGATGCACAGAAATTGGCTGATAACCTGGGCATTACTTTTTCAGCCGTGCCGATTGGAGACGTGCTCGAAAAGTTCAATGAAACGCTTGTGGTGGTTTCAGGCTGGGACGAGGGCGGCATAGCTTACGAGAATCTGCAGGCCCGCATCCGCGGCACGATACTGATGTCGCTGTCCAATCAATTCGGTTACCTTGTGCTGACCACCGGCAACAAGAGCGAGACGGCTGTGGGCTACGCGACGCTTTACGGTGATACGGCAGGGGGGTTCGCAGTCATTAAGGACGTGCCCAAGACGATGGTTTATAAGTTGGCTGATTTTGTAAACAAAACGCACCAGCGTCAGACTATCCCTGCCAGCGTGATAGAGCGTCCGCCGAGCGCCGAACTTAGGGAAGGCCAGGCCGATACCGATTCACTGCCCGATTATGACCTGCTTGATGAGATACTCAAAGGCTATATCGAATTAGATAAATCCGCCCGCCAGTTGGCCGACGCCGGCTTGGGTGAAGATGTTGTCAATCGTGTGGTCCGCATGGTTGACCGCAACGAATACAAGAGAAGGCAGTCTCCGCCGGGCATTAAGATCACACCAAAGGCCTTTGGCAAAGACAGAAGAATGCCCATCACAAACCGCTATACCATGCAATAACCGCCAGCAGGTAAAGGTGAAAGACCACAGGCAAGAGTGCACGCTAAAACAAAGCGTGATTAGATGGAAGGGGTAAAGATGAGCAGGTAAACAAGGTATGCAGCGTAGGCACATGTTAGAAGCAGGCCTTCAAGGCGGTTTATGAGTTTGCCGGTTATGGCCATCAGGATGAAAGCGGCGCTTACAGCAACCATAACCCAGTAGTCAACACCGATGAGGCGAGGATTCACATCGAACGGGCTAATAACACCTGCGCAGCCGACGGCAAGCAGGGCGTTAAAGACGTTTGACCCGACCAGAGTGCCGATGGATATATCATCATGGCCCTTAAGCGCGGCTACAATACAGGTCATAAGCTCCGGCAGCGATGTTCCCACTGCGATTATGGTCAGGCCGATAACGGCCTTGCTCAGGCCCGCCTTTTCGCCTATATGAACGCCGCCTCTGATGGCAAGGTGGGCACCCATCGCCAGGCAGGCCAGGCCCAAGATGATAAGAAAGGCGCACGTGCGAATGGGCCTTTCGACGTGGGGCTTTTTGTCGTGGATGTGTTCGTGGATTCGGTCGGCATCGGCAGGGCGGGTCTTTGCGTCTCGCAGGCCTATATACACGGTAAAGATTAAAAGACCCGCAAACAGCACCAGCAGCCCAAGGCCCTCAGCTCGGCCGAGATGCAGGTTTGCCAGGACCGGCCAGAGCAAAAGGGCAACGAGAAGCATTGCAGGCATCTCGCGTTTTATGGTACGAAGCTGCACACCAATGGGGCGGATGAGGGCGCACAGGCCGCCTACAAGGGCAAGATTTGCGATATTTGACCCATAGACGTTGCCTATGGCCGTGTCGCCAAAGCCGCGAGCGGCGGCGGTGATGCTGGTGGCAACCTCCGGGGCGGATGTGCCCATCGCGACTATTGTCAGGCCGATGACAAGCGGACTTACGCCGAAGCTTTCAGCCAGCGCGACGGCACCATCGACGAGCCAGTCGGCACCTTTGAGCAGGATAGCGAGGCCTGCCAGCAGAAGAATTAACGCCCAAAAGATATTCATCGTTGGCTACTGGTAACTGGTTATTGGCAATTGGTTATTGGTCAGAAGTATAACCATAGTGGGTGTGTGTTGACAGCGAAAAATGTGAGAGGTGAGCGGCAGAGCGGGCGGATTAGAGTTTTCCGATGACGAGGCAGCAGTTGTGGCCGCCGAAGCCTAAAGAGTTGCTGAGGGTAAAATCGACATTTGCCTGTCGGGCCTCGCGGGGAACGTAATCTACTTTCGGGTCGCAGCGCTTGTCAATGTTTTCAAGGTTAGCGGTAGGGGGGATGACAGATTTTTCAATAACCTTTGCCATTACGATGACCTCTACGGCCCCGCTTGCACCAAGCAGGTGGCCGAGACAGCCCTTCGTGGAGCTAACGGCCAATTTGTAAGCATGCTTGCCGAACACGCTCTTTATGGCAAGGCTCTCGGCAATATCGTTTAATTCGGTGCTGGTGCCGTGAGCATTGATGTAGTCAATTTTTTCCGGTTCTATTCCGGCGTCTGCAAGGGCAAGTCGCATAGCTTCGGCTGCACCTTTGCCGTCCGGATCCGGCGCGGTGATGTGGTAGCCATCGCAATTTGCGCCGTATCCGAGCAGTTCACAGTATATCCTGGTGCCACGTTTCTTAGCGTGTTCGTATTCCTCGAGAATGACGATGCCACCCCCTTCGGAAAGAACGAAGCCGTCGCGGTCTTTATCAAACGGTCGGGAGGCGATTTGGGGGTTGTCATTGCGTGTGCTTAAGGACTTCAGGGAGCAAAACGAAGCGAGTCCTATCGGCGTTAGTGCCGCTTCGGCCCCACCGGCTATCATGACGTCGCATCTGTCGGCTATGATGCTGTAAAAAGCCTCACCGATTGAATGGCTGGCAGACGCACACGCTGTAACGATGCACATGTTCGGCCCTTTAAGGCCGTAAAGAATGGAGATGCATCCGCTGGCGGCGTTACCCATCAGCCTGGGCACACAAAAGGGGGAAACCTTCCGCGGACCTTTTTCGATAATCCTTCTGTGCTGGTCTTCGATTTCCTTTATTCCACCTATGCCGGTTCCAACGAGGACACCGATACGATGTTCATTTTCGGTTTCGAAATCAATCCCGCTGTCGGCGACGGCCTGCACCGCAGAGGCAACCGCGAACTGCGTGAAACGGTCCATTCGCTTGGCCTCTCGCGGGTTTATATATTTTTTTGGGGCGAAATTCTTTATTTCACCGCCAAATTTCACGGGAAATTCCGTGACGTCAAAGGATTCAACGCGCGATATTCCGCTTTTGGCCTGACAAAGCGCGGTGAAAACCCCATCCGCCGATTCACCAAGGGCGGTGACGCAGCCTAAGCCCGTAATGACAACCCGGCGTCTATTCATCATAAAGCTGCTATTGATTCTTATTCTTTACAATATTAATTATGTAGTCAATTGCTGCACCGACCGTCTGTATCTTCTCAGCCTCTTCGTCAGGGATGCTCATGTCAAACTCGTCTTCGAATTCCATGACCAGTTCGACGGTGTCCAAAGAATCGGCGTTGAGGTCGTTGATGAAAGACGTTTCGCGAGTAATTTCGGACTTGTCCACGCCCATCTGCTCACTCACTATCTCGACAACCTTCGATTCAACTGCACTAACATCAATATCAGCACTCACTTGGCAGCCTCCTTTAATAGCTTAACCATTACTTTTTCAATAAACTCGGTTCTTGATGAGCTAAAACAAACACACAATATTGCCGGCCCAGGTTTCGGCAGGTATATTACCCACGGCTGGGGCCGGTTTCAAACACTTTTTTCCATTTTTCTTACATTGCCATTCCGCCATCCACACACAGCACCTGGCCGGTAATATAGCCGGCATCGTCACCTGCCAGAAATGCGACGGCCTTTGCCACATCGGCTGGAGTGCCGAATCTCCTGGCGGGAATTATCTGTTTTGCGCCCTCTTTCACGGCATCAGCCAATTTGCTTGTCATCTCGGTAAGGATAAAGCCCGGGGCAACGCAGTTTGCTGTAACATTTTTCTTGGTGACCTCTCGAACGATAGATTTGGTCATACCGATTAAGCCTGCCTTGCTCGCCGCATAGTTGGCGGAACCGGCCTGACCCATTACTCCGGCAACCGAACTTATGCTGATGATGCGGCCGAATTTGTTCCTGACCATGGAACGCAAAACAACTCGGCTCGCAACAAACGCCGCTCGCAGATTCACAGCCATCACCTTGTCAAAATCATCGTCATCCATCTGCATCATCAGCCGGTCACGTGTAATACCTGCGTTATTGACAAGAATACCGATGCCGCCGTGCTCTTTGACCAGTGATTCAAGGATACCGGTCAACTGCGGGGTGTCTGTTATATCAACGCATTTTGTTATAACGCTAAATCCGGCCTCTGCGACGACGTTTTCAAGTTCAGCCAGTTGTTCGGCGTTGATATCCAGACCGGCAACGTTCCTGTCATGCTTGAGCAGTTCGAGAACAATTGCCCGGCCGATTCCTCTGGCCGCGCCCGTTACAACGGCTAATCTCTTTTCCAACATTTCTAAACGTCTCCTACTCTATTTAATGCAGGCCTCGGATTGAAGATCGTTTATTGATTTCAAATCACTGATATTTATGACCCTTGTCTTTCGGCTAATGCGTCTCATCAGGCCGGTAAGAACTCTGCCCGGGCCGATTTCATAAAAGATTTCCGCGCCCTCGTCAAGTAGTTTTTCCATGCATTTCTGCCATAGAATAGGCCTGACTAACTGTTCAACGAGTCCTTTGCGAATTTGGGTGGCGTCATCATAATAGCCGGCATCGATGTTTGCAATCACTTTTACATCCGATGGGTTGGCGATTTTGCAACCTTCTAAGGCCTGGGCCAGAGCCTGGGCGGCAGGGGCCATCATGTCTGTGTGAAAAGCACCGGCCACTTTCAGCCGAACCGCTTTTATGGCTCCATATTTCTGGGCCAGTGCTGCTGCACGGTCGCAAGCGTCAACGGAGCCGCTTACGACGATTTGGCCGGGACAGTTGAAGTTCACGGGAACAAGTAGGTCTTGGCCGGCTGCTTCGGAGCACAGCTCGTTTACTTTTTCTTCGTCCAGACCGAGAACACTGACCATGCCACCTGTGATAGCATCGGCGGCAGCATGCATCGCATTACCTCGCTTTTGCACGAGAACAAGGGCATCTTCGAAGCTAATCACGCCGGCTGCGTACAAGGCTGTATACTCGCCCAGGCTAAGACCCGCTGTCACACCCGGCTTTATATCGGCTGCGGCCGGGCTCGAGCGCAAGCACTCCAGAATTGCCACAGATGTCACGAAAATCGCAGGCTGGGAAACCGTTGTGGAATTGAGCCGTTCGCCTGGCCCCTCAAAACAAATCTTCCGCAGATCATAGCCAAGTATTTGGTTGGCCTTTTCAAACAGATCCGCCGCAATGCCAAACGCACCGGCTATATCACAGCCCATGCCGACAACTTGCGAGCCTTGTCCTGGAAATAAAAATGCGGTTTTCATTGCACTTATCTTCTTTTTCGTTGCCACCTGCTCGTAGTCAAGAAATCAGAACTGAATCACGTTAGCGCCCCACGTCAGACCTCCGCCAAAGGCAACAAGTAGAACTATGTCGCCTGCGTCAATTTTACCTTGCCTGCAACACTCATCCAGTGCTATGGGTATCGATGCCGCCGAAGTGTTGCCGTATTTTTCTATATTTAAGAAAACCTTGTCATTAGGCAAGTTGAGGCGTTTGCCGACGGATTCTATAATCCTGGCGTTCATCTGGTGCGGAATATACATTTTTACATCTTCAGTTTTCAAGTTGCAGTGGTCCAGACAATCATTGACAATTTCGACTATGCGACGAATAGCGAGCTGATAAACTTCTCGTCCGTTAATGTACATAAGGGCTTTCTTCGGGTCATCAAGAGGTTTTCCCACCGGGTAGCGGGAACCGTAGGCCTCACACTTCAGGCTCGACCAGGCGCTGCCGTCCGACGCCGAAGTGCTGTACATTATGCCCAAGGGACCCTTCTGCGAGGCCTCGACAACAACAGCGCCGGCTCCATCGCCGAAAAGGACGCAACTGGCTCGGTCGTCGTAATCTGTAATGCGCGTCAGTGTCTCGGCACCAATAACAAGGGCATTTCTGTATCGGCCGGTATTTATGAACTGCTGTACGATTGAAAGACCATATACAAATCCGCTGCAGGCCGCAGCCAAATCAAATGCCCACGCATTTCTCGCCCCTGTCATGTCCTGCACGAAACAGGCCGTCGATGGAAACACCATTTCCGGCGTAATGGTCGCCACGATAATCAGTTCCACTTCCTCAGCGTCAAGGTCGGCGTCAGCTAAAGCCCTTCTCGCAGCCTCGGCGGATAATGTCGCTGTAGTCTCACCTTCGCCGGCAACGTGGCGCACTTTTATCCCCGTCCGAGTTGTGATCCATTCATCCGAGGTATCGATTATTTTTATAAAATCTTCATTGGTGAGCTTCTTAACCGGCACGGCTGACCCTGTGCCGGTAATGACAGGGTTGTAGGGACCGTTAGAAGCGGTTGATTTATTCACTGTTAGGCCTCACAGAAGTGTTGGAAAGTGACCGAACGATTTGGTCATTGATTTTCAGCGTGTGGAATTTCTTTGAGGCGAGGATTGCATTCTTTATCGTTCTGCTTTTACTGGAACCGTGGCAGATCACCACGGTGCCGTCGATGCCGAGCAAAAGCGCCCCGCCATATTCGTGATAATCATACTTCTTATAGATCTGTGCGATCAAGGGTTTGAACTCTTGTGCAAGCCGGGGGCTTTCTTGTATGAGTTCGTACTCTATGGCCTTGAAAAGCATGTCTGCGAGGCCTTCGGCCAGTTTAAGAATCACGTTACCAACAAAACCCTCACAGACTGCGACATCACAGACGCCGTTAAAAATGTCATGGCCTTCAAGGTTGCTGATAAAGTTTAACTGCGTATCGGATTTCAACAGCTCTCTGGTTCGTTTTACCAGTTCATTGCCCTTGGCGTCTTCGGCGCCGATGCTCATCAAGCCGACACGTGGGTCTTCTATACCCAGTATTTTCTTTGAATAGACGCAAGCCATCACCGCATATTGATAGAGATTGACCGGCTTACAGGCAACATTGGCCCCCACGTCGGACATAGTTACCGGTCCTCCGAAAGTCGGGAGGACCACCGCAATTCCGGGACGAACGACGCCCGGCAGATTTCGCATGCGAATTTGGCATCCAGCCACGCAGGCACCGGTATTGCCGGCGGAGATAACAGCGTCAACTTCGTTGTGCGAAGCCATTCTTACCATAACGGCAATGGAGCTTTTTCGCTTCTTGCGCAAAGCCTCCACCGGTGCCTCATCCATTCCGATAATCTCGGGGGCGTGAACAATCCGGATAGAGTTGGTACCGGCTCCGTCCGAGGCCAACTGCCGTTCGATACGTTCCTGCACGCCGATGAGCATAAGCTCATCATCAGCATCGAGCAGTTTGCTTGCTTCCAGCACGCCTTTGATAATTTCTTCAGGGGCGTGGTCGCCACCCATAGCGTCAACTGCGATACGCATTGTTAGCCGGCTGCCTCCTTACCCAGCTTCAATGTAATCTTGGGATTTACAAAGCCGCATTTATCGCAAGCGGCGTGAGGCAGTTTGGCATTGCCGCACCGCTGGCATAGTGCATAGTTGGTCGCCGGCAGCCTGTGATGACTGCGACGAGTGCGAGTTCTCGACTTGCTTGTTTTCTTCTTAGGTAGCATAAGGTATTGCTCCAGAAATCTTAAAACCTGCTAAATAGTGAAGCCGCGGCCTTTTGTCAAGCCAAATTTAGCGGTTTAAATTTTTACTTTCTTTCAGATTGCAGTTGAATTCTCTTGCAGAGTATTATATTAATTAGTCTTGACTGTGCGACTTAGGAGCGCATGGGCCATAAAAGGGTCGTGAAGGGCGATTTGTGTTTTCGAGTCTTTCTCACGGATAGGCCAATGTCAAAAGATTTGAGACGAACAGTTTTGTATGAGGTAATCCAACGGAAGTACGGTAAGCTTCCTGTCAGTAAGAAGTTAGGACGGTCGTACTCGGCAGAATCCCAGGGGAGTGGACCTCCTGAAGAAACGGCTGACGCAAGCTCGGCGAAGCAAGAAAAAGGTTCCATCAAGGTATGGCCGGTAAGCCAAACGTTTGGACCACTTGCCCGGAAGCGCGGCCTGTCAATACGCTATCCGATCGCAGGGTTGCTGGCGTTGGCAGTTGTTTTGGGGGTATTGGGTGCGTTTAAGCTGAGTCAGCTTTACGGCCCAAAAGAAAAGCAGTTGCCCACCCCTGAAGTGAGAGCAGGTGGAAATTACGCAGATAGTCCCATGCTATCCCGTCAGAAAGTATCGACTGATCTCGCAGCCACGGATGAAGAGTCGGCTCCGGGTGCTGCCGGGGAAGATTTGCCCCGCCCGGCAGGGGACCATGTGATTGTGATTGCAACGTACAAACGAGGTGAGGACCTCGTTCCAGTTAAAGAATATTTTGACAAAAACGGGATAGAAACCCAGATTCAGGAAAGAGGCGACTATTACTTTCTCGTCACAAAAGATAAATTGCAGAGCCCGAGAAGGGCCGGTACTAATGGATATTATGCTCTTCAGAGAATTAAGCAGGTGGGGGCGGATTATAAGGCGCCGCAGGGCTACGAGAGTTTTGCCCCGAATCTGTTTCAAGATGCCTATGGTATGAAAATAAGGTGATTAGAAGGAGAAATATCAGATGTCTGTCGACCGTTCATTGAAAGTCAAGGGAGCATTGAGTCGGCACCGCAATGTGCTTTCACGAGCCGAGCGTGTCGAGTTCCTTAAAGATGAAGACCGTTGGGCCGAAGGGGACGCAGTAACCGGCTTGCCCAAGGTTGCCCACCGCAAAAGCCACAGCGGCAAAAAGTCGGCCGCTGCCGCCAAGACTGAAGTCGAACAGGTAGAAACGGCCCAAGCGGAACCGGAGTCTTGAAAAAGGGATTTTTTTGTATGCAGGAAATGCATTCGTCCGGTACGTCTGTAACAACCACCGCAGCAGCAGAAGAAGAGTGTGTGTGCTGTATTGCGAGAGTATTACTCATTGCCCGTTGAGTTGGCTACTTTAGCGGGATAATATTCCGGGCTGAAGGGCTTTCAACAAGATGAAAAAACTTCTTGCCGACAGAACAAACTTGATTGATTCAAGTGGAATACGAAAGGTTTTTGCGCTGGCTGCATCCCTGAAAGACCCCGTCAATTTCTCCATAGGCCAGCCTGATTTTGACGTTCCTGCCGAAGTAAAAGCCGCCGCAATTCGGGCTATTGAGCGAGGTCACAATAAATACTCGCAGACCATCGGCGACAGGACGCTGCTAAACAAGATTACCGCCCAGCTCAAGACTGACTATGGATGGGAGGAGCCATCGCTGCTGATAACAAGCGGCGTAAGTGGGGGGCTTCTGTTGGCATTTATGGCGTTGATAGACCTGGGCGATGAGGTGATAATGACGGACCCGTATTTCGTGATTTACAAGCACGTGGTCAATATGATAGGCGGCAAGTGCGTATTCGTGGACAACTATCCTGATTTCGGACTGCCTGTTGAAGGTATAGCCGAGGCTGCAGGCGAGAGAACCAAGCTGATTATCCTCAATTCGCCCGCCAACCCCACAGGGGCCGTGTGTACCCGCCAGGAGATAGAAGCAATCGCCGAAGTTGCCAGGCAAAAAGACATCCTGGTTATAAGCGATGAGATATATGAAAATTTTTGCTATGACACCGGCTGTCCAAGTATTGCCAATTATTATGATAAGACTTTACTCCTTAAAGGTTTCAGCAAGAGTTACGCAATGACCGGCTGGCGAATGGGGTACGTTGCGGGCACCGAGGCTGTCAAGGAGGTAATCGAGGAGATGACCAAGATTCAGCAATACACGTTTGTCTGTGCCCCGACACCGTTTCAAAAGGCGGCGATTTCCGCTTTGGGCTGCGATATGAGCGAGTATGTGGCAGCCTATAAGAAGAAGAGGGACATGATTTATGAAGGGCTAAGAGACAAGTTCGACCTTACCAGGCCCGGGGGGGCGTTTTATGCATTTGTCAGGGTGCCGCGGTGGGCAAAAAGTGCAACCGAGTTTGTCGAAAAGGCAATTGCTAACAACGTGCTTGTTATTCCCGGCTGCGTTTTCAGTGAGAAAGACACGCATTTTAGAATAAGCTATGCGACCACGAACGAGAAAATCGCACAGGGAATCGATATACTCCGCAGATTGGCCGACGGCTGAGGCCAAATTCATTAGGTGTGATTTTTTTTGGCACCTGTTAACACTTTAGCTGATATGGTGTTATGTTCATTTGTCATTCTGAATTAGCCTTTAGCCCTTCGACTACGCTCAGGGCTAAAGGCTAACTCAGGGTGACAGTTTTGAGATAGTTTCTAAAAGGCCGAAAACGGGCTTGACTTGACCGACAAAACCTGTATAAACAGCCGCGTCGTTACAGTGCTTTCCATATTTTCCGTTTTGCAGGAAGCTTTATGGTTATAGATGTTGTATTCAAGACGGTAGGGGGTTTGGGCCTGTTCTTATACGGTATGGGGCTGATGTCGGATGGCCTCAAGAAGGTTGCTGGTCAAAAACTTAGAAGCCTTTTAGAGTCCCTGACCAGACGACCTGTTGTAGCTGTACTGATTGGTGCACTGGTAACCTGCCTTATCCAGTCGAGTTCCGCGGCGACTGTGATGACGGTTGGCTTTGTAAATGCAGGGTTATTGACCCTCGGGAACGCTCTTTGTGTGGTTCTCGGCGCCAATATCGGCACGACCTTTACCGCGTGGCTGGTTTCAGGCCTGGGAATCTTTGAGATAACCACCTACGCGCTTCCGGCGGTGGCGGCTGGCTTCTTAATGCAGGCCATTGGCAAAACTCAGCAGAAGCGGAGCGTCGGCCAGATCATACTCGGTTTCGGACTTCTCTTTATTGGTATTGCGTTTATGAAGGACGCCTTTGCTCCTCTCCGGGACAGTGTAAGGGTCCAGGAGGTCCTTATCTGGCTTGGCCAAAATCCTATACTGGCTGTGCTCGCAGGGACGATACTGACGATGCTTTTGCAAAGCAGTTCTGCTTCCATCATGATGGTGCAAGTGCTTGCATTTAACGGCGCTTTTGGAACGGATTGGCGTGTAGCCTTGGCTGTTGCGATACCGTTTATCTTAGGCGATAATATCGGCACTACGATAACCGCCCAGATCGCCGCCCTTCAGACGTCCCGAAATGCGAAGCGTGTTGCGTGGGGGCACACAATATTCAATGTCATAGGTGTGGCCTACATTCTACCGCTGGTCTGGACCGGTCTCTTTGTGAGATTCGTTATTTGGGTTACGCCGGGTGAGTTGTCACAGTTCACTGTCATGGTGCACATAGCGGTGGCCCACACTCTGTTCAATGTCTTTAATACCATGCTTTTCCTGCCTATTATCAAATGGCTCGAAGCGCTGGTGCTTAAAATCATACCACTGCAAGAAGATGAAGCCGGCCAAAAACCCGTGGTCCTCGAGAAGAGGCTTCTGGACACTCCAGTCATAGCCTTGCAGCAGGCCAAGCGCGAGATCATCCGCATGGCTGAAAGGGCAAAAGACGCCGTTGCCCTTGCAACAGACGGTTTCAGGAACAATGACACGAAAAGCCTCGACAAAGCCATGCAGATTGAAGACATCATCGATGAGTTTCAGTTTCACATAACCTCGTACCTGGTTCTGCTGTCAGAAAAGCAGTTGAGCAGCGAGGTGTCTATCGAGCTACCGGTACTGCTGCATATGGTCAACGACCTTGAACGCGTCGGAGACCATGCCGTCAATATTTGTGAGATAGCAGAGCGCAAAATTGAGTCCAAGTTCATTCTCAGTGACAATGCAGGCGCCGAGTCCAGGAAAATGGTCGATGAGGTACTGCGGATGCTTGACGAAATAATCACCGCACTTAGGAACGATGACCGCCAGGCCGCTCACGCCGCCTTAGCCAGTGAAAACAAACTTAACAGGATGCAGGTTGATTTCCGTCGCAGCCATGTTCAGCGTATGACAGATGGTGTCTGTGCCGCTCAGTTGGGACTTATTTTCATCGATTTGGTTGACAATCTTGAAAAGATAGGCGACCACCTGACCAACATCGCCCAATCGGTTATTGGGGGGATACAATGGGCTGGAATCGACACAAGTACGCTGAGCGGCGGATTCAAAGTGATAACGAGGGATTAGAAGCAATTTTATATTTGCAAAAGCCACCGGCGAGAGTTAGGATTCCGGGTATGAACGCCCACCCTCACAAGTTTGGTGTTGTCGCGATGTCGGCTTTATTGCTCTGCCTGAGCATGTTCGGGGCCAGCGGAGGTTCTGTTGGCGTTGGAAGGGCCGATGAATCGGGCGTTTATAGTGTTGTTGAAGAGCCTGTCCGAAAACACATCGCAGCGGTAATCCCGTGCAAGAAGATGATTGACCGCGGCCTTTATGAGTCCATCAAGCGGCGGACGAACGAGGCCATGGCCCACAAGGCTGCGTATCTTATCTACGAGATTGACACATTCGGCGGGGACCTTTACGCAGCAGACAGCATATCGAGTTACTTTCTGCATGAGGTAAACCCCCAAGTGCATACGGTTGCCTACGTCAGCAAAAAGGCCATATCGGCAGGCGCTATGATAAGCGTTTCGTGTGAAGACGTCATAATGAAGGAAAAGACCACAATAGGCGACTGTGCGCCGATAATTTTAGGCGGCAAGCTCGAAGGGGTTGAAAGAGAAAAGATAGAAAGCTTTACGCGGGCGGCGTTCACCAATGCCGCCCAGGCCAACGGATACCCGGAGGCACTATTGAAATCAATGGTTAGCCGCCAGTTGGAAATTTATCGTGTAAAGAATCTTGAAACGAGCGAATACGAGTTCTTCGAGACAAAGGACCTTCCCAAAGACGAGGAAAAATACGACCTCGAGAACAAAGAGCTTGTCGTAAAGGATGATGAGTTGCTGACTCTGACGGCTTCAGATGCCACCAAGTACGGCGTATCGAGAGCCGAGGTCAAGAATCTGCAGGGCGTCCTGGACTTTTTGGCCGAGCGGGATGGGGTAACATTTCCGACTGAGCCGCTTGTTTTCAAAACAAACTGGTCTGAGGAGATGGTCCGCTGGATTAACTCGCCTGCGGTAATGGCTGTGCTCGTTATGTTGGCAATGTTGGGCGTGTATGTGGAGTTTAATACGCCTGGATTAGGGCTGCCGGGGCTGGTGGCGCTTATTTGTGTAGTCATCATCGTCAGCAGTAAGTTCCTTGTCGGAATGGCGAATTGGGTGGAGGTTGCCGTCTTTGTCGTCGGTGTAGTTTTATTGGTGGTCGAGGTTTTTGCCATTCCCGGCTTTGGCATAGCAGGCTTGACCGGTATATTGTGTATTATCCTTGGCGTGTTCGGAATGCTCATTAAGAACCCACCGGACAAAATACCCTGGCCGCACACGGAATTTGACTGGGTTCTCTTTACCGATGGTATTATAGGACTTGTGGGAGGCTTTACAGGTTTTCTGATCGGCGCGTGGCTGTTGGGTAAGTACCTGCCGAAAATCGAATTCCTCAGCGGTCTGATACTGGTGCCGGCTACGACGGGCAAGGAAACAGAATTAAGGATGCCTATGACGGTACCACCGGCGGGCGCCCGGCATGATGTCGGTATAGGTGATAAAGGCACGGTAACTTCTGCGCTCAGGCCGGTCGGAAGCGCAAGGTTCGGCGACATCGAGGTCGATGTGGTGGCCCAGGCCGAGTTTTTAGAGCCTGACACAGAAGTTGAGATAATCGAGATCCACGGCAACAGGGCCGTGGTCAGGAAAGTTGGTAGTTCGTAGTTGGTAGTTCGTAGAAGTAGGGGGTCACCGTCGAAAATGTGGCAACGTCAGGGTGGCAGCCTCAAGCGAAGCTTTGGGATGGTTCTTGCCTGAAAATGTGACTACGAACTACGAACTACCAACTACGAACTACAAACTAAAAACTAAACACGGAGTGTTCCAATGGATTGGTGGCTTGTTTTTGCTGTATTTTTGTTCTTTGCTTCTGCGGCCTTGTTAGTGGCTGAGGTTTTTGTGCCCTCAGGCGGGCTGCTGAGTGTATGTTCGTTCGTCTGCCTGGCGGGGGGGGTAGTGATATTTTTCAACTACAGCACGGTGGCGGGCTGGATAGGCATAGTCGTCGCAATATTAATGATTCCCACCGTGCTGATATTGGCCTATAGGATATTTCCAAAGACCAGGTTCGGTAAAGCGGTAACATTGACGCCACCGAAGCGCGAACTCGGTGACGCAATACCGGATACGGAGGAGCTTAAGGACCTGCTCGGCAAGACCGGTGTTGTCTTGAGCGACCTTCGGCCGGTGGGGATGTGTGATTTTTCAGGACGCAGGGTTGAATGTGTAGCCGAGACCGGGTATATTGAAAAGGATAGTAAGGTAACGGTTATTCGCGTCGAAGGGACGCAATTGACCGTTCGCATGACAGAAAACCAACCTTAATGAAAGGGAAAAGAAATGTTTGACTCGATTGTATTAGTTCTCGCCGCGGCCAACCCGGGCAAAGTTGTTATGCTGGTAATCGGCATCATCTTCCTTATTGTTGTGCTTGTATTGGTCCTGCTGATTGCCTCGTTTTTCAAGCTGTGGCTGCAGGCATGGCTGTCGAAGGCGGATGTCAAGTTTTCCGAGCTTATCGGAATGTGGCTGCGAAAGGTCGATTACAGAAGCATCGTTCTAAGCAAGATAACGGCGGTACAGGCGGGACTTACGTTGACGACACGCGAGTTGGAAAGTCACTATCTGGCCGGTGGAAACGTGCCGAGGGTAGTACGTGCCCTCGTCGCCGCCAATAGGGCCAATATCGACCTGTCTTTTAAGATTGCTACGGCGATTGATTTAGCCGGCCGTGACATCTTAGACGCCGTTCAAACCAGCGTGAATCCGAAGGTTATTGATTGTCCGGACCCGGCTAAAGGCAGGTCGACAGTCGATGCAGTCGCCCAAGACGGCATTCAGCTCCAGGCCAAGGCACGTGTAACCGTCCGCGCCAACATCGAGAGGTTGATAGGCGGGGCGACCGAAGAGACGATTATCGCCCGCGTAGGCGAAGGTATCGTAACAACAATCGGAAGCGCTATAAGTCACAAGACCGTGCTCGAAAATCCCGACAACATCTCAAAGTCCGTTCTGGCGAAAGGCCTTGACGCCGGTACCGCCTTTGAGATTCTTTCTATCGATATTGCCGACGTTGATGTAGGCGAGAATATCGGCGCTAAACTGCAAAAGGCCCAGGCCTATGCCGACCAGGAAAGGGCAAAGGCTGAGGCCGAAAAACGCAGGGCGATGGCTGTTGCCCGCGAGCAGGAGATGAAGGCGCTTGTGCAGGAAAACCGTGCGGCGGTGGTTCTGGCTGAGGCGGAGGTGCCCAAGGCCATGGCCGAGGCGTTCAGAAAGGGCCATCTCGGTATTATGGATTACTACCGGATGAAGAATATCGTGGCCGATACATCCATGAGGGATTCGATTGCCCAGCCGCCCAAAGACGAAAAGCCGCAATAACAGTTCGTAGTATGTAGTTAATAGTTCGTAGAGTAGAATACCAACTACGAACTACGAACTACGAACTAATAAGGCTTATGAATGGTTTGCTGAACACAAGCTTCGTAGTAGACCGGCAGCTTCAGGCGAAAGTTGTGGATGTGTCGTTTCCATCCCTTTCGCCTTTGGCGAAAAGGCTGCCACCCACAGTGTTTACTGTCATCTGCTTTTATGCCCTTATGCGTAGGGTGGCAGCCTCAAGCGAAGTTTGGGGATGGTTTCCCAAGATTAGAGAGTTGCGTTATTTGTGAAATGGGCTGATAGTTATGAGTGACTTTTTAGAGACAATCGTTGCCGCCCGCAAGAAGGGTGGTGGCTGGATTATACCCATAATATTTGTGGTCATATACATCGTCAGCGCACTTGCAAAACTAAAAAGAGGTGGGGCCGAAGAAGATATTGAGCTTGAGAAAAGGCCGAGCCTCAGAGACACGGAAGGCAAATTTAGATATAAGGCACTTGACGAGGCAGGCGCCCGCGAGCGGCCTGCCGGGCCGCGCCCCGTCCCGCCTCGGGCAAAGACATTGCCATACGCAAAGCCGGGTGCACCCGGCGCACCGCGCGAGCGGCCCATATTTCGCCAGCCCTTACCGTCGCAGCCGCAACCGGCCGCTCGCCGTCCGCAGCCGACGGTCCAGCCCAGACCTGCTCGGGTCCCTTCGCATTTGCGACCGCAGGTCCCACTTGTAAGACCTGGCCCGATTCGGGCTGCCCAGGCTCCCCCGTTGCGGCCGCAACCCAAACCCATCAAGCCCAAAGCCGCACCCAGAGTCGCTCAAAAGCCGCGCAAACCGCAAAAAGTAGCTGCTGCCGAGACTAAACCACCTGCCCAGATAGTCCGCAAACGCGCTTCACTCCGTGCAGATTTGAGCGGCAGCAGCAATCTGCAAAGGGCCATCGTCTATTCCGAAATCTTAGGCAAACCATTGGCCCTCAGAGACATGTAGATCCAGAGGTAAAATTTGTGTTTAACATAAAATGCCCTAATTGCGGAGCAAGTATAAACACGCTAACCAGTAATTTCAAACTGTTTAGGCAAAACAAACGAGAGTGTTCAGCTTGTGGAATGCAGGTTAAGCTTTCATTTCCTAAATATATTGAGGTATTTTTTGGTGCTTTATATGGCCTGATATTTGCCGGTGTGCTAATTAGCTCAAAAGACTGGGAGGTCTCATTTTTTTTAAAAGTAATCATATTCATGGTGATTCTGTTTGTTCCACTTTTTATAATGAAGGTTTTAGGTCGTTGGACTCTTTGCGAGAAGAATTAAGGGGTATGGCATATTAGAGTCCTTTTTATTGCGAGAATATTCTTTTGTCGAATTTGTTCATGTGCGTGATGGACTGAGGGGCGGCAGCCCTTTTGCCACACCCTTATTATTCAAAATATCTTTACAGCAGGGGGGCAGATAAGATATATTCTGTAAGTAATGGCCCGGGAAGAACAGATATTAGTTATTGAAAGAAAGGTTCTTGAGCAGATAGGAATGTTTCAGGGACTTGTATTTGACGTGGAGCGCTATCTGGCTAAGATTTTTGTTCAGGGCGTTCCCCGTTTCATGCCCCGGTCACAAATGGAAAAGGACCCCTCCTATAAGCAGCTCATTCCCTACGTGATCATGAATTATGAAGGAAAGTACCTTAGCTATGTTAGAGGAAGGCGAGCCGGGGAGACAAGGCTTGTCGGAAACAGGTCCATCGGCATAGGAGGCCACATAAATCCTGTCGATAATGAAGTGCCCTTGTTCGATACGGATTTCCGCGAGATGTACCTCGCCGCAGTCGGGCGCGAAGTGGCGGAGGAGGTGTCCGTTGAAACGAGCCACACTGATCGCGTAGTTGCCCTGCTCAATGACGAATCCAACGAGGTCGGACTTGTGCACCTCGGAATAGTCCATTATTGGACTCTGGATGCCCCAAAGGTTAAAAAGCGAGAACAGATGATTACACAAATGGCCTTTATGACACCGGTCGAGCTCCGGAAAGTCCGAGATACCATGGAGACGTGGTCACAGTTGTGCCTAAAGCATCTTGCCGAGAT
>CAZLWL010000014.1:0-39785 GCA_964563335.1 uncultured Pirellulales bacterium
ACTACTGTCATTCCGGGCTTGCCTGTCCGCCGTAGTATCCCTCCAGTGGACGAAGGCGGAACCCGGAATCCAGGACCATGGACACCTGCTTTCGCAGGGGTGATCCCGATGTATCGGGATTCAGAATGACAATTTTCAGACCTTTTCTACAAAGCAAAGATTTTACGATTATGAGCACAAAAAAGCAAATCCTGATTCTTTAACGAAAATCGGATAAAATAGGTAACTGTCCCCCTATCCCGCTATCACAGAACACTTACGCACGCAGAAAAGAATTTCACACCTGTAATTAGCGGTAATCATGACCGAAAAATATTAAATGTGTAGTAAAAAAACTTTATAGCCGGATGCGCCTTACCATTCATATCTTACAGCGTATTTATAGTATACGCTTTTACGCAGCCCGAGTTCACGGGCTTTTTGGGCGATCGTTGCTGGGCTTTTATTGAGTCTTTTAGCTACTTTGGCGTTAGCTTCCATCGGAAAGTATTTCTTTAGAATGGCAATTTCCTTCCGTGTCCAGGGCAGCCGCTTTTTAAGTCCCAGACGCTTTTGCTTCGTGATTACCGATTCGAGCGTTCGCCCCAATTTGTTAGCGATTTCTCTGCGGGAGTACGCAGGCAACCAGTGCTCGAGTTTTCTAATTTCCTGATTTGTCCAGCGATGCTGCTTCAAAAGACAAAGCCTCCATGCTCTGGACTGAACGCCACGAACCGGCCTGTTGAGTTTTTTGGCTATTTTTTCTGCCGGCCATTTGAAGATGTATTTCTCGAGAATCGCATCCTCTTGTTCGCTCCATTCAGTTTTTTTTCTTGCCACTCGCCAACATGATTCAGAAAACCTTAGTTTTTGTGCCATCTTACGAACAGCAATTGGGGTGCGTCCAAGTTGTTGGGCGATTTGGTCCGCGGTTTTGTGGGCATAGTGTTTTTGCAGGTATTCCATCTGTTCGCGGGTCCACCGATTTTCTTTAAGCTTTTGGCCCAATCCTCCGCTGAGGGACGCCTTACAGCGAAGGTCTCTTATCTTGGTTTGTACTGCCGCCGGTGTTCGGCCAAGCTTTTTTGCGATTTTCCTATTCGTCGAGGTACGATACATTTTCCGCAAGGTTTTAATTTCTTTTTCAGTCCATGCGTTCTCCGGTGTTGGGCTCGGCAGGCGATACCCGCCCTCCCAATCTTTTTTCAGGCACAGTTTTATGGCTTTTTTTCTTATTGACTCCATCGTCCGATTAAATTTTTCCGCCAGGTCTTTATTGTGAGTATTGGGGTATAATCGTTTGAGTTGTCGGGTATCTTCTTTTGTCCAGCGTCTTGGCAGAATAGTTTTTCTCCTATTTTCACATTTTCAACTGGAGGGACGCCTTACGGCATTTGCGATTATCCACGAGCATCTCTCCTGTTCTAATTCTCTACTGCCCTGATTTTGAGCAAAGCTCAAAATCAGGGTGGGTAGACGATTTTAGAACTGCCGCCAATCTACACCACGTTAATCTTGAACTGCCGTCAAAACATAACTATTGACGTGTTCAATACTTCAAACAATTATTCTAATGCCCACAACCGGCACAGTCAAGCCTGAGGAATAGGAGGACAGTCACGAATGGCGGTTCGTTAAGGATTTTTAAGAAATACATCCCCCGCAGGCTATTGGAAAGACGGCCTGCGGTTTATAAAAGACCTCGAAAGCGGTCCGGCACAGGTCAAATACGACCGCCAAAAATTAATTCGTTGCAGATAACAAAGACATTACCGGGATTCTTCGAAATTATTGTACTAAAATGTGTCGAATTGACGATACACTCCATGGGACGCTTATAGGATATTACGGTTATAAAGTCTGGCAATGTCGCGGAATCTAATGAGCATGAATCAAAACGGAGCTAATCTACCAGTTTTGATTTATCAAATGGGCAAGGTCGGCTCTAAAACCATCGAAAAATCCCTGGCCTATCACAATGTCCTCAATCTTTCCGTACACGGCTTGACTTGGGATAGCATTCAGCGTGCAGAAAGGAAGGAAATATCAAATTATTCCGAAACATGTCGTGCTGTTCGTACCCTGATGGACCTTCCACCCAATGACATCAAGTGGCGAATTGTTACCCTGGTCCGGGACCCCGTTGCCAGAACCATTTCCGACACTTTCCAAAACGGCGACAGATTCCTGCCGCACCTCGTAGGCCGTACTGATGAAGTAGCTTTTAAGGAAGTTCTGGAATATCTGCTGAAAAAATTCCGGAACTTTAATGAATCAAAAAATTATGTGTGTACCTGGTTTGACCGCGAGATGAAAGTGGTCTTCGATTTTGACGTTTTTTCGGTCGATTTTGAAAATACTTCCAGTTGCCAGATATACGAAACGCCGCGTGCGGACATCCTGCTGATTAAACTTGAGCAACTGTCAGAATGCTGCCGCGATGCCTTTGCCGAATTCCTGGGTATCCGGGATTTTCACCTGAGAAACGCCAACGTTGGCATGGACAAGCCCTATAGAAAATTTTACAAAAAGGTGTTGGATTCGATAGCCGTCCCGCCCTGCGACCTGGAGAAGATTTATTCATCGCGTTATGTCCGTCATTTCTATTCAGCCCGCGAGATAGCCGACTTCAGGCAACGGTGGTCGCAAGACACAGCCACCCAGCCTGTATCAGATATTGGGACAGTTACTATTTATCGTCATTTTTGATTCATCATAAGTGCTTGGCTTAAACTCTTCAATTCTCAATTGTTTAGATTTTGGTCCGGCGGGTAATCGATGCCGCAGAAGCGCCTTTTCAGCTTACCTTTTTCTTCGTAAATCTTATAAACTGGATTTTTTTCCATCTGCTCGGCAACAAGTGTAGGATAAGGATAGTATTTCTGTGGGTCGTAAGGCTCCAGATAAGGCAGAACGTGTCGCTGCATATATATGCTTGCAGCTTCGGCAAAGTCGCTGGTTCCATATTTTTCCTGGACGATGCTCTCGATGTAAGAACGCAGAGTCGGGAAGCGTTTGAAATCGCCTAATTCGCGCCAGTTAGTGCGTTCGGAACGGTATAAATGATTCATGTCGCTCTTGATATTGCAGTGCATCCACAGGGGGCGGTCCCAGTAAATCCGCTTCATCAGCCGCCAGAATCGCACGACCTCCCTTCGGCCGTGCCGAAGAAACTTAAAGAACCGGAAGTGGCGATAGAATCGCACGCCGGGCGGGACGAGCGCTCCGGAGACATGTACCTCCTTGCGGTTGGCCACATAGCCGCCCGGCCGGGCGGGCAGGCCCGTGTGCCAGAAATCACCGGTCACGTTGACCATTGGCACAGCTATCGTCTCCGGCCGCAGCCGGCGCTTGAGTTTCAATAAGTACTCGCGGAAGTGCATAATGTCATTTTCACCGTCCGTATAAGCCACAAAGTCCGCATCGGCTCGAAGAATCCACTCATACGATGACCGCTCAAATGCAAACTGTCGATTCTGATACAGGTCCGCCAACTCAGGCCTGTCGAAGAATTTTATCTTCTCAGGATGTTGTGCCTGTAAGCTCCGCACGATATCCTTGGTGTGGTCGGTTGAGCCGTTGTCCACAATTATCAACTCATCGCCGAACTCAAGAAAGGAGCGAATGCAAAGCGAAACCATCACCTCTTCATTCTGACAGGCGATAAGTACTGAAATCCCCGGTTTTCGTTTCTTAGACACGGATTAACACAGATTAACACTGTTTTTAATAGCCTGGATTCCAACAGGAGTTTACCACGCACGAGCCTGCCCTGAGCGCAGCCGAACGGGATGCGGGGCTGGAATGACAAAAGGTATTCACTTTTTGTCATTCCAAACTTGATTTGGAATCCATTTCAGGGTAATAGTTTTGAGATAGTTTCTAAGAGCGAAGAAACTTCACAACCCTGCCAAGCGTCTTCTTGATTCGCGCGGTTTCCGGCTCATCAAAAAACCTCAGAAGCAAAAGCCCCAAAGGATACAACACGACAATGATTCCCACCTTGAAAACAATAGACAAATACAGATTGTCAATCACGTAAAGATAACCAACCGAGAAAATTACTGCAACGGCTACGCATATCTTTATGAGTCTGCGCCACTCGTACTCGATTTTGAACAACCTTCTGTTATAGGCGTAATCTATGCTCAACGTTATCACAAAACTGACAAGTGTCGCCCAGGCCGCTCCCACCATACCATATCGTGGTATCAGAACCAGGTTCAGGATAATATTAATTACCGCACCTATAAAGACATACGATGCTATCGCCGTTGTTCTCCTTTTTATAACAACCCCAACTTCCACCAGGCTCCTCGCACTCCAGATTGCATACGTAAGCGCTATTATTGGGATGACCTTGTATGAATCCCAGTATTCGGGGGCGGATATTACCAAGAGCACTTCTTTCGATAGCAGCGCGATGCCTAAGAACACGAAACCGGCGATAGCATATAGATATGTTAATGATTTTGCACAGAACTCCTTGAAGTTGTCATGATGTCTGACGGAAAGGAACACCGGCCCCCAAACGCGTTTTAGGGGAGCGATGAGTAAAATATTTATTACAAGGCCCAACTGGTAGGCCAAGGTGTACAGCCCAACCTCGTCCAAAGTAACATAATAATTCAGGATAAATCTGTCAATATAAGTGGAGACGAATCCAAATATTCCTACAAAGACCAATGGCGTGCCATATCGAAGCATTTTTCGGGCTTCCGGCAGAGAGAGTCTCGGAACGATATAACTTCTGATGAACCAGAATAAGACCATGGCAAAGGTGCCGGTGGCGATTAGTTGTCCGACAAACACACCCTTTATCCCCCATCCTTTTACAGCGACCAGGTATATGATGATACCGGCCCTGAGCAGCAGTGAAAGCGTCTGGAGAAAGACGAACTTTTTGGGTTCCTGCCGTGCCCGGAAGACGGCAAATACAATCTGATTGAACATGTCGCAAATCGTGGTTGATATTATCAATACAAAGTACAGTCTATATTCACTGCTGTCGAACAGCAACTCGGACAGGAAGCCGGCAAATAGAAGTCCGCACAGAAACAATATGACACTGTTGGCCGCTGTTATAAACAGGACCGTAGAGACGACAACCTTTCTCGGCTCATCTTCGTCGTAATCATAAAATGACCTGAACAAGCCCGACCTCAGACCCAGGGCAAACACGACGCCGGCAATTTGGCCTGTCATCACAACAAGCCCAAGTATGCCGTAGTCTTTTGTTGCAAGGACTGTAGTATAAAGGGGTATCAGGACAATGCCCCCCAGCCGGCCCACCACCGAGCCTACCCCGTAAAGGATGCTCTGTTTACCGAGTGTTGTGAACTTGCCGGCAAGTGTCGAATCCGAATTCATCTATATATCCAAATACTTTTCCATCCCCAAGTCCAGTTTTATAGAAACAATCCTGTCTTATAGGAGTAAAGCGTAGAGCAGATACATTCATTTGTCAAGTCCGGTGCATCACCGAAGATAACCCAGAGATTTTAGTCTTTCCATCAACCTGTTTTCCTCATCAGTATACTTATGGTCGACCAGGCCGGTAGGAAATTTGATTCTTTCCACACTTCCTTCCCAATGAAGCAATTGTCTTTTCAAATCGGCAGGTATTAGCGCTGAACTCTCATCCAAAACATCTATTTCGGTTTCGTGTGAACTCAGGTCAAAAAGCAAAAACTTCGAAGGTGTGTAACGAACATCCTTGTATTGTCGAACACTTACGAGCTTAAAGTTGCCCGCCTGAACACACTCCATACAATAAGGACCATATTGATCTGTTACAAGTTGGGCAAAGAAATATTGCCTTTCAAGCTCTTCTCCGTTTATGACGCCTTTTAAGCTGTCCCCTCTCAAGGGTAAATTATCAACAAATCTGTGGTCTATTCCTACATATTCCAGAACTGTCGGCACAATATCGATATGTTGAGCTTTCTCGAGAATAACCTTTCCTTCCTGTTGACTTGGCAGATAAATGATAAGTGGTATATTGAGTTGTTCTTCACATAGATAGGTGCCATGTCCCACAACTTCCTTTCCCAAAGGGTCTTTCTTCTCCCAGAAAGACTCTCCGTGGTCTGCTGTCAGTATGATAATGCTATTTCTCATGAGGCCATGTTGCTCGAGGTAATCTATCAATTTGGCAAACTCGGTGTCGAAAAAGTTAACCTCTGCGGCATAAAGTTTCTTCGAAACCTCTCTTTCCATCGGTGCCACATCAATATAGGGTTGAGGACTTGTCGTTTTATCAAGAATAAGTTCTCTTTCTTCTTTTTGGGGGATATATTTGTTTATATAGCCGGGCGGCGGTTGATAAGGAGTGTGAGGGTCGATATACCACAGCATTGCAAAAAATGGGATTCGGTTGTTATTATCAAGCCATTTCGTAAGTGTTTCGTTAACCTCATCACAATCTGTGTTTTTCCAGACAAGGTCTTCTACAAAGACATCGAAGCCCTGTGTCAACCCGTTTTTTTTTGTAACATGTGGATTAGTCGAAACACCGAAAGTTCGGTATCCTTCGTTTTTCAGAAACTCTGCAAGGGTATTGAATTTGCGCGAGACGAAACAGCGGTAATTGAAATAGCCGTGTTCATAAGGATAGACAGAACAGAATATTGATGGAGCTGAATTTATTGTGCCGGGACTTTGGGAGATGGCATTTTTAAACAACACGGCCTCTTGAGCAAATTCGTCGATGTTGGGAGTATTGACGCTGCTCTTATTATAACAGCCCAAAGAATCAGCCCTCCACGCATCCACTATCAACAATATCACATTTGGCCCCTCCGGCGCGTTTATTTTACCCTCGATAAAGATACACAATTTGAAAACGGTTAGGAACAAAATCACAGCAATTGCTGCTCTATGGATTTTTACATATCTGGACAGCGTCTGTAGTCTTATTTTTGTCAGGCCCCACCCTAAGAGTACGGCAAGAATCAAAAGGGCGATATCGACTAATAAGCTTATAGGGTGAAACTTGTTATAAGGGAGCCAATAAAGATTGGCGACCCAGCCACTGTAAAAGAAGAACGCAAAGCAGATAATCCCGGCCGAGAAAAACCTTCTCAATGCATCTTTATCTTTGACGCTTATCTTGATTGTATTAAGAAATAGCTTGTCAAGATGCCTTATCAAAAATAAAAGCAGAGATGAAATAGTAACAGCCCCAATGCAGATAATGATGAATGATATAAGCCATTTTGTCAGGTACGCTTCAAGAGTCAAGGCGGCCAGCCTCAACAACCTGTGGGGGATATATCGATTTGCCAGAATATGAAAGACTGAGTTAACGAGCCCCACGGCGAAACCGGCGATTACCGATGCTGACAATGCAGATAAAATCTTATTTGCCTTCATTGTGATTCCGCCATTAAGCTGAAATTACCAGAATAAAATGCCAAGATACACTGCTAAACATCTTGATTCCATTATATTACTAAGTCTTTCTGATAAATGCAATCACCTGAGATGTTATTTCCACGGATTCATTTCTGTTGTTCTTTCGGCATAAGGGATTTATGTCAGTACCTTATGGCCAACATAAAAGCTTTCCAACTAACCCGCGGTAAACAGCCCAATCTTGACTAAAATGATGGTTTTGAGTATGGTATAATGCAATGGGAGCGAATACAGACAAAACTGACCGGTTAACAATGAGCGAACAAAGAAGATTAAAAATCCTGTTTTTGCCCATCTGGTATCCGGATGAGGACAATCCGGTAGCGGGCATTTTCGTCAAGGAACACGCCAAAGCGGTCGCCCTGTACAACGATATAGTAGTTCTTTACAGCAGGAAGGTTGGAAAAGGTGTTAAGGGATTATACGAAATTATTTCAGATGAAAAAGAAGCCGGCATTCGGACAATCAGAGTAAATTACAATCGCTCACCAATCCCGAAAACCTCAGATTTTATTTATCTTTGGAGCATGTTTGCCGCTTTCAAAAAATTACTGAAACAAGGGTGGAGGCCGGATATTATTCACGCCCATGTTTATTCGGCCGGCGCGGACGCGGTTATTATTGGGAAAAGATATAACATTCCAGTTGTTATCAGCGAGCACTGGTCCGGGTTCCTTCGCCGCAGCCTGAAGAAAATAGATATATTAAAAGCTCGTTTTGCAATGAACAGGGCGAGTATTATCCTGCCGGTAAGTAACCATTTACAAGAGGCAATAAAGTCTTATGGAATAAGAAATAAATTCACCGTGGTTCCGAATGTAGTAAATACAACGACCTTCCGTCCACCTGCCTGTCCGAAAAATGGCGGCAAGAAGAATATTTTGTTTGTGGGCTTAATTGTACCTATCAAGGGTATTGGGTTTTTGCTCAGGGCGCTAGCTCAAGTAAAAGAAAAGAGACAAGATTTTGTTGTAGATATAGTCGGCGATGGGCCTAACAGAAAAGAGTATGAGAAATTGACAGAAGAATCAGGGCTTGGGCACCTGGTCAAGTTTCACGGATTCAAAATAAAAGAAGAAGTGGCGGAGTTTATGAAAAATTGCGATTTCCTCGTTCAGCCGAGCCTGTATGAAACATTCGGTGTAACTTATATTGAGGCGATGGCCTGCGGAAAACCGGTTGTGGCAACGCAGCTTCGGGCCCTTCAGGAGAAGATAAACAAAGACAGAGGTATTTTAGTTCCACCGAAAGACGCCAATGCCCTGGCTGATGCGATAGATTATATGCTGGACCACCACAAGGATTATTCACCCCAAAAAATCCGCGGATATGTGAAAGACGAATTTAGTTATGACGTGGTCGGAAAGAAACTAAACGAAATTTACAGAGAGATTTTGCAAGAGCATCCAACAGACCGTTCCACCGATAACTCCAAACTGTAAGACAAGGTAATTCTCCAATCAGGAATAATAACCCGCGGAGAAAGTCTTGAACCCGCTTCCATTTATGTACCTAAATACTTCTCCGTTTTCAAACCCAGCTCCTTACAGACATCCCTGGTCTTTTCGTGAATATATCCTATCGATTCTCGGGTCAGGATTTTTGCAACGTCGTTTTCCGAATACACAAACTCGCCGCTGATATCCGGCAGCCCTTCGACCTTCTTCCAGTCTTCGGCGAAATGATTGTATCGCACTATGATAGCCTTGTCATGCTCCAAAGCCGTCCTGGCAAAATTGATCCAGTAATCAATCGGGCCTTCGAGGTAGGTATCTATCCACTGGGGTGTGTTTATATTCGTCAGCCCCATTTTTAGATAATCATTCTTATGCCTGAGGCCCTTGGAATGTGAAATCAGCGAATTAAACGGGTCCCGAACGAGATAGATTGTTTCAACATTAAGCTTTTTAAAAATGCCGTATTCGCTCCAGTGGCATGAAACCAAGACAGCCGTGAAACCACGCTCTTGCTCAAGGGCCTCCATTCTGTCGAGATACGATTTCGCAAGCATAGGCAGTGACTCTGTTGAAATGTCTGATTCTGCTATCTCCAGGCCTGACGACCTTGTGAGCCTTGTCTTGACAATATAGTCCCTTTGGCCAAGCAAGTCATCCGGGCAATTTACAGAGTGAGAGTGTGGGTCATAAGTTCCGCGTGGGTTAAATGCCCAATCCGTCCAGAAGCTGTCCGGCCGTTTCAGGACCTTCAGTTCGCCTGAATAACAGCCTATCGTTCGAAGCAACCGATTGTACGGCCCTATCAAAGCAGGGTGCTTTTCTAACCTTATCTTGGTTGTATAAGTGTCGATTACCCCGAACAAACGTCTGTAGTTGTATTCTTCCAAAGCCCTCAGAACAAAGGAGGAGCCTCCTCCACCCAACGCGCCCACTATTTTCATTGTCTCGCCACCTCTATTGGATACATTGCTTCATCTAAACAGATAAGAAACGTCATACTATCGACTCTACCTAACTTATCGGTGAAACCGTCGGTTTTCTGCATCACAAATTTTCGCATACTCCATTTCTACACAGAAAGCCGTTTATTATTCTTTAACTTCCGGAGCAACCAGGTAGATATCTACACTGTTGAATCGTTGTCCTATTCTACGTCTAAGTTTATCCATTCTAAAGGGAAACATCTTGTGCATACTATAGAGATAGGGCACGCGCTCGATAGACCTGACCACAAGGCCATTCTCCTGAAATATCCTGCTCCAGTGAGCCCTCCTCCATATATACAAAGCCCAAAATCTATTCTTGCTGGCCCCGTGCCCCTTAGCAATAATAATCCGCAAGGGATTCAAAATGTTTGCCGCCACTTTGTAACTATATATAAGGAATTGACTGAGCTTGGTTCTATTCCTATTAACTTTTATCTCTAACCTCCCCGACAATAACAAGAATATATTTCTAAAGTATGCTATAGGCTGAACAAGCATCGTGGCCAAGTTGCAATGAACAGTAGGCATGGCATGGACCATTGAGCCTCCGTCTTTAAGAACTCTTTTCATCTTTGACAAGGCTTTGGGCAAATCATCAATATGCTCAAGAACGTTTGATGAAAGTATAAAATCATATGAAGAATCTTCGAATCTCAGCTCACATACATCCATTTCCTGAACATCGTATCTTAACGGTTTCCTGGGAGCTGGATCTGTTGAAGTAACACTAAAGCCAGCCTCACTCAATGCCTTCGACATGTATCCATCGCCGGCACCTATTTCGAGTATTTTGGGATTACTTACCTGTTGTTGCTCAATTATTCTCTTGATGCACTCAATTTCTAAGCTTCTGAAATAATGGGTCCAGTCTGCCGACAGCATTTATTCCTTCCTGCAAATACCGATAAAAGTATTATATGTGCCTGACAAGGGATCTTCATCGAACAAACGATAATTCTCTATCTCAAAGCCCGATTCGGCCAGCATTGCTATAAGTTCGTCCCCTGTAAATGACTGGACATACAGCTTATTTGTCTGCTCCGGCGTTCTACAATGGACATTGAGATAAAGGTGGCCTCCATTTTTCAGTATTTTATAGATGTTATCAAGACAAAGACGAATATCATTTCCACGATCTATGGAATTAATCGCAAATACGGAGTCAAAATAGTTCTCAGGAACATCGTTCATGCTTTCTGGGGCTGTTTTTCTGACCGTTAGATCTTCAACTTCTGATATCCATAGCCTGTTGTCCCGGTATTCGTCAAGGCGAGGCTCAGCAAGCCATTTCTCTCGGGTATCAAGTAAATCTAAAACCTGCCCACATGGACCCGGGCCAACATCGATAATCTTTTCACCGTAGTTTATTTCTCGAAAACCATTCAGTTCAAAAAATATTTTTAATCTTTCGTTTGCCCGAAAATGGGCAAAATCATGCAACGGTTTTTTTTGTATCGCCGTTACTTTCCAATAATAGATTTCCGAATCGGTATCATACTTTCTCGCTAAGTACTTCCGCCATAATAGATTCTTTGCTTTGACAGCGTTAAGGACGCCCCACAAAAAAAGATTGCATAATCGCTCGAATATCGGTCTTCCAAAACTCAGGAGCCAAATCTTTATCAATGTAACGGGCAACGCCTCGAATAATTGTTTTCTCTTAGGTGATTTAAAGTGAACTATTTTTATCCCCTTATCCGTATCAATTCGTTTAAAGCCACGGGCACCGGGGTAAAAATTATAGTTGTACCAATTGAAAGTTTTTAATCTGATTTTGTAATTATCAAAGTGCAGGACATCTGTTAATCCAAAACCATCTCTAAAGTTAAGATTCACTTCTTTGAATATATTGATCAACTCGACCTGGCATAACCACCATGCTTTATTCTGCCACTTGTCACCTTTTTGTTTCCACAACTCAATAAACTTTTTAACACTTTCAATATTATCATCATTAAAAAAGACCGTCCCACCGTTCAACCACTGTTCCGTGCCAGAATATTCACTGTATTCCGGCCTCCATATCGCTCCGACATCCCATTCGCCGGCAAAAATCTCATCAAAATTCTTATGAACAATTACATCATTATCGATATAAACCATTTTATTCCTGTGGCCGCGGTCGTAATAGTCCTTTATGCACAGAATCTTGTTGTACATGAAACTTGTTACATTTGCCCTTCGCCAGCTTATGATCTCTAAACGCGAATTGGCTTTTCGAAATGCATCCAGGTATTGTTTTCTAAATCCCCAATCATAAAGGTACACAGTTGAATTGGGGTAGTTGTGCCCAAGCATCTTCAGGTTATAAGCAAGAATCCCTGGGTTGTTATTACAGCATATCAGGAAGTCCGGATTTATTGCCTTCTGTTCCTGGGCTATCGTCATCACTTTCTATCTCACAGGTTACCCGGTCACAATCGTGCCGGTGACTTCATTTTCAGACTCCCCTCTTAACAATTAACGAGCGCTTTCTCTCCCACCACCTCTTTACACCGACCAAGACATTCAGTCATTTAAAACGTAGATTAAGCTGCTTAGCTCATTGTGTCAAGTCGAATAAAGCAAACAGGCGTGGCTTTGTTCTGTTCGCAAAACCACGCCTGCTAAACTAATCTTGTAAAGAAACTGTTGCTTACCTTGGCCAGTGTGGTTTCGGTCTGGCCGGCCTTTCGGGACGCACCGGTCCATCAACTTCAGGCTCCGGCTCCAATGTAAGCCTGTTCATCGCTTTTTCCAATTTTCTTATACTTCTACGCAGATTAAACTTTGCATGTATCTGCCGGGTTTTCGATAATAACGAATATGACGGATGTGCTGGTTGGGCGACGGCCGGGCTGGGTTATTCTTAACCGGGCGCTGACGCTTCCGGCTCTGTTTGCACGTGTTGGGCGGCCCTTGTGCTTGGGGCTCTGTTGGCAAGCGCTTCCGATTGATTCGGATTGACAAATCGGCCCGTTCGGCGTAAGCTCTCATCCAGATAAACACGTGTGCGGGCGTAGCTTAATGGTAAAGCTTCAGCCTTCCAAGCTGATCATGGGGGTTCGATTCCCCCCGCCCGCTTTTCGGTTTTCACACACCACATTGTTAGTTCCAGTTTGCGACGCTGTGCAAATATCCACATAGAAGCAAATTTCTTTTGCGGATTTTAGGTCCGATAAACAAAAAAATGGATTTTCAGCTAATCACACCCTTTCAGCACAAAACCACAATATATCAAAGTGAGGGTGCCAACAGCACAACATGTTGAGCTTTGTGGCGTCTTAACAGTGATTTGCAGTACCGTAAAAGTCGAAGACACGCTAATTTTTTTTTAAAAAATCGATTTATATGTTGACTTTGTGGGAGAAAGTGGTATAGTATCCCATAGACTTGTTGCTGAGTGGAACAGATATCATGTTAATACTAACAGGTGAATACGAACACACGCTCGACGAAAAAGGCAGACTCTTCGTCTCAAACCGGCTGCGAAGTCAAATCGACGTGGCCGAACACGGCAGCAGCTTTTACCTGATGTTGGGAACAAACGGAATACTCTGCCTGTACCCGGAAAAATATTTTCAGCAAATCGCCCTTGCCGGTGCGCCAGGAACGGCGGCCCCGGATGAAGCCGTGGCATTTGAAAGGCTGAGCTTTGCCTTGGCCAGCAAGGTGGAGCTGGACCGGCAAGGGCGATTACTTTTGAGTGAGAAACTGCGAAAGAGAGCAAAGCTCGGAAACACTCTGACACTGGTAGGCGTCAGAGACCATATCGAACTTTGGAACAGCAGTAACTGGGAGAAGTATCTTGGGGACAACCTGCCGCAGTATCAGGAGCAGATGGCCCATGCAAGACAGGCCATGCTGCAGAAACGGACTCGTGAACTGGAACTTCAAGGAGAAACCTAATGCTTGCCGCGAAGTGCGATCATTTTAAGGTAATAACAGAGAGTCTTTCAGGGGCCAGGCCGACCGATGAAGAGATATTTTCCTCGATTGCGGTTTTAGCGGAGCGGCTTGAGAGACTCAAGAAGACCAACGCCCTGTTCGATGAGGTCGGCTTTTCCGAGCAGGTAGAGGAATTGGCACTGCGCGAGATGATTTCGGCAATAAGTTGACAGGACCTTGCGCCAGGCGGAATTTGTAACACGGATTGACGAAAGCCGAGTCGGTGAACACTGGAAATGAAAATTCGCCGAACGAACACATAGCGGTACTTAGACAGGCATTAGCCGAACAGATAACTCTCCCCAGGGACGGGGTAATGCTGGATGCAACAGTTGGGTATGGACGCCACAGCCTTCTGTTCGGCAAACAATTGGGCCCTGGTGGAACGATAGTCGGACTGGATGTTGATGAAAGCTGCCTCATCAGGGCCCATATAACTTTAAGCAGCCTTGCCTGCAAAGTCGTCCTGGTTCGTGCGAACTTCGCACGGATTGGTCAGGTGGCGGATGAGCAGGGGATTGAAAAGGCTGATTTGATACTTGCGGATTTAGGTTTTTGCTCGCCCCAGGTCGCCGACCCGCAAAGGGGTCTGAGCTTTCGGGAAAATATGCCCCTGGACATGCGGCTGGATGACAGAACCACGACGACCGCGGCGGACATTGTAAACAGCAGCGACGAGAAGTCATTGGCCGATTTGATTTACAGATTCGGGCAGGACAGGGCGTCGAGACGGATAGCACGTTTCATAGTTGAGCATCGTCAGGCCGGTGCAATAACGACGACCGGACAGTTAGCTGCAATTGTCTGCCGGGCGTTGGGGCAGCCGGCCACCGGAAGAAAAAGCAGGATTCATCCGGCAACAAGGACTTTTCAGGCGCTGAGGATTGCAGTAAACGATGAACTGGGTAATCTGGAAAAGCTCGTTGCGGCGGCGCCGGCCTTGTTAAGTGAAAACGGTTTTGCAGCAGTCATTAGCTTTCACAGCCTTGAGGACAGGATTGTTAAGGCAAACTTCAGAGAAAACAAGCTTGCCGGTGTTTATGAAATTGTAACGAAAAAGCCGATTACCGCATCCAGAGCGGAAATTGCCCGGAACCCGAGGGCAAGAAGTGCGAAATTGAGAATTGCCAGGCGTAAGTGAACATCCCAAAGGGAGTTTCAAAAATGACGGCAGACGCAAAAGTAGGATTGTTGTTAAGCTTCGTTTTCATAATTATCATCGCATTCCTGATTAAGGGACTCCCTGATTTTTTCGGGTCGGCGTCGGCACAAGAAGGACTAACAACTTCTGTTGACGGTTTCGCCTCCGGCGAATTGGACCTGAGTAACCAGGCAGAGGCGGTGGTAAAGACGATTAACAGCATGCAACCTGCTCGGCAGCCAGTCCGGCTCGAGCAACCATCTGAAAGTCCCACCCAGGTCCGTTTCAGGAGGAAGCTTCCCGGAAAAACGGTGGCCGCCGGTGCCCAGCCCCCGAAACAGAACCCCGGCAGCGAGACGGGTAAAGGTCGCGCCAGGAGTTACGTTGTGCAGCCCGGCGACAATCTGGCTGTGATAGCGATAAAGGTCTATGGTGCCCAGGTTGGTAATAAAAGGGCCATTGTGAACAGAATCTTTGAGGCGAACAGGCAGATTCTTGATTCGCCGGACGAAATCGCCGTCGGCCAGAAGCTCACAATTCCGTCGCTTGGGCCGGCAGGCCAAAAGAAGGCTGACAAAAGGGTCATTGCCGCCACCGGCCTACTCGGTAAAGTAAAGAAATTTGCGGGCAAGAATCTATCTGCGCTCAAGAGCGCCGTCGGCAAACCCACCGAATATGTTGTCCAGCCGGGCGACAATTTATGGAAGATTGCCGACAGGTTCTTAGCCGACGGCAGCCGGTACTACGAAATAGTCGAATTGAACAGCGATGTTATCGCAGACGCCGAAGACATCCCGGTTGGGTTGCGATTAAGATTGCCATCTCGCTAAGCCAGTTGAAGGCACCGCAAAAATAATGTCAAGAGCCCGTTTAATCTTCATCGTATTCTACCTTACAGCCCTTCTGACCGCCGCCACAGGCCTGAGAAGCGCCTCCAGTCGCATCTTCAATAAATTTAGCACGGCCATGGTGACGCAGAACCGTTTGAGGCAGCGGTTATGGCAAAAACAGTTGGAACTGGAAGGCCTGATAAGCCCACATGCAGTATCAGAGCGTACGGAGTAAAAAAGTAAATTCAAACAGAGTACACACTCAATCACTTTAAGAAATGAAAAGCAGAACCATTATTATCGTATTGTCTCTGGCAATAGGGATGTTCGGGCTGTTGGGATGGCGGCTGTTTTATCTGCAGTACTGCCGCGCCGATTACTACCGCCAAAGCTCCCGGAAGCAGCAACATGCAATCATCACCCAACAGCCGCAGCGCGGCATCATCCTGGACAGTCGCGGCCGCATTCTCGCGGCAAGTAACAAGGTCCAGACCGTTTTTGCCGAGCCACGCGGCATAGCCGATGTAAAGGACACCGCGATGAAGCTGCAGGATATCCTGGATTTTCCGGGGCACGAGATTTGTCGGATTATTTACGAGAGCCACAACCCGGGCTTTGCGAAGATTAAGACGCCCATCACCAGCGTAGAGCGTGATACAATCCAAAATGCCCGGATTCGCGGGGTCGGTATCCAGTCGAACTGGCAAAGGTACTACCCGATGGGCCGGCTGACCTCGCATATCACCGGTTTTGTCGGTGCCGGGCAGAGCGGGCTGGCGGGAGTGGAATTGAAATACGACGGGCAACTGCGCGGCACACCGGGCCGTAACGTTATCGTGGTTGACGCACAACGCCAGCCCATCGGAATGAGACCTCCGGACGACATCGCCCGCGATGGCTCGGGCCTTATTTTGACAATCGATGCAACGATACAACAATTCGCCAGGTCGGCGCTTCTGAAACAGTATGAAGCCTACCGGGCCGAGTCCGCCACGGCAATCGTGATGGACCCGTGGACAGGTGCAATCCTCGCATTAGTTTGCCTGCCGGATTTTGACCCGGTCAACTTCGGCGCAGAATCTGAGCAAATGTTTCGCAATCGCGCCATCACCGACCCGTTTGAGCCGGGCAGCATCTTCAAGCCAATCGTGGCGGCACTGGCACTTGATGCAGGTGTCATAGATTACGACGACCAAATCTTTTGCGAGAACGGCAGCTACCGGGGCAGGGGCTTCCGCAGAATCGGCGAGTTCGGCAACCATCAATTCGGTGATTTGAGCATTCGCCGGATACTCGTCAAATCCAGCAACATCGGAATGGCAAAGATCGGGCAGCGAATGGGACGCCAGAAGCTCCATGAAGGTTTGAAACTGTTTGGTTTCGGAGCACAAACCGGTATTGACCTGCCGGGTGAAGATTCCGGTCTGCTATACCCGCTCTCAAAATGGACCGAATCGAGCGTTACCAGGATTCCCTTCGGTCATGAAATTGCCGCCACTGCACTTCAAATCGCACGTGCGTACTGCATACTGGCAAACGGAGGTCGCGTGATTCAGCCGTATGTCGTTCGAGCAATCGTTGACAGGGCAGGCAAAGTAAGACAATTGCGCCGGCGCGGTAGTCCGGCCGGCCATGTTATACAACCACAGGTTGCCAACTGGATTGTTCGAGAGGCCTTGACAGGTGTGGTAGCGGAGGGAACCGGCAAGAAGGCGGCTTCAAAAAAGTGGCGGGTGTTCGGCAAGACCGGCACCGCCAATATCGCCAGGAGCGACCGGAAAGGCTACGACCAAACCAACTACGTTGCCTCTTTTGCGGGCGGCGCGCCGGTTGATAGGCCCCAGGTGGTTATCCTCGTATCGATTCGCAAACCCGATACAACCCTCGCCAAAGGATACAGCGGAGGAACCGTAGCCGCCCCCGTCTTCAAGGAGATACTCGAACAAACACTGAACTACCTTCATCGACAATAATCGGCTTGGATAGCCCCCTTCTGCCATGTATCCACGGGTTTGAGTTTGAGTAGGATGGGCAAGTTCCTTGCCCATGCGGATGATTTTGAAAGGGATCAATAACAAAAATTTTAGCAGATGAAAATAGTCCGCGTGGGCAGACAAGCTGCCCACACTATGAAAACCGTTATGAATCTACCATATTTGAATACAACGGATTTTATCCATTTCATCTTTGCATGAAAGCCATATTTCTTTAAACCAATGCTTAGTTGCAACGCCCACAGAGGAGATGTCTTTTTGTATTTCATCTTTCAGCAACTTCGATTTGTTTAATTCTTCATCATTTAGAAACTTGTCCCATTCCAAACGGCTCCTTTTATAAATCCCTTCTACATTATCATTAAAGACGAAGCATAACCAACAAGTCATTCAGAAAAGGATGTTTTTCATCCCCTTCGATAAAAGTAAGTTGGTAAAAATCTAAGCCTGGAATCTTATTGGTCGGAAGGGAAAAAAGGCTTTTTCTTTTGCTTTCGAATTTATAACATGTGCCGTTTGAAAGGTTATACTGCTTAATGAATATATCGCTTAATAGATTCAAATTATTCATCATCTAATAAAAAAGAGGATCGCCTCTTCTAATCATATAGTTCTGTAGGAGAACTTGAATAGGGCTTATTGTACGTATAAGCGGTATGAGTTACAAGTCACGATTTACAATACCACCATTACCGCATTGATGGTTTGTCCTTCGCCAAGGTAGAAACCAACGATGTCTGCTGTTTAGGTGCTCTTGTTTTCGATTTGTTGATAAGCCGGCTGTGCTATATTTCAGCATCAGACCTTCGATATTTCTTTTATTTCACCAATCAATATCGGCAAATGGTCGGTGACAGCCTTCCATACAATGGCTTCATCAACAATGTCATATCCATGTATCAGGATATTTCTGAATCCTATGATGCGGTGATGTTCGGAAATTTTTCCCAGCAATTCATTATTCGTATTTTTAATCCTGTTAAGAACCTCCCCGATAATCTCGAAATTCCTTTCAACAGCTCTTTGTGTAACATGACTGTTCCGGTATGCCTCGAAATCCATGCCACGAACAAAATTTTGTATTTCTTCGGCTGCCTGAAGGATATCAATGAGGTGTTTGCTTGTTTCATCGTTCATAAATAACGATCCTTGTCCTGTCTAAAGATTTTCTGAAGATGGGGTTTTTGAATTTTTTGTCAACGACCAGATCAACCTCTCGTTTAAATACTTCTTCCAACTGTTCTTTTAATTCAAAGTACTTATTAAAAAGATCAATATTTTCGCCCGAATCGAAAATCACCAAAACATCGATGTCGCTACTTTGAGAAAAATTTTGTCTCAACGCTGAACCAAACAGGCCTAATCGTTTTACCGGCAAACGCCGACAAACCCGTTCTATTTCTGGTTTGACTTTTTCTATATCAATCATAGGAATAATATCTCTTAAAACTTTCGATTATTCAAGACCTTTCTTGTATCAATTTTAATGCACGGTTCGACATATTTCCACTTACTTTTCCGCTTTTAATCTCTACCACTATTTCATCATCTCCATATTTCGCAGGGAAATGAGGGGGTGCATGATCTTGCCAGTACGTGTAAATCGTAATTCCGAAAAATTTACATATAATCGGCATACGTTTTCCTTACTCAATGAAATTATATCATATTTTCTATTTTTTTTCCTAACAATAACTGTCTTGTTCGGTAAACAAGCCAAGTCCAGACGTTCTACAATATCGTTATCACCATTTGTGTCTACCGCAAGGTATATAATAACACTTTAGAGTACGAAGTCAAACTCAAAATCCTGGTAAGACGAACCACCCCAAGTTTCAGTTATGGCGAATCAGTCGGGAAACTTGGTATCAGGCGGTGCATCTTCGGCGGTGGGTTTTTTGCCGATATAGCCGGCCTCGTTGCAAAGTGAGATGATGTCGCGCGCAAGGGGCGCAGCGTCTTTGGCGCCGCTTTGGCCACCTTCAACAACTACCGCAACAGAAAGGACCCTGCCGGCTTTGTCTTCAGCAAAGCCGGCGAACCAGGCGTTAATCACCTCCTCCGTCGAGCCGGTTTTGCCAAAGACCTTCAGGTCCATTCGGCGCAGTCCATTATGGTCAAAGGCGGAATACGCCGTCCCGCCCCACTCATTCACTACCGCACTCATTCCATCGCGCACGACTTCGAGCGCGGCGCCGGCGATATGAAGGTCTTGCTGCGGCTCATTAAATATCTCCGATCCGCTCAAGAAAAGCCGGGGGCTTTTATATATGCCACCCCGGGCGATAACCGCCATGGCGTTTGCCACCTGCAGAACCGTAGCTCTGAGGTTTCCCTGGCCTATGCCGAACATTCTTCTTTCGTATTTTGCAATTTTTGGGAACTGTTCGAGCCCCTGCGGTGTTTTGTGAGGGATGGTTGTGGATATTTGTCCGGCGGACTGTTGCAGATTTCTTTTTGCAAGCGGGGTCTGGCCCATTGGGCCTGGTTCTTCGGCAAAGACCGGCGCGGGCAAAATTTTCCGACCATAGCCAAACTCATAGAGCCACTTCTGCAGTGCGGCGGGCTCCAGCCTGTCGGCAAGACGCGAGAAATAGATATTGCAACTGCCTCGAATGGCGTTGCGCGCGACGTTGCCCCCCTCATCGGTCCACCTCCAGTCGTGACAGCTATCAAACCGTTTGAACTGCATGCAATTGGGCCAGGCGCGCGGTGCCTCCTCGTGCGGGCAATTTATGATTTCGGTCGGCCCGACTTTGCCCTCCTCAAGACCTGCAATCAGTATGAACGGCTTGATGACCGAGCCGGGCGGATAAATCTCGTATATCGCTTTATTAACGAGCGGTGCTCCGGGGGAATCGCGGACCTCGTCATAATCGCGCCTTATCATACTCAAATCATAAACCGGCATCGAAACCAGCGCTAAGATATCCGCCGTGGCAACATCAATCACGACGACGGCGATTGCCGAATCGTAGTTGGGATTAGAGTTTGGGTCACTCAAAAGTGTCTCGATTTCCTTCTGCAGCTCAATATCCAGCGATATGGTGACGTCTTTGCCGAACTGGGTCTCGCTGCGGGCAACCAATTCGCTGTCTATATCGTAAATCACCTCTCCGCGCTTTCCTCGAAGAACGACCTCACAAACCTTCTCAACGCCGTCCTTACCTGAAAGCTCATCGTCCAGATAACGCCTGAGTCTGTCATGGGCGAAAAGCTGCTTATCTTCCGCGCGTGCCTGACCCACCCAGCCGATTACCTGCGACGCAACGGAGCCGTACGGATAAACTCTCTTGGGGTGCGCCAGAATCTCGACCATGCCCGTATCCACAAATTCCAACTGTGCCTGCAGCAATTCGGCTTCGGTCTCGAGCTCCATCAACTGCTGAGATTGATGCATCACTTTAAGATCGACCTCCATAGTCAGCCGGAGCCGCTCCTCGGCGTCGGAAAATTGCTTTTCAAAGTCTTTCATCGCTTCGGTAACCGGCAGGGCCTGTCCCTTCGCCTTGTATTTTGCCCGGAGGGGCGAATTCGGAAATTTGTTCAGCCATGCGAAGAACCGACGCATATTCCATATACGGTCGTTTATCCGCCAAATTCTGGCTTCTATCTCGGCCAGGTCTGCGTTGCTGAGTTCGGCGCACTTGTCGATTATCTCCCACAGCATAGTCAACCGGTCTTCAAAATCTTTACGCAATTGCGCCTCGGCCTCGTCCACTGTTTGACCACGGTCTTGACACTTCAAAATCATCCCACGCCAAAAGTGGTCGTCAAAAAACCTGGTCAGCTCATAATTCACATACAGGTAAAAGGCGGGCTTATCCACAGCCAGAACCTTGCCGCCGCGGTCGAATATACTTCCACGAATCGTCGGCAACTGCATCGGGCCGAGGATTCGCATTTTCTCAATCTGTCTGCGATAATCGCCGCCCAGGCCCAATTGGAGATACGCCAGCCGCCCGATACACACAAGACAGGCAAGAACACCACCGAATATGAAGATTAGTAAACGCCGTTTGTACATTGGTTATCTGCCTGAAAACCGCCCGAAACGATGTTTGCGAACCCCCAACCACCCGGATAAGGCCGTCAGCCCCAGCCAGACGAAAGATCCGACGACAGCCGAATAAAGACAAGAGCCCAACACCACGACATACACGTTTGATGCGGTTTCGCCGGTCTTGAAAAAGGTCAAAAACTGAACCAGCACCCCCGCAATTACACCCGCAACGAATATGGCCACAGCCTGGTGAACCATCCTTTTCATAATCACCACCTTGCGCATCTGAGAAATCAGCGAACCGACCAGCCCGAAACTTATGGTGAAAGGGCCTATCGCCGAGCCTGATATATCCGCTGCAAAACCGACTGCAAAAGATGCGATTATAGCCTCAGATGTGTCACAATTAATCGCCAGGAACACAAGAAGTATCAGCAGCAGGTCGGGCCTGATGTTAAAGCCGCCTAACGAAATAGTATTTAGCAGATTACCTGCGCTGAGCAGCGTGAAAACAAGCAGAAAAATCGAGAATCGCACCCAACGCATTTATATACCTCTAACCAACATTTACATAATCCTACAACGCTACTTATGGATTGTTCCCGGCGCGCCGGGACTGTTCCTCATTTCCACGTAATCCGCGTCATAATTGGTCCTTAACCGTGTCCGCGCCGACAGCACGGCGGCGCAAGAGCGCGGCGGCGCAAGCCGCCCGAAAAACTTCCATTCGGCCGCTTGCGCGGCTCGGCTTTTGCGGTTCTTTTTTACTTTCCGCGAAATCCGTGGTTCCGCATCACGCATCACGCAATACGCATTACGGATCGGTAACAATCACGGCCACACGGGTCAACAGCTCAACGTTCTGGACAGGCTCAACCGTAATATCCCACAACAAGGGCTCTTTTTCATCCTCCTTGACTTGGGTTATCCGGCCGACAACCATCGGCGATTCCAAAAACCCGGGTTTGGCGGCGGCGTAAACCGTATCGCCTGGACGAATCTTATATTCCGTCGAAATGAAGAGTATCTTTGCCGAATCGGTTCCATCACCATCCATCCTGGCATATATGTACTTTTTCTTGTCGGCCTGCCATAATGCAACTTTGATTTTGTGGTTCGTATCCGTAACCAGCCTGACTCTCGCGGTGGCCTGTGATGTTTCGCTCACCATTCCGACAATTCCGTTTCCACCTAAAACGTACTGGTCCGGCTTGAGTCCGTCAATATCACCTTTATTGATAATGAGCTCACGTCTAAGGCCGCCGATTGAGACATTCATAACCTCTGCAAGGGCGAGTTTGGGCCCGGGCTTCGGTAGTGAACTTCTAATGCCGGCAAGCTTCTCATAACGCTCGTGCTCGGTTATCAAAGCCGCCCGAACATTATCATAAGCGGCCTGGAGCCGGTTGTACTCGGAGCGGGTAACAAAATCCGCCGACGCGGGTTTAAATATCGGCGGCTCCGTGTTCCGCCCGATGCTCAGAACGGGATTAAAAAGTTGAGCGAACAGAAAATTGAGGCCCTTTGTGACACTTTGCGGTAACAGAAGCAGGACCAGGCCGACTATCAGCAGTGCTGCAAATAAGGTTCCTCTGGATAATTTGGGTTGCCTGCGAGCCATCTCATGTGCAGTCAAAAACCTCAACCAACGAAATTATGCTCTGGGCGAAACATGTGAAAATTGTCATTCTGAACGGAACGCAGCGAAGTGAAGAATCTCTTTCGAGCAAAAATCCAGAGATTCTTCGCCCGCCTACGGCGAACTCAGAATGACATCCTGAGGCTTTCCTACAGAGCATGAAATTATTTATTAGTCCCATGAGTAGCCGGTCTGGTCGAGAGTGTCCTTCCAAAGATCGAGATTTTCAAGGTAAACACTCGTTCCACGCGCCACACAAGAAATAGGGTCTTCGACACGGATGACCTTCAGTCCGGTGGCGTTTGAAAGAATCGAATCCATTCCTCTAAGCAACGAGCCACCTCCACAAAGGTGCATGCCGTTCTCAATCAAGTCCGCGGCGAGTTCCGGCTCGGCCTTTTCCAGCGTGCGCATGACCGTTTCTATGATTGCGGCGATGGGCTCGCGAAGTGCTTCACGTATCTCTTCGCTTGTAATCACAATCTTGCGAGGCAGACCGGAAATGGTATCGCGCCCGGCAATTTCCATCGTCAACTCCTGCTCCAATGGGACTGCAGAGCCGATTTGTATTTTTACCTGCTCAGCCCTCGGTTCACCGACAAGAAGGTTGTAAGTTCGCTTGAGATGACTTATGACGGCCTCGTCGAAATCATCGCCGCCGATGCGAATGGATTCGCACGTACTGATGTCGGCAAGACTCATTATCGCCACTTCACTGGTTCCGCCCCCGATATCCACAATCATTGAAGCTGTAGGTTCCGTGATGGGCAGCTCCGCGCCGATGCCGGCTGCCATCGGCTCATCAACCAGGTACACCTTTCGTGCACCTGCGCGCTCGGCACTGTCAATTACGGCGCGGCGCTCCACGGCTGTTATTCCACTCGGCACGGCAATGACGACGCGAGGTCGAACAAGACCTCGACCGTGGGTCTTGCGAATGAAGTAACTTAACATCTTCTCGGTTATCTCGAAGTCGCTTATCACGCCGTCCTTCAGAGGTCTTATCGCACTGATGGAGCCGGGAGTCTTGCCTAACATCTCGCGCGCGACAAGGCCGACCGCTTCACCATTGTTCAGGACGGTATTCGTGCCCTTGCGGACCGCCACGACTGAGGGCTCATTAAGAACGATACCTTCGTTTTTGACACAGACCAGGGTAGTGCATGTGCCCAGGTCGATACCCATATCCACGCTAAACCAGCCTAAAACCGTGTCTAATATCACCGTGACTCCCTTCAATTAGGATATAGAGGACCGCAAAACACAATTTGTCATTCCCGCGAAAGCGGGAATCCAGGCTCTTCAAAACAGTGTTAATATTGTCATCCACGCGAAAGCGGGGACCCATAATCCGTGTCTAAAAGCAAAAACGGTCAGTTTGAGTAACTAACGAGCCGCCTCGACAATCTTGAATATCGTCCCGTAATCAACAAGACACTTTACCGCCACGAATACCGCTGTGGCGCCAACCACACTGGTCGCAAGTGCCAAAATCGCAGTGTACAAGTTATTGACTGCAGTTCTTCTTCCGTTTGGGCTCATGCTCTTATAGCCTTGTGGTTACATAGTCGCCGACTCTGGGGCTCTGCTGCACTAATTCCGGTACACCGGCGGCCTTACTTGTATCGACATTGGTGACAACTATTTGGCAAATGAATTCGTCGCCGCGGAACACCTGAAATACCATATTCTTCTTCACACCGTCATCGGAGCCTAATGATATCGACACTAACGATTTGCCGACCTCAGTTATAAGCCCCTTCAGGTCGGTTCCGGCGCCAATTGCGGCCGCGGGCCTGGCAAAAGCACGCTCGGGTGTAACCGGTTCAAAAAAGACTTCCTCACCATCGGGACCTAAAAGCTGATTTATCTGTTCTTCCAGGCTCAGCTTTGCCTCGAGCAGACGTCTCCTGTCGGCCTCAAGGGACTGCATTTGAACAATCTTTTCATAAAGGCTGGCGGTAATCTCGTTAAGCTCTTTGCGGTCCTCAATGTTTTCAGCGTGCGTGTTGCTTAATTGTTCCTGGGTCAGGTTCAGCGACTGCTCCAGATTCGCTATCGTCCGCTCAAAGCTCATAAGCACGCCGGCCCAACTGTTCACCCGGCTCTGATAATCCAGACTCGTCCTGCGGGCGTTTTGCAATTCAACATCTAATTTACTCTTTTCATCCTCAAGCAGTTGAATTCTGTCGTTGAGCTTCGCCTCTAAGTCTTTCATCAGCGACATTTTTTCGTTAAAGCGCCGCTGCAGGCTCGTATTCTCTGAGACGAGTGTATTGTTGAGACTCTTCTGCTCATCAAACAAACTCCTGTAGTTGTTCACACTGCTTACATAAGTCACCACCGCACCACATAGAAATATGGAAAATAATGACATTAATACAATCAATATCTTCGTGAAGGGACTCACGAACCACGCTCCTTTCTCTTTACTGTTAAGCCGTCCACAAAAAAACCGCCAGAGTCAGGGTTAAAACACTCTTGCGCCATTTCCATGCCCTCGGCAAATTCAAACGAGCAAGATTTTAATCGGAATTCTACGCAAAAAGCATAACAAGGTCAAGTTATTTTTATGCCCGGCTAAAATATTATCCCATAAATAGAACACGCCTGCCACCGGTAAACCCTGCTAGTCTGTCAAATTTGAATTTGTCGGCCAAAACCACACGTAACTCCTGCTACGTAGCGAAGCGCTACTTCGCAGAGTAGTAAACGTGGGGCTAAATATTTAGCCCCGCCCGCCGGGCGGGGTTACTTGGTACTATTATTAACTGAAGTTTTGCAAAATTCAATAATATCCTGTTGGCTCCTGCATCCGGGCCGCTTGCATCTACTGTGTAAGTAGAAGGACCGATTGGGCGGCAATCAGCCGAATCAGCTTTGAACGGCTCCGCAGGAGTCTGGGCAGGTACACTGTCAAAGCGCCACCGCCGATTCGGCCAATCGCCATCGTTGCCATACTATTAGCAATCGACGGCTCATCCAGATTCTGCGATATTCTCTTGAAATATTCCACAACCTCAGGCCGGCCGCTTGTGTCCCCAAGTCGGCCAAGCTGTTCGGCTGCACAGAGTCGAACCTCGGGAATGTCCTCATAAAGCATGGTTTTAATTGCATTTTTCGCCTCAGCGGTATCGAGAGCACCCAGTATCCTGATACCCATAACCTTGTCATCGGCATTCTCGCTTATCAACAGGTACAGCGACCTGGCCCCATAAACTTTCTCGTCTCCCAACATTGCGATTGACTCGAGTGCCTGGATTCTTACTTTGTCGGCCGAATCCGAACGGCGCCTCACCCGATATAGAAGTTCTATATCACTCTTGGCGCCAAGTTTGCCCAATAACATCGTTGCGTTAGCACGTACGGTCTGGTCTTTGCTCTTCAGGGCCGTGCGAACAATATCGCTGTAGTTGACTTTGCCAAGTTTCGTCAGTGCGTAAGCGGCTGCAATTTTTGCGTTACCGTCTTTGTCATCGAGCAGGCGCCTCACAGCATATTCGCCGGCTGAATATTGCATGTCTCCAATCACTATGGCGGCGGCAAAACGCACGGGGGCCAGGTCATCCTTGAGCAGCTTTGCGACTATCGACACCAACTCCTTTGTGCCGGTTGCCGAAACAACCTCAATTGAGTGACTCCTGACAATGGGATTTTCATCGGCTAAACCATCACGAATAATCTCAATCGCCACGGGCCTTAGACGGTCGACATTTATCTTGCCGTCGGCTGAAAGGTCAAACCCCCTCTGACCTGCATCGCAGCCACTCAAGAAAAGCATCGCTGTCAAAATCACAACGGACAACAGACTTTTCATTTACTTCAAACCTCTCGCTTTACGATCCTTAACCATTCGTCTTAACGTAAGTATTATGACAACAAACCAGCCGGTTGCACAAGAAAAATCCAGCCACCGGCGGCCTCTGCTGAAAAAAGTTACCCTCTCGTCGGTCTCGATTCTGTCAACAAACCAACCAGCCACGCCCTGGCGGGCCATGGCCGGGACGGGCAAATCGCCCGCTAAGAAACCATCCTTTATCCTCCCGACCGAATCAATGATGCAGCTAACACCGGTATTGACGCTTCGAAGGATACTAATCCGGTTTTCAACGGCTCGAAAAACGCTTATGGCCGTTCGCTGGCCCAGCTCGACGCTCGGCAGGACCTTGCCGTTCTTGAACCTCACATACCAGCCGTCGTTGCTGATATTGACCAGCCAATCGGCCCTTTTGGCACCATCGGCGCCGACAACCATTCTGCGAGTTACCACAGGGTCCGTGTCCTCGTAACATATCAGCACGCCGAATCCATAATCCGCTTGCCCGTCCGCCATCTCGAAAATCGTATAATCCCGCCCGTGCGTCAAATGATAATCGTAATCATAAGGGCTCAGCTTCACAACCAGGTCGGCAATGAACGGGATGCTTTCTCTGAATGGAATATACTCGCCAAACGGGACAAGATGAATCTTATCATAGCGCTTTGGGTCCTGCTCGCCGTCAGGCCGGTATAAAAATGCCGAATTGAATCTATCGGTGATTACGTACTCAGCGCCCTTTATCCCAACCGTGGTCGCATGGGCGCCTAACAATACGTACACCCTTTCTTTTGCATGCTCAGAAATCACCTTGTCAAATATCCTCGGCCTTGTATCGGGCGGACAAAGTTTCAGATAATCTTTGTTAAGCGTAGACAGCACAATTGTCTCAGGCCAGGCAACCAATTTTGCGCCCGCCTTTATGCAGGCATTGCTGCGCTCTGTGAGCTCGGCCAGTATCTCGTCGCCGGACTCTGCTAATTCCTTAATATTCGATGGCACATTCGGCTGGACAGAGCCGACCAAAGGACCAGGCCGGGTAAATTCTTCTGTCTGGCCGATTCGCCACCTGCCGTAAACTATCGTCCCCAACAATACCAAAAATACGAAAGCCGTCTTGAGGATGTTCGGCCTGCGAAAGACTTTCCTTTCGGAAACGTCTATCACAAGCCCGGCCGCTAATCCGTTGACCATCGCAATAATAAACGACACACCCGTAGCGCCGAATATATCGGCTATCTGGATAATACTCAGATTTGCATACTGGCTGTGGGCCAACAGCCGCCAGCTAAACCCCGTAATCAGATACCCCTGCCAAGCCTCGGCCCCAACAAAGATTAACGGCACCACCACAAAAAAGGGGTCAGGAACCTTTTTTCGACAATACCGCACACATAAAGCTAAAAGCGGCCAATACAGGCCCAGATACATGCAAAGCAGGATATAAGCCGGGACCGTAACAATCGCAATCCAGTACAGATTGCCCAACCAATAGATGAGCGAAACAAGGTATGAGACCCAGACAAGCCGCCACGGCTTAGCATCACCCGAACAGACAAGAATGAACGGCACCAACGCCACCCACGCTAAGAAACCCAGCCCAAACGGGACCTGAATCACAGTAAGCAAAACCGCACTGGCGCAAAAGGCGAGAAATGTAAATAAGACAGGTTTTAGCTGGGCCTTTTTCAATTGGCCAAATCCATTAAAGCCGTCGCAATCCCTTCTTCGCTGTAGCTCTTGCCGTTATTCATCCGAACCGAAAACTGCCGGGCAAAAATACTCAGAAGCTTTTTGCTGTTCAGAATCCGGTTCGAATCAACCCCAATGTCCACACACAGCCGCTTAAGTTCCAACAACTCTCCGGCTTCAAAAACGCCGAACAAGTTCTTCGAGTTTTTTTCCCTATGTTTTAATTCCGCTAATCGTTCCCTTGCGTTCGCCACGTAATTTTCGGAGATGTCAATGCCCACATATTTTCTGCCTAATTGACAGGCAACGGCGGTTGTAGTTCCCGAACCGTTGAACGGGTCCAGGACTACATCGCCCGGGTTGGAACTTACCGCGATAATCCTGGCAAGCAGATTCTCCGGCATCTGGCATGGGTGCCATCCCTGCCGCTCCCTGAACGTGCCGCACACCCTTGAGTACTGATCCCAGACATCGTTCGGCATCTTGCCGGTCAAATTGGCTCTTTTGTCGTTATAAATTAGCTGCCTGTCGGAGGGGACCCGCACAGCATAGTCGTTAAACGTAAAATCAGTCCTGTCTCTGACAAAGTAAAATATGTGAGTGTGCGCCCGGGCAAACTTATTTTTGGTCTGCTGGCCGAACGTATAGTGCCAGATTATCCAGTTACGCATCGTCAGCTCAAGCTCATCAGCTATAAGTCTTACGTTAGCAGCATAGTCATCGCCGATAGCAATATAAAATGAACCGTGCGGCTTTAAGACTTTTTTGCAAGCCGTCATCCAGTCTTTTGTCCAGGCAATATAATTCTTGCTTTTGACCTTGTCGTAGTACTTGTCGTATTTGTAACCGATGTTGAAAGGCGGGTCTGCAAAAATCAAGTCTGCAAAAGGCTTCTTAATCAGGCTAAGCAGCTCTATACAATCACCACATACAATCTTGTTGATGAGTTTCTGCATACCGATATGATACAAAGACAAGCGTGCTTTGCAAGCCGGATTTAACCTGTATAATTAGCCCCCCGTTTTGCGTGGAGCCGGCGCTGACGACTGTCTGCTATTTTAATTGTTTATCGATTAGAGCGGAGATTTGGGTGACAAATTCTTCAGCAAGAGCGAATTCGGCCTGCATATCCTGTCCTTCCAGCTCGACCCAGTCGGCGTAATCACTCTCAACACGGTTATCGAACATTCGAGAATAGAATTTGCCCATATCCACAGAAACCAACGCCGGCTTGACAAAATGCTGATTGAACAATGCAATCACCCCGCTGTGCTTACTGCTGGACAAATCCCGTGTAAGAAGAAGTGCCGTAACCGCATAAAAACAGGCATAATAAATCCGGTTGGCGGCGCCGTGAGGGTGACTGGTTTGAAGCATTATCTCAGCTTCGGTCAGGCTTTCCCGGGCCCGTCTGAGTTTATACCGGATTAAATCTTCTTGGCCCTTAGTCATGCTACCTGAAGCCCTTCCTCCTGGATAACCCTGTAAAGTGGCATAGCCTGAGAAATCGGTGAATTCCAGGCATCGCAACTCCGTACAATAGTGCTTATCACCAAATCTTCGGCCAGCCCAATTTCGTAGAGCGCATCCTGAATAACTCGCTTCTTTTCTGCGGTTACTTCCTCTTTTAACAAAACAAGCAAATCCATATCCGATTCAGGCCCTCCCTGGCCGCGTGCTTGTGAGCCGTAGAGCACAATTTGAGCGGTCGGATAGTTTGCACGTATTGCGCTGCGACAAGCAAGAAGAACTCGTTTGACGTGTGGCCCAATGAGTTTTTCTTTTTCAGACAAATTACGCATGTCAAACCTACCGCCCACTATTCGGCAGAATCTTTTCTAACCGTGATATTAGAGCTGGAAGATCGACTGAAATTATCTTCCAGACTATATCGAGGTCAACGTCAAAGTAGCCGTGAATTAAACGGTCTCTGGTTCCTGCAATCTCTCGCCATGGAATCGCAGGATTTTCCTGCCTGTATTCTTCGGAAACGTTTTTGGCTGCTTCGCCGAGGATTTCAAGGAGTCGTACAACGGCAAGTGCCAGCGTTTCGTCTTTGTCAAGGGCTGAGCGTTGGCAGCTTTCTGTAAGCTCGGTTGCTTTGCGTGCGGCGTCAAGCATGTGGTGCAGACGGACAATATCTTCACTCTTTGACATATTGTACCTCTGCTGTTTTGAGGACTTCATCCCGAAAATATCGACTCAGAAAATTGGGGGTATGCAGCTCGACTTTCCGGCCTAACAGTTCGCAAAGTTCGTCCTGAATCCTGAAGAACCCAAATCCAGGCTCACAGCCTTCCTCGAACTCCACGAGTATGTCCACATCGCTATCGGGGCCGAAGTCGGCTCGCAGAACCGACCCAAAAAGAGCAAGCCGCCGGATATGATGACGCCCACACAAATCAGCAATCCTGCCTTTCGGCATAGTCAGATTCTTGGCCAACTTTGTATCTCCTTGCTGCTTATCTTAAATCCGAATGTGTGTTCGGTCAAGGTTTTATGACTTTTTGGGCGTACAGGACCTTGCCGCCGATATAATCGGTAAACGTTACATTGAGTGTCAACTCGCCCTCATCGCCGGTAAGTAATTCGCCCACGTCAAAGGTCAGCTTGTAATAGTTGGTCAAAAACGTGCTGGCCCATAACTGCTTGAGTTCGGCGCCGCCGACCTCCCATTGGCCGAGCAGGGCCTGGTCGGCATCGGTATTAAGGTCCCAGAGCTGTACCTGGACCTTGCCCGCCGCCTTTACCCTGTCAGCCGTTTTATCATACGGACGGACGTAAACGAGCAGTTTTTCTTTTCGGCCGTCGCCGTCTTTGTCATGAAGTCCGGTTCGTCGGCCCAGTTCGATTCTATCAAGGTCAGGCAAGTCCTCTAATCTGGCCTCTGGACTCATAGCGGCGAGTTGCACCACCCGGCCGGCCAACTGTTCATTTTCGCTTTGCAGTTGCTCGACCTGCTTTTTCAGTTCAGTCCTTTCCCGGCTCAGGGTCTCGAACTCGTCACGAAAAGACCTGCGCCCGCCGTTATCACACCCACACACAAGGATAAGCAGCGCTGCAATAACGGAGGCAGGAATTGTAATTTGCGATCTCATTTTATTGTCATCCCCGCGAAAGCGGAAATCCAGCCTCTTAAAAACAGTGTTAATCTGTGTTAATCCGTGTCTAAAAAATTTATTAAGAAAACTGTGTTAATCCGTGTCTAAAAACAAAAACGGTTTTCATTTGTCCGTACTCACAATTTCCGGCGCTTTGCGCAGGATTCTGTCGGCAAGTCCATAGCTGATGGCTTCTTCCGCCTCGAGCCAGAGGTTGCGGTCACAGTCCTTTTCTATTTGTTCCGGGTCTTTGCCGGTGTGTTCGGCCAATATATTGTACAGCCTGGTTCGCAGACGAAGTATCTCCTGTGCCTCAATCTCCAGGTCTGTCGCCACCCCGGTCATCACACCCGCCACCAGGGGCTGATGCAGCAGGACCCTGCTGTTGGGCAGCATAAAGCGTTTTTCCGACTGGCCTCCTGCGAACAGGACCGCCGCCATACTGGCCGCCTGGCCCACGCAGTAAGTTGCCACGCCGCATCGAAGAAAACGCATAGTATCGTAAATGGCAAGACCCGCCGTAATCGTGCCGCCTGATGAATTAATGTAAAAATGAACATCGCTTTTGCTGTCTTCATTGCTTAGAAAAAGCATCTGGGCGATAATCAGATTAGAGGCGGCATCATCAATCTGCCCACCTAAAAAAATAATCCTGTCCTTCAGCAGTCTCGAATAGATGTCATACGAGCGCTCACCTCGGCCCGTTTTTTCTATTACTATCGGTACCAGGTTCTGATTAACTGCCATTTCCAAAAACACTCCTTATAAATGAATCACCGCCGCTGCGGGACGGCTATTCAATTCAGACTACTTTTTGTCTTTGTTCTGCTTTTTGCCGTCCTTATCTTTTTTGTCCTTGTCCTTGTCTTCCGGCCCATGCAGGACCTCATCGATAAGCCCATACTCGAGGGCTTCGGCGGCCGTCATGTATTTGTCTCTTTCCGTTTCTTCAGCTATCTTTTCGGCGCTCATACCCGTGTGCCTGGCGAGGATTTCATTTATCATCTTCTTGGCTTTTCCTATCTCCTCGGCCTGAATCTTGATGTCGGCAGCCTGCCCGGTAATCCCGCCCCACGGCTGATGCAGCATCACCTTGGCATGAGGCAGGGCGTGGCGCTTGCCCTTTGCGCCGGCCGCCAATATCACAGCCGCCCCGGATTGGGCCCTGCCGATACAGTAGGTCGCAACAGGAGAGCCGACAAAACGTATCGTATCGTAAATCGCCATCGTATCATCCACGCTGCCGCCCGGGGAATTGATATAAAGGCTGATTTCCCTGCCGGGCTTATTATTGTCGAGGTGCAGAAGCTTCATTATCACTTCCGTCGCCATCGGATAGTTTATCTCCCCCACCATGAACACAATCCGGTTTTCTAACAGCAGCTCAACAAGCGTCATCTCGCGGGTTCGCTGGTACGACTGGCCCTGCACACGCTGCTGCATATCCGGCGTAATCTTGTCTTGCGAAAATCTGAAAAGCATTAACCTGCCCTTGTCAATTCCATAAAATTATTGACCTTTACACTACTAATGGAACATGGGTGCCACCGGCAAACCATAGCCTCAGTCCCGTACGCTATGCCCCGCATACCACATCCCTATTTAGCCCCGCCCGCCGGGCGGGGTTACTTGCTACTATTATTAAGTGCCTAATACAATTATATCGGACATTTTCAACAGCCACTTTCCATTTTTACCCTATCATCCACTTCCCCCTGCCGCTTGTCAATAGCAAATTCTTCTGCCCGCCCCGCACCAAGTAGCAAACTGGCGTAATTTGGTGCGGGGAAAATTCAACCTTTCTTCACGTCGCACCAAACACGCAAGTTTGTGCAAAGGGTGGGGGGGCAATGTCATTCCTGCGGAAGCGCCGAATCCAGAAAACCTGGCTCACGGGTCAAGCCCGGGATGACAGGTGAAAAAGAACAAAAGCGCGGCGGCGCAAGCCGCCCGAACCGCAAAGCAGCAAAAGCACGGCGGCGCAAGCCGCCCGAATTGTAGATTTTATATTAAAAATTGGAGTAATAACAACACAGAACCACGAACGTAAGTGAGTGGTCATTTTAAGGGAGTACAAGATGACAGAAAAAAGAGAGCAGAAAACAGAAGCCCCCGGCGCGAGCCGGGACTTCACCGCGCTCAGCATGTGAGGATTGCGAACACTCGGTCCCTGCCGGCGGCTCACCGCTCCCGACCCTCATCTGCAACCACAAGGCTGATACCGCTCTCTCAGAATAAGTTCGCCATTGTCGATGCCGATGATTACGACCGGCTGAATAAATACAAATGGTGCCTCTCCAGAACCCGCCGTAACAACTACGCCCTGACACGAGTAAAAGGTAAGCGAGCAAAACGAAAGCTTCTCTTAATGCACCGCCTGATTCTAAACGCCCCGCGTCACCTCATCTGCGACCACATGCACATGATTTGAAAACACGGCAATTGCTCTTATGTTCTCTCCTCTTCTTTGCGCCTGTTCCAGGATGCAATTTCGCACTATTTCTTTTTCTCTGCGTTTTAACCGTATAGGCCCACTCTTAAGTTTTTTCCTACTTACCGTCTCAAGTTTCTTATTCGCCCCCAAAACCTCAGCGTCTTTCACCCATCCTCTATCATCACCTTGCAACCACGTCCCATACGTCGTCCACGTCAGCATGTACCCGATTACTTTTCTCATAATGGTTAATAATAACAAACTTCCCCTCCCTCGCAAAATCCTTTCCGAACAAACGCAAGAAATCCCAAAATAAAATCTCCGCACGCCGAAGACGTGCCTCCTTACCGGTTAGCACCCACAATTTATTGCGGGGGTTCTTCTTCTTAACCTCAATTTATTGACGGCGTAGCGTGCGATATTTCGCACCACTTCTTGTCATTCCCGCGAAAGCGGGAATCCAGACTCTTAAAAACAGTGTTAATCCGTGTCTAAAAACAAAAACGGTCAGTTTGAGTTATTTAAAATGTTCTGTTCTCCAATTTTTTCTTTCGCTATCTCTCGGCCCACGAAAGTTGTAGTTGTAGGATGGGCAAATTCTTTTGCCCATGCGGTATTGACAATATACAGGATAAAAGACTATGGCCCGGACAAATTCAAAAACCGATTCGCCCAAAGGCGAACCCAAACGTTTTGTAGGGTGGGCCTTTTGTCCTGCCATAGCCTTGGCAACGGCGACTGTGGCTAACTGAATCCCAGAAACTCTTTTTGTCTGCTCACAATAGGCCAACATACACCGGCCAAAATCTTCAACTGCAATAGTAAATAGAAAATAGTCAATTCCATCGGTGTTTACATCAAGCTGAGCCTGTGCCGAGAACACCAAGCAGACAAAAACCAATCAGTGTTACTTGTCCTTCGTAGCTCGCAGAGCGAAGTAGGAATCCGTGCAATCCGTGGTTAGGTCAGCTGCTTTCCTTTTTAGTCCTCTTCTTCGCCGCGCTTTCGCGCGTAGCTTTTTTCTTGCTGGCAGGCTCAGCCTTCTTAGTCTCCTTCTTCTCCGCTTTTTTGGCAGCCTTCTTTGCCGCCTTTTTCTCCGCTTTCTTAGTCGCCTTGCCAGACTCAACTTCCGTTATATTGGCATTTTCTAAGAGTTTCTCGATGCACTTATGCTCGCGAACCTGCAGCTTGAACTGCTCTAAGGAGCCATCCCTGGCCAATTCCTGCCTCATCTTCTCCGGCCGACGCTCGCGCGACGCCGCCACCTGTGCAATATAGCCGTTCACCTCTTCTTCGCTTGCCTCCGGCACGTCCAATTTCTCAGCCACCTTGCTCATAATAAAGAACAGCCTCAACTGCTCCTCGGCACGCTGCGCGCTGCTGGCCTGAAGCTCTTCCATCCGCTCGTTAATCTGCTCACGCTTCGCCCCGCGTATCAGCAGATTCGTATACTCCCTCTGCAGCACCCGCTTCGACTGGTCCACAACAATATCGCCCGGCAGCTCAAACTTGCAATTATCCAACAGATACCTGTAAACCTGGTCCCCCATCGCCGCCCGCACATTCCGCTCGGCCTGCGCACTTGCATAATCGCCTATCTGTTCCCGCAGTTCGTCCTCATTCTCAACGCCGAATCTCTCAAAAAAAGCTGCGTTAAGCTCAGCCGGCTCTAATTTCTTAATATCCTTAATCGCAATTTCAACCCCGATGTTCTTACCGCGATACTGCTCATTAAAGAACGACTCGCCAATACTAACACTCGTCTCTTTTTTATCACCGTTCTTGGCGCCGACCAGCAGCTCATCTAAGGTCTCGACCGGAACCGGCCCGACAAAACCATTCTTGCGCACGAAGATTTCCATATTATCGTGTCTCTCATCTTCAGGAGCATCTTCAATCTTCAACACCACATCAGCTACAACCTGGTCATCGGGTTCGACGGTTCCATCCTCTTTCGGCACCCAGATACCCACCCTTTTGCGCATGGTCTCGATATCTTCGTCAATCTGCTCATCGTCAACCTCGGTCTTCGGCTTTTCTACTGCAATACCTTCCAACTCGGGCAAATCGAATTCCGGCCGCACCTCCACCTCAAAATCAAACTTCATCGGCCCTTCTTCCGGCAGCTCGACCTCCTCATAGTCCAAATACGGCTCACCTAAGGTATTCAGTTCATTGTCCTTAAGGGCCGCCTCGCTCGCATCAGCTAACAGCTTCAGCTTTATCTGCTCGCTCACCTCGCTGCCGAACCTCTTTTCCAGAAGCCGCACCGGCGCCCTGCCCTTGCGAAAGCCCGGCACGACCGCATCCCTGCGAAGCTCACCGTACCGCTCATCCAGCGATTTTTTTATTGTTTCTGCCGGAATCTCTACTGTTACCTTCTTCTTACAAGGCCCTGAATCTTCAATTGTTACAACGTTCTTAACCTCTTCGCTCACCGCCGTTTCATTTTCTTCAGCCATATTACACGCTCCTGTCTTGTTTATATTATTTTTAAGCATTATACAAACATTCACCCCAACCGTCCAACCCTCTCATAATTTTTTTTTCATGGCGGCCTTTCCTGTTTAGCCCCGTCCTTTGGGCGGGGTCCTTTATCCCTACAATTTATTGTCGTTCTGCTTGCCACGGCGACCTGTAGCGTCGTAGCTCACACAGCGAAGACGTAAGCTTTAGCGAAGGGGGGAACCTGCTTGCCCCGTACTACTTCGCCTTTTAAGTTAGTTCGGCCCAAAACAAAATTGCCCCCCAAATCAAAAATTAAAACATCTTCACACTTGCGTCCCATCCTCCAATCCCTTAAAATCCAAAACCGACCCACATATTTACTATAAGGAGATGTACTTATGAATACTGTCCCCCCAAAATCCTCACCACAGACCAATCGCCCCGGCTCCGCAATCGTCTTTCTCATGACCGGACCTGCCACAAATGCCGCCGCTTTTATGACTATCTGGTCTGTACTTGGCAGAAGAACCGCAATAACGTATGCTATAACCGTCGCCGGCGGCGCCATTGCGGCAGGACTGCTGCTCGATCGGATTGTTCAGGCAACCGCTGGCCAGGTTGTATCAGGAATGGGCACTATGTTGCCACCGGTCGTTAAAAACGTTTCCGCTGTGATACTCTTAGCGGTATTGGCATACGCGATCCTGCCCGCAAAGAAAAAATCAAAACTGGACACAAAAGAAGGTATAGGAAAATGACGCTTAAACAATCCGTTGTGAACTTTTCGGTAAAGCACTATAAGCTCATCGCCACCGTTGTAGTGCTGTTTACTCTTTTATTTGCCTTACTCATACCACGCATCCGGGTAGATACCGATCCGGAGAACATGCTCTCAGAAGATGAAGCCGTCCGGGTATTCCATAACCAAACCAAAGAACAATTCTCTCTCAGTGACATTGTTGTCCTCGGCATTGTCAACAACAAGAATCCCAACGGCGTTTTCAATCCCGACTCATTAAGCAAAATCTATGAACTAACAGAATTCGCAAAGACTCTTTCTTGGCCTGACGAAGAAAAGACAGATGAACAAATCGGAGTTATCGAAGTCGATTTGCTTGCACTTTCTACGGTAGACCATATTGGCCAGGGCGGCCCGGGAGAAGTCAAATTCGAATGGCTGATGAAAAAACCTCCTGCTACCCAAGCCCAAGCTCTGGAAATCAGAGACAGGGCAATGAGTAATCCTTTACTCAAAGGCACGCTTGTTTCTGAGGATGGCAAAGCTGTTTGTCTGTATCTACCACTGACAAGCAAGGATTTGAGCTATCGCATATACAGCAAGCTGAAAGAAAAAATTGCCACATTCAAAGGCGATGAGCAATATCACATTACAGGTTTGCCAGTAGCAGAAGATACTTTTGGCGTTGAGATGTTTATCCAGATGGCCATTTCCGCACCACTGGCAATGGTGGTGATATTCTTGCTTATGCTGATTTTCTTTCGAAAACTTGTGCTTGTTATCTCACCGATGATTGTAGCTATAGTCTCTGTGATTTCTACTATGGGGCTTTTAATCGGACTCGGCTATCCAGTGCACATAATGAGCTCGATGATACCTATTTTTCTTATGCCAATAGCAGTGGTTGACTCAGTGCACATCCTTTCCGAATTCTTCGACCGTTATACCGCACAAAAGGGCAGAAAAGATACCATCCTCGAAGTAATGGACAATCTATTTACACCAATGCTCTATACCTCACTGACATCGGCGGCAGGTTTTGCTTCTCTTGCTCTTACGCCTATTCCGCCCGTGCAGGTTTTCGGTATCTTCGTTGCTGTCGGCATTATGATTGCGTGGGTATGCACCATTACCTTCGTGCCGGCCTATGTAATGATGATAAAAGAAAAGGCCCTTGAAAACTTCGGCCATGAAACGCTACATGTAGAAAAACAAAGCCAGCTCGGCAAACTATTAAACCTCGGCGGACGCATTACATATAGCAAAGCCAAACCAATCCTGCTGATGATACTGATAATCACGGCTGTTGCGGTCTATGGTATTACGAGAATCGAAATCAACGATAATCCGGTAAAGTGGTTTTCAAAAAGCCATCCCATTCGCCGGGCCGATATCGAATTAAACAGACATTTCGGCGGAACATATATGGCCTACCTCGTATTGGAAGGCCCCGAAGAACAAAAGGTTGAACATGAATACCTCGACGGCCTCCGCAAACGTCTGCTTGAAACCGCCAGCCGACTCACCGATGAATTTCCCGAAGCCCAGGCCGTTGCCGCCCAAATGGAGAAACTACTGCTCGCCAACGCTTCAGAAGATGCAACAAAAGAGCAGTTCCTTGATAAACTTGCCGAACTTGCAAATGAAAAAGCGGACACCGCTGATGATGAACTTGCCGATGCGTGGTTTGAAATCGCAGAGTTCTTCGATTTGGAAACCGAAAGGCTCAAAATATTCAAACAGCCCGAAACCCTGCGATACATCAGCCGGTTGCAGAAATATCTTCAAGACACCAGCCTTGTTGGCAAAAGCAATTCCATCACCGATGTGGTGAAAAAGGTCTATCAGGAATTGACGGACGGAAAAAAGGAAAATTTCAAAATCCCCAAAAAACCCGGTGCGGTCGCTCAGTGTCTCTTGCAGTTTCAAAGCAGCCACAACCCTGAAGATTTGTGGCATCTGGTTACTTATGATTATATGAAAGCAAACATCTGGATCCAACTGACAAGCGGCGATAACAAAGATATGGAAAAAGTCGTTAAAGCGGTGGATAAATATTTCACCGCAAACCCACCGCCGGTACCGCTCAAACACAACTGGGCCGGACTCACTTATATAAACACCGTCTGGCAGAATAAGATGGTTTTGGGGATGTTGCAATCATTTCTGGGCAGCTTCATCA
>CAZLWL010000015.1:0-38552 GCA_964563335.1 uncultured Pirellulales bacterium
TCCTTAATAAACCGCGTGCCGTCTTTCCAGTAGCCCGCGGTGGGTTTCAGATGCGTGCACTGGCTTATGAAGTAGCGATTTATGGATTCCATCAGTACCTGCCGGACGTATTTACTTGTCATTGAGGCTAAGGAGACAGGCAGAAACCGCTCATCGGCCCGCACTGCGAAGTGCAGACGCATTACCTTGCCGGAGCCGGCTAACTCGTAGCTGCTGATGGAGTTATCCTCGCGCAGGATTTTCAGGTCCAGCTCACCGAACATTCGGCCGAGCAGCCTTCTGTAGCGGGTTCTGCCGCTTTGTCTATCGACGATTATCTGCAGATTCTCGGAGTCGTAAGTTGCGTCGAATGCTTGCTTTATAAGGCTGCAGATAGCCGTGAAAAGGACGCTTGCCTTGTTCTTCACAGCAGATACCATCATGTTGTAGTAGCCGACGTCGAGACAGGAACTTGTGATGCCTAACAGCTTCATGTCGCTCACTAAAAGCGTGTTTTTGAACACGGCAGAGGCGATTTCGAGGTCATCGTCATCACCGCCGAGCGCGCATTTGGCAAGGTTTTCGTACCAAGGGTACTGAGCCAATCGACTTACGCATTGCGGGCAGAGTCTGTTAAGGAGTTGGGCCGGGTTTGCCGGCTTTTCGCCAGTTTCGGGAAGGGTTAAGAGGCTCGCCAGGACGGTTCTGCGAAGGTGGCCGATGCCTATGGATTTACTGTAAGCCTTTTTGCTGTCGGTAATTAGCAACCGTCCCGCCAAGTGCTTTCTCTTCTTTGCGACGGCGCGGGCTAACAGTTGCCAGAGGTCGGATTTTAGTTGGGCCTGGGGGATGGAAAAGGCGGCTGATGAGACCACGAGGGGTCCTAAGATTGGGCCGTAGCCTGCTTCGTCTATTCCAATTAGAACAGCCATTTTGTCCTCCTGACGGCTAAAAACGCTGATTTTGCGACTATTATAGCAATGTTCGAAGGTAATACAATATGAAAATTGCACCCCCCCGAGAGATTTTTGGTTTTGGAGGGTTAGTCGTCCCGGCGCGCTCCCGATAAATCGGGATTTCGCGTTGCTCAAGATTTCGCTGCGCTCAATTTTGAGGGGGCGAGTCAGGTCCGTCGGACTTCTCGGAACCGGTTCTTGTGCCGGCCGGATATTGTGTTGTTATCTTTAGGATGGTGATTAGTATTGCGTTGATGTTGGACACGAAACGGGGAGTATAAGTTCTGGTTTTTGGGTTCAAAAATAGCGAAACTGGGAAATAAGTGGACACTTGGTAACGCGGGAATCGGGGTTAAATTTTCTTTAACGCCTTGCTGCCACTGGGTTTACGGCGAAAATCGAAAAATCGAAAAAATCCCTTTTTTTCGCCATTTCGGCGCCTGTAGTAAAGCGCTTAAAATGGCACACAGAATCAGAAGATGGCACAGCACCTGAGCGCACAAAAACTCCGCTCAAGGCGTAAGCCTTGTTTGCGGAAATCAAAAAATACTCAATTTATAAAAAATCTCAAAAATTCCCACCGAAGCAAGAACTTTCAAAAATCCATAATTCACACGTCTTTTACGAAACTTCAAAGACCCGGTAACGCATCCTTAAAGAATTATTATGGGGGGATTGCAGCGGTGTCGATGGCGGTGCGAGCTGAGGCTGTGCCAATATTGTCGGTCTGGCCGACACCGGAGGCGGAGGCGTTGTCTTTTGCACGGACGGTGAATTTCCAGCCGGTTTTTAGGCCCGCATCGATGGCAGCCTGCAGGGCGGCCATTGTGCCATCGCCGATCTTGAAATCATAAGTCCTGCTCTCTTGCCAATCAGATGTATAACTGGCAGCGCCGCCTGAACCGGTGAACTTATATTCAACACCATTACCTTCGAGGTCTTCACATAAGATAGAGGTCATCAAAATATGCCACTCTGCAACATACACATACCATTCAAAATCAAAGGTACATGTTACATACCATCCCTCCTGCGCACTGTTAAACGTGATAACTCCCGTATCGTAATTTACTATGTATTCCTCGTCTCCGGGCACACCACTCTCAATTTCTGTAAGTTCATAGGGGGGGTAAGGATAAGTAATTTGCATGGCACCAAAAGAGCCATACGGCTTGTCAGTAAGTGTAATTTGGTAGGGGTCGGCAGATACATGATGGCTTTCCACAACTACTGCAAGAAAGGGTTCGGTTGCGTAAGGGTCTTCAATCCCATTCATAACAGCATCATCATAATTGACATCCGTCAGGACAGGTTCAGTAGCAAAGCTTGGTGGGTCTGGCACAGGTGGGTCATCGTCATCTTCAGGGTCCTGTTCGATTCTGGTAGCTCGTGTGATATCACGGTCCCAGATTTCGTCATCAAAACCATCCCAGTCAAATTCATAAACACAACTGTCAGTGAGGTTGAGTCCATAGGTCACGATTACACTTGCTTGCCAAATGGCACCGTTAATTGTACAGGGTACGGTTAGCCGATAAGGGATATCCTCTCCCAGAATAAACCAGTCTTCATAAGCTGATGAATTCAGTGCTGCCCAGTAATAGTACTTTATACCATCGGGCGGTATCGAAACTGTCCCACCACCCGGGATTCTGAACGTGACGGTATAGTGGCGGTCAATCGGAGGGTTATCCACCGAGTTTTGAAATCCCATTCTCACGTAGACTTTGTCTACAGCTTCATCAATGGCCACAATACGCATGGCTGCTAAGTATCTTACTTGTGCATTGAGGTTCCCCATACCACGTTGGTGGTACTTATATCCTCCATCATCATTGGGTGCTCTTTCTATATTCATTACCTTGCCGATACATGCATATTCCCCTTCCCAAGTGTCGGGGTCGCCCGCTTCTGGCATAGCTGCGATACCTGCGAGTGCAACTGCTTGTTCTGTCGAATACCATTCAGGAGCATCCCCACCATCCCGAGTGTCTCTCTCTAAAATGGACACCGGTGCATATTTCAATTTCAATACTGATACTATCTCGTAACAATCCTGCAGGATGTCGTGGTAGGCTTCGAATTGAGGAACGCCGGCAGCAACCTGGACTGGGTCATGACGGGCTGCCAAACGGGTATCGCCATAAACAGTCTTGCCATCATCACCGGTCGTCAGTTCGGTACCAACCTGGACATAAGTTTTGCCACCGGTGTATTTAGAATCTATAACACTCATCCCCGTAGATTCCCCCTCGAACCATATCGTTGAGCCGGGTATAAATTTTGACGTTTTATCGTAGTCCACTGTGAAGATATAACCGGTCTCTGTAACATCAACAACATAATTAAAATTACTGAAATCGGAATCACCGGGTGTGTAATCGACGTCGGTTACATCGTGCCACACATGTTGCTCGGTTGAATGGTTATATGTCCAGTAACCATCTTTGATACCAATCCAGGGGGATGAAAATGTTGCATCATAAGTTAGGTCCAGGTCTGTATTGACGAATTTTCTTGATGGCCAGTCCTCGCCTGTCGGAGTACCGGCTTCATAAGCCCGCATCCTTGTCGGATGAATCTTGCCAAGTGAATACTTCCAAGTCCGCCGCCATGTACCAGTCGGTAGAGGATACTGTCTATCTATTTCAAGTGGAGTGCATTCAGCCTCGGCCATTTCCCAACGTGCTGCTAAAACCCATCCCGGAGTATAGGGTGTTGCCGTGTCAAAATACCAGTCGTAGCTGCCGAGGTCTTTTAGGATTTTTTCAAAGGCAGACCCGTTGCAACCAAAATTATCATCCCTCAAGTAAGCATAACTGGGTTGATGCGGATTTTTGGCCGAATTATAGGTATGGGTTTGGCCGTAAGTTTTTGAGGGGTCGAGATAGTCAATTTCGTGTGCATGTTTGTTGAACCAGTTTGATTTGTAGTCTGCATCCACGGCAAGCATCCATTCAGATTTGCTCGCATAGAACTCAATCATGCTTTGCAGGGCACCACAGGTAAGCTTCTCATTTACCCTGTCAGGAAATGCCTCATCTGAATCGGGGTATTCGACGCCGGTTTGGTGCATTACGTACTGGTTTGTTTTAGGATGTTCCGCATCATAAAGTGCCCGGATTGGACCCATTGAGGGAATGTCCGTAAGCTGCAACCTTTCGATGGCAACTTTGCCCTTGAAAAGCCAGCGTGTGCGTTTTGTGTCACGGTACAGAACAGGTTCATCTTGCTCTTTCGGGTCCACCTGAATCGGTAGCCAATCGCTGGCGGGGTTGTCGTAAATGTAAAGGTCATCGCTCTCTGAATCATAATACGTTCGGACAATTCGCCGATGAGAATTTTTGTCATAATGATGATAAATATATGGGTTGACGGTTCTTCTCCAACACGTTCCGTAACCTTTGTAACCCAAAGATGTGTAGCCCGCTGAATCGACCGAGTAGATGCCGCCCGCAGGTGGGCGTTTTTTCGTTTTTGTTTCGTTGTGGCATGTATCAAGCCAGCTCCAAAAGCCGTAGCTACAATACCAGTCGCCGCCGAAATCACAGGCGATAGTGCCCCCCGACGCCGTAGTGCGCAATTTGGCCGGGCTGGTTGTCAGATATACTTTTGTATTCGAGCCATCCAGGCTCGCTCCCGATGCCCTGTAAAATCCATTATTGTCAGCGTTGCCGGAAATCAGGAGTGGGTCGTCAGTGCGAAAATGACCACCCGCTGCCGGCGAAATTTTATCGCCGGAAACGATGACGTAATTCTCATCAGGATTGACCTCGATTATCGAACCAGAGTATTCTTCTTCATACCAGACGACCGGTTCGGCATGCAAGCCGTTTCCCATCCGGCGAGTATTACCAGGACGCCAGTAATACTCATCCGAATGACCTGCACCGCGAGGGTCCTCCTCTTCAAAGGCGTGCATCACATTCTCCCATTTCCACTGCTCTTCAACCCCCATGTAGCCATCAATTTTATCTTTGCAGGCATCCGGACGAAGGAGCAAGAAAAGCCAACGCCGAATATCTTCGTGGTGAAGATGTGAAATCTCATCACCTTTTGATAAAGGCCATTTTGCCTCTTGCCAGTGAAAGCTCATCGCCAGACCGCCATTGCCCTGTCTTGTGTTTCATGCCATCGCAGAGATGATGCGCTTTCAGTGCCTGCGAAAAACAGATTCAGGGCGAAGAACCATTTATCGCCGCTCGATTCGGTGCGTTTGATAATCGGCTGGACCGCCTTTTCAATAAGCCACGGCAGCCAGTCTCTAAGGTCCCGCTTGGAGCTGCTGTAGGCCGCATATCCCATTGCCAGGTCGATTTCTATCTCATCGGAACCACCTAATGTCCACCATGCATTATCTTCACCTTCGGTCGGATGAGTTGAACCGGGGATCTGAATACAGGTATAGGATCGGTTGCATCCCTGGATGGTCGGTGAGCCGCTATCATAACTGACCATATCACCAAGAGAGTAAGCCTTGTTTACCCAGGCCTTGACCCTTGATATCGCCGGTCGAACGATATAACTGTTGATGCCCGTTGTCGGAGGATCATCATAGCTTGGTGATCGCAGAACGGTCGCCCATACAATCTGTACGGGCGGATGGCGGACGGCACTGGTTTGCTGGATGATTTCCGGTGATGTGAGCTTTTCCCGTCTTGCGGCGGTTTCGATGCGCTCAGCCTTTTGACTTACGTTCCTCAATCCGGTATCTCCTGCCACGAGGCGATTAGGTCCGTGATTGCATCCGGGCCGGTAGAGTCGGCGATGGCACTTACATAATCGGTGTTGCGAGATTCGCCGCCGCTGTCGCGATAGCTTCTTACGCAAAAGCGGTAGGCCTGGCCATCGGTGAGCGATACTGATGTCCAGTTGAAATTTCCGTTTATGCCCAGCTTGTAAGCTATTGTGGCAATGGGGCTTTCGAAGTCAAAGCTTGAACCCGAATCCATATAGATATTAAAGCCTGTCGGCTCAATCTCCTCGCCTGTCGGCGGATACCGCCAGCGGACCGTGAATTTGGCGCCAGCGACTTTTTCAATAACAACACTGGCCGGGGCGTTAGGTGTATTGCCTATCATATCGCCAGCCGAGTCGATAACAACGATGCATGGCGGCGAATCCGGCGATTCCAGGCCGCACGGCTGCACCTTGTGCCTGACGTAGTGCCAGGTTGTATTAGGCGGCAGGTTTTGGCCCGAAATCACGACCTGCGTATCATCTTCGGCCATGGTTGCGATTATATCATCGTACTTGATAATACCGTCCCGGCCCCGATAAACCCTGATGCCTGGCACCAGGCCTCCCAGGCCGCCGAAGGGTGGCATGAGGATCGAGCGAAGATTGCCCCGGCCCGGAACGATCCGCATTACCATCTCGTATGGCGGCATAAAAGGTATATCGCTAATCTCCCAACTAATGTGGTCAAGGCTGCTGATTATCCCATCAACGCCGGCCATCATATCATAGATGGTCAAGCCGGAGCCGGTGTTCATGTTGGATGCCCAGGAAAGGCCATCTTCTGTGCCCACAAAGTCAACCGCCTGGTACCTTGCCTGCACTTCCGACTGGCTCAGTGCCTTGCCGGCATAGTAGCCGAGGTTGTAAATATCGCCGACAAAATGATCTTCGTATATAGCCGTATCTTCATTCCAATTTACGCCAATATAATAATCGCCGGATATACTTTTAGTGGCTGGTGGAGAGGGTGAAAAATTGCCTGAAAGTACACCGTTAATATACCATCTTGCATAAAATAACCGCTTGAAAAAGAAAATATAATGATACCATGTGCCGGCGACAAAACTTCCGATTGCTGTTCTTTGGACACGACAAGGAAGTATTACTGTAGGTTTGCCAGTGTTGTCTAAAATTATTTTTATGCCAGCACTAAATCCCTCAAAGCAGTCATTGAACGCATCGAATACAACTCCACCACCTGAGCCACCTACAGGCACTCTTGCCCTGAATTCTATACTGAAATCATCATTGTCAAATCGCGGCGCATCCGCCGGGATTGTTATGTAACCCGCACCGTCAAAAGCTAAGTGAAATTTTGACATTACTCGACTTCACCAAGTATTAGCTGATTCGTCCCCGTCTCATCCACGTCCTGGCTGCTCAGATCGCCATCATCGGCATCGTTGCGAACCACCAGAGTCCCTTCACCGCCCGACGGCAAGGTAAGGGTCGCCTTGTTGCCGAATCGCCTGGTTAGCCAGTTAAGCCAGTCCTGGAACGTCCAAGTCGATGGATCACCGGTCGGCTCTGTCTTACGAACAGCATCTAAACCAGTTAAGCTTAATGCAACGGCCGCCGCTAAAACTTGAGAGCCGTCCCATTCGATATAATAATAACCGACCGGATAACAGGCCGCCGTTTTCGGGCCTTGATATACCACTACAAGATAAGCATTCTTCGCTTGACCTGCTGTTAATATCGTCGGTGGAAAATCACATGTATAAACACCGTGTCCTTTATTTGTCATAGGAATAGCGTAATTATCTATGTTCGGATCGCTCCATACTTCCCATGTATCGCCGCCGTTGATATTGGCTTTGAGCGTGCCGCTATCATCTTTATAAATAATGGCCCACAAATCAGTGTAACCCGGCAGCGTTATATGACGAATATCATTTGCCATTTATCTGTTCTCCAATTTTTCAACTTTTGAAGCTAATTCCTGTACTGCTTTAAGCAGCATAGGAACCATCATGTTGTATTTTACCGACCACATATTGTCTTCCCCGGCCTCATTTTTTTCTTCTATCGGCATTGAAACGTATTGAGGTAAGTATTTATAAACATCCTGAGCAATCAATCCTGTCATTCTGCCCTTGTTTTCTTTAGGTGGTTTCCAATCGAAATCTTTAATCTTCATCCGGCCAATCAATTCGACTGCGTTTAATACGGAATCTACTATATTTTCTTTCAGTCTTTTATCACTTACGGATACATCAATAGTTTCGTCACCAATATACATAGTCACATGTGCGGATGCGTGAGAGGAATCATCAAAGTGCTTATCTGCATTATAAGTAATCTCCCCAACAACTATTCCGGAAAAAGCGCAAGGACGCATATACTCGCTTGCATCAAAACTCATCCCTGTTCTTATTGTACCTCCATCATTTCCTTGAATTCTAAGGTCTTTATCTGCGACCGTTGCGTTGATATAACTTGTAGCAGAACTATTAAAATTCACTTTGTCGCCATCCAAACTTACATTGTCAACGACAACTTCCTCTGCCTTCACTGCTCCGGCAACATCCAGTTTCGTACTTGGAGCGTTTGTGCCAATTCCAACTTTGCCGTCAGATAGTGTGTAAATCCCGCCTCCAATTCCTTCGTAATCAGTATCGTTACTATGAACAAGATTTGCACCCAGAACAACGTCGGCCTGAGTTTCAACTCTAAGGCCCGTTGTAACATCGTGCGAGGTACATCCTGTTATAGTACCGGAACTGCCTGTATTATTTACATTAATACCATAATCAACATAGTCGTTTGCACCATCATAGCTTATACAACCATTCATCGTAAAATTGGTAGTATTATCAATCAAGAAATTATCGAAACCACCTACTGTATCATCACTGTTTTCGTAAGCAATACAGCCGTTAAACGTGATATTGTTACAAGATGAAGCATGGAATCCATGCCACTTATTAGCACGCGAAATTACACCAAGAAGCGTAACTGCCTTTGTTGGGGATGAAAAAAGGAGACCGCTTTTCCCGTTGTAAGCATAAAACCCAGATACAATATAGCATTGATTCATTTTTGCATATAAGCCATATCCGCCGTTTGTTTCCGACAAACAACTCCGCATATAAACACCCCAAGCATTACCAGTGTTATTCAACGAAGTGATTCGGAAACCATCATTGTTAAAGCCGTGTACCCATACATGGTCTATCATTATATCCATAGGAGTTCCGTCGGCATCGCCGTGTATCCACACACCATGACTCGTGGCTGCATTGTTGGCGTTATTGCCGTAAAGATATATCTCTCTTATAGTAAGGAAATCTGCATCCGCTCCTCCGGCCGTCTTTTCAAACTCAAGCATAGTACAATCTGAACCATCAGCCAAATAGATAGTTGTTCCTTCTCCGGCAGATGCCCCGCTCCCTATTCCTGTACCTTCAAAAACTAATTGAGCCTTGAGGTCGATGGTAGAAGAAATAACGAATTTTCCTGTTGACAGGACTACCCTACCACCTTTTGCAGCAACGGCATCTATCGCTGCTTGAATCTGAACATCATCATCAGTGCCATCACAAATATAATCGGCAATTGCTTTTATATCACTCGGAGCATCTGAGGCCGCGACCATTTTTGTTGCAATTCCCTTTGTATGTCGGATAGCAACGTGTCCACCCTTCATTGTTTATCCTCTCACAATTACCCAAAACACTATCTTGTCGCTGGCGTCGATTACGCATCGACCAGTCGGCCCATCAGGTCTACCGAGCACGTGCATGCGCTGCCGGCGGCTACCGTCACATCAAAGACGATTACCGTCTCTGCCGCGTATTCGACCAGGGCGGCCGGGCGGTCCAGGTTGAAGACCTCAACCGATATCGTCCCGGATGACAGGTCAATCGCTCCGCCTGTATTGTTGGCTAATACGCACGTTACGGTGTTCGCTGCCGTTACCTTCGCATCGAGTACCAGATCCACCACATCCAGGCTAAAGGACGCCCGCACAAAATCGCCGAGAGCAGCTCCCGTTACGGTAACCTCTTTGGCTTCTTCGGCGCCATCGGCGATCGAGCCCGGGTCCCAGGTGTCCGAGCCTGTGAGCCTCCCGAATTGCGGCTGTATTTTCGTCGCCTTCCCGGCAGCCGACAGGTTACTGAGCTTCTGGGCCCCGACAAAGTCATCCTTGTCGGTCGATTGGCCCAATGTCAAGACTGTGTTCGCCGCATCGGCACTCAGATTGCGTGGCAAGACGTGGTCGACGATCATCTTCTTTTTGTCAGGCACTACGTACAGTTCCGTAAACGCGACCGAGTTCAGATCGACACCGGTCTTCGTTCCCAAAAGAGATATACAATTTTCGTCCAGGTTCATATTAAACTCCTTGTTTTGTTACAATTTCATTGTCTTTACAAATCACCTGATTATCCTTGCACACCGTGGCAGCGGCGACATCGGCCACCGGATCGGGCCTCTGCATGAATTGCCGGCCTCGTTTGTCGCGGACGGTAGTGATAACACCCGAGTTGTTCACGTCTATCTCGGCCAGCTTTATATGCTCCAGGGCCGGCCAGCCGTCACCATCGATGCCGGAGCCTATCGTGTTATCGGAATTCATCCACACGTAAGTCGTATCATTATCGACAGGATCGACTGCGGCGCCAGGTGTGTAAGTCTTGGCCGTGCCCTTGTAGAGATAATCGCCGCCTCTCACATTGAACGTGGTGGCCGAGGGGCAATAAACGCCCAGCGACATAGCCCACCGCACAGAATTGACATGGCCCCACTCTTGCTGTTTGTATTCGGCGATGTAGTTTGGGTTGTTCTCAGTCACCAGCTCAACGCCGAGCCCGCTAAGCTCGGTATCGATATCCGCCTCGGCGGGGTATCCTCCCGTCATTTGTGATTGAAAAGCCATCTACTTTCCTTTCTCTGTTTCGGTTGTTTTTTGGTCTGCCTGTCTATATCGCGGGACCACAATCAGACCGTTTATAACAATTCGCATGTCGAGTTTCTTTGCCAACACGATAAGCTGTGTCAGCGTCAGCTCAGATTCGATGTCCGCCGGCCAGGTCGGCCCCAGGTCAAAGCCCAGATTCAATCTCGGATAATCGAAAGCAGGATATCCCAGGCTCGTCATCTGAGCCATGATTTGCTCGCTCAGCATGATCCTGTCGGCCGTCACTATCTCAATCACAACTATTTCGTTCTCGTCAACCATCGTTTGTCGCCCGATTCAAACAAAATGTTTATTCCACGTTCTTTCGAGAGCCGCTGTCTGGGCATCCGTGAAATCGCCTTCCCAGCGACTGAGGTTCTCGGTAAAGCCCATCTCCCAATCGCCCAGCCCTTCTTCCAGGTTCAGAAGGTCCTTTAGCATATCCCGCAACTGGTACTGGCTCAGTCTATCACTCACACGCACACCCTCGGATTTGTATTAAACAAAAAGCCCTGGTCTCGCCGATCGGCCAGCGCTGCCTTTTTCCTCTTGTGCGTTACGCCGAACGTCTGTTTCATGCCTATTTGTCTCTCGTCGTTGTATTTGGCCCACTGAACCGCATCGTTAGTTAGAAAATAACCATCCTGCAAGTTTGCCACGACCCAGGCGCCCGTGTTTCGCAAATGGTCTACGATTAACCGCACGTGACGCCGCTGTGTTTCGCGCGTACCGCCCAGTCTGAGCTGCGTTGCAATCTCGATCGCGGTCATCGGCCCGTCTGCACCTCTCAGCAGCCTCAAACACGCCGCCGCTTCATCAGTTGTAATGTTCGTTTTGTCCATTAAAACCCTAACAAAAGCGACATCCTGTTTGCCTGCCGGGTTTTTTCCATGATAGCCGAATCGCCAACACGATTTTGATGCTGTTTCGATCTTAAGTGTTCGTCTTCGGCTTCCCTCGAATAGAAATTCATATCACAGATACCACACCTGCCAAAAAATTTTTTCTTATCAGCCATCTACCAATCCAATAAACCTGCGTCTATGCAAGCAATCCCGAAAATACAGCCAACAGCAACATCAATTAGCTCATCTTTTATTCGGTCCATTGATTCAGTCTGGACGGCGGCAACTACTTCATGGTATTCTTCAGTAAGAAACCCGAGCAGCTCGTGCCGAGATGACCATGTGCCCCATCCCTTTTCATTCAGCCGATCCATAAGCTTTCGCTCTACAGCATTCCTCGCAAACGCGACCTTTTCACCGCTTACCTGTTCTCTGTGTGCACTTCTCTGTGGCGTTTTGTCGGTATCACTCATAATTTGCCGCCTCCGGAATATCAGGCTCGACGAAGAAGTCATCCTTTACCTTTCGTCGAGCCCCAAGCTCAGCAAGTTCCTCATCCGTGAGCTTGCCTAAGCCATCCTTGCTCACGGTCTCTTTAACGATTATGCACAGCTTCGCCCTGGCGGCCGACAGTACCTCTCTAATTAGCTGGACGGTGGTCTTTTTTGTGATGCCGATAGATGTGGTTTGCCGCCATCCAACCGTGCCGAAATTGAGCTTGCGGCTCCTGGCCTTGCCGAAGTCGGCCTTGTGTGCGGTGGCAAATGCCTCGAGGCTGGCCCTGCGATGCTCGATATCAGCCTGCAGAACCTTTGTAGCTGAAACGAGCCTGGCCTTGCGATTGTTGATGTCGGCCGCTGCGTCATTTTGGAGCTTCTCTATCTGCAACTGCAGAGTACCTGTCCGTCTGAGGAGCTTGTCCGCCTCGGCCCAGTTCTCGATCGGGATGATAGCCGGCTTAGCCGACTTTACTCGTTTGCCCATTCTTGACCTCCATGTCTGTTTGAATCTCCTTGAGATTTTTATAGTCTTTGCCGGCCGCTCGGCCGAACATGCTCTTTAACGCCTCGATGATGCCGTGCGCCTGCTGCGGACTCAGGGCTGCGACATAACCGTAACTGCCTTCTGCCATCCTCTCAATCATCCCGGCGAGTTGCTTGTCATCCCAGCCCAGGTCCTCAGCTAATTTTTGTATCGCCCACTGCTGTGCGAAGCTGGCAGAGCCATCGCCGTAAACGGTTTCGGTCAGTTTTCGGCGGAAGTAATTTGCCGCCCTTCCCGGATACCGCCAGCCCAAGCTTTCGCAGATCGCTAATATGTCGGTAAGCTGGCTGTTGTTCAGGTCCTTGCAGCTCGTGCACTTTTTGCCGGCCGGCGTCAGGTACTGGCCCAGCAGCAGCCGGTACCGGCCGTCGAAGCCCTTGCCTCGAAGACCGGCGGCCCTGACCGCCGTTTGAACAAGTTTTATCTGGTCTTTATTAAGCACTTACAGTCCCGTTAAACTACGCCGTTTTTGCCACCGCCTCTTGTTTTTCGCCCTTAGCGGTACCGGTAATAGTCGGCAGGTCAACTAACAGCCCCAAGTATTCGATCATATCCATAACCTCTTTCTGTGTTATCAGTTGATTCGGCTTAACTTTAGGTGATAGTCTCAATGCCTCGATGATATGACTGCACGTCCGCAGACGTCCCGTTTGCGGTGCCCTGCAGATTGCCCTGAGCATCTCGACCGCACTCTTGTCTAATCTGATCCCACCGTGTTCGTAGAGCTTGCGAATATCTTCCGGCCGGTAAAGACCATCGTTTCGGCTTACTGCGAGCTTGTCGAGATTCAACGTAAACAGAACCCTCGATTTGAATTGGTCCAAAGATTCGTATCCCAGCTTCGTCGAATCTTGATTGATTGTCCATAATAGGTGATTGTTGGCTGCCAATATCAGCGGGCACTTGCACCGGACGGTTATCACCTGGCGAAGCTGGCTTAATTTTTTTGTGTCAAGCGCCGAGGCCTCGTCTAACATGATTATCATGTACCGTTTTTCTAATGCTTCGGCCAGCCGCTTGGTTAACGTTTTGAGTGAGCCGGACACGCCCTTTTTGAGCACAGCCTTCGCAATCGCAGTAAATATAGCCGTCGATGTCATCGTGTCATCTAATTCGATGTAAACCGAGTTTTTATTCGCCTCTGCGTATTGCTTGAGACACACACTTTTGCCATGACCGGCATCGCCGATGATAATCCCGATTTTTCCTTCGGTCGGCGTACTGAATGCCTCTGTCTGTCTTATGACCGTGCCTATCAGTTTCGCAACTGTTGTGCGAACGAAGCCGTTTTGTCCGTCCCCCCTGCGGAGCTTTGCTGTATAGGAATTTATGTAGTTGACGAGCTTGTTGCACAGCAGCTTGAGATCGCCTTTGTATTTGTCGTCCAAGAACTGGCTTACCTGCGAGCTGCTCACGCCGATGGCCTTGTAAACATCCGCCTGCTTCAGGCCGTGCAGGCTCATGAAGTCTCTGAGTGACTCGCGAATCCTTTTTACTTCGGCAAATGTCATTTCTTCAGGCATCCTTACCTCTACCAGCCTCGCATCGCGTGCAAGGCTGCGATACAAATCGTTGTCAGCCTTCATTCATCGAATAATCCAAAATCATGAACATTCTTTTCATCACGACTCACTTCTATTTGGTCGAGCTCAAAATTAACAACCGTCTCGATGCTCTCGGCTCCTGCGGCCTTCTTGACCTTCCTCTGCCTGTCTAATCGCCTGTGTGCGGCCACCTGGCCGTCCAGGGGTGTTGGGACCGGTCTTAGCGTCTGCGACCCCCTGTCGGGGCCTGTGGGGTCCTGTGCGGTATCTTGCATCGCCGCCACGGCTAATGAGGCCAGGTCGGTATGCGCCGTGCGGGCTGCCGGCCCGGCCTGCCGGACTATCCTTCGGCTGCGAGTCTTGTCGGCCATCGCCTCCCGCAGGGCCGTCTCGCTTACGCTCGTGCCGTACCTGATGAGCTGTGCCTGCTCGGCGACTGTGATTAGCTTGTAAGTCGCAGCGTCATATATATAGACCTTTTCGAGGTCATCCGGGTCGTATGCCACGCGGACCTTACGGCCCTGGTGCATCAAAAGCTGCGGATCGTACTGGCCGAACCACAGGCTCTTGAACTTCACACCGTTCTTGCCGATGGTCAGTTCCCCGCTCCACACCCTCATCAACAGGTCCAGCACACCGTCTGCGATCACCCGTCGGCTCTGGCGTGTCGCCATGATCTCGGCGGGTGTTTTGCCCTCCATTCCCCGGCCCGAATGCGGGCGCCGGTTGTACGCCTCGATATATTCACCTGCCAATTCGGTAAGGCTGTCGAGATCATGCGCGGCGGCTATTGCCTTGTCGCTCGAAAGAAGTGTCTGCATGTACTCCGGCTTGCGTTCGCTGTCTTTGCCACAATAAGTTGGAATCGTTTTTGAGAACTGTAAATCGAACGTATTAAACCATGCTTCAATCAGCTTGGCCTGCGGATGATACTTAATTGCGAACGATACGCCTATCCCCATCATTGCATAGATACCGGCTATGTTGGCCTCGTCGATATAGCCCTTGTTCAGTATCCGTCGCTGCTTGGTGGTACCGGTGAACATCTCGCTGTCGTAATCTTTGCCGTTGTCTATCTTGACCGAGTCGGACGGCCCGTACCTTTCAATCGCCCGCCGCATCGCTAACATGATCGTCGTCTGGTTCGGCCCGGCCGAAAAATACCAGCCGACAATTGAACGGCTTCTCATATCCTGCCACGCGGTGATCCACGGCCGAACCCACCGGCCCCGGTACCTGATCCAGCAGTTGAGCTGGTGATGGTCGCCCACCCATACCTCGCCGGGCTTTACGCTGTCGGGGTCGACTAGTATGTAAGGTGCGCACTTGGCATCATAAGCCGCCCGGCCTTCCCTGTGCAGGACCTGCACGGGCATGGGAATCTCGCTTGCCACTAAGCGGACTATCCGCCCGTAACTCGGCACCCGCCAGCCGCGCGATTCCTTACGGTTGATAAAACTGAGCAGCTCCCAGATCATCTTGATTGTCGGCTGCCTCTGATCCAGCCAGTTTTCCTTAAAGTAGTCAAAGGCCCCGGGGCTGATTGCCTCGGCCTGCCTGCCGCCCCTCGAATCCACCAGGCCGATCAGGCCTTCACGTTTGTATCTAGTAATCCACCTGTGAAAGCTTCGGATGGCGACACTGTTTGCCGCTGCGAACTCGCCGAACGCCTGCCGTTGGGTTCCACCGGCCCGGATGATTCCGGCGGCATAGGTACTGAACTGGTTTATGAGTCCGAGTCGCCTCAACGCCTCATCTCGCTTGTGCGCCGGGACCTGCTCGATGTCGCTCACTTTGCTTAGCTGTCGTGGCGTTGTTATGCCGGCAAGTCTCGCATCGGCGGTAGTCGGGACCTGCCAGCAGCCGTTATTCTTAACCGCACCGGCCAACTCACCACGTTGGCACATCCGCCGGACGTGGCGCTTCGTTAAGCCGCAAATCTTTGCCACCTGCTTGATGTCCAGGTACTTGGTCATGCGCAGCGCCTGCCCTTCCTCGCAATCTTGACCGCTCGGTGGTACGGTCCTTCGAGTTCGTAAACATCATCACACCCAAAGTGCCGACAAAGCAGTTGTCTCTGGCCCATGGAGATTGCCGCCAGGTGCGCCCTTGCACCCCAGCGCACCTCGCACGCCGGTACGTGCAGGTGAAAGTCGATCTGTTTTTGTTCGGCTTCCGTTGTCATGTTGCCAACCTCACTATCTTCAGCTTTTTACTTCTGCAATTAGGACAGAGCTTTCTCACCGTGCGCTCATAAATACGAACATGTTTGCCGCGTTTCATGGCGATCGAGCATTTGTGTTTTATAATACCCAAAGAAAAATCCTTTATACCGGCCTCCCGGACGTGATTGAATCGTACTGGCCGGTTATCGCCTGGAATATCTGTGACTGCGATACGACCATCTCCATGAATCCTTTTTTGTACTTTCGGACAACTTGCCTGTCGGATTCATCGACCTTGCCATCCTCTAAAATTCTTAGCACGTAACCTTCGCATTCCAACTGCTTTTTGCGTGCCTCGATTAGCTTGCCCAATGTCGCAGCATCGATCTTCATCACTCCCGGCGACAGCGGCACGATCGCCACCATTACATCGCCGGTTATCAGTTGGACTATTCGCGGGTCCTGCGTTTTTTGGTATAGTTGCCGCCACACAATCGATGGGATGGCCAGACCGCCAGCCAGGTATTTATAAACCGTCGAGGCCGCCCTGCCGGTCAGCATGGCCAATTGCTTGGCTGGTATGCCGTGGTCCTCGATGACCCGCTGAAGCAAAATATTATCGTCACTCACTTCTCGATCTTTCTCGCTCATCATCATGCATCCCTGCATCACCCATCGCTCCGTGATTTTTATTCGTATTGCATATTGAGCATTGCGTATGTCGCATCACGCACGACTCATCACGCATCACACGCAAAGTTTTATCTCTCTCACACCCGTTCCGGCCAACCTGGCGGCCATTTCTCTTTTCTCGACTTCAGCTAACCATCTCTCGGTGCCCGGCTTTACTTTCAATCTCAGCGTTCCGCCGCTAAGTTCCGCCGCCTCACACTCACCCTGCAATGGTTCGGGTATCGCATCGCCTAATTCGCCAACCACGCGGGTCCCGCGCTCGAGCTGCTCGCCCCGCTGGTCCATATACCGCTTCGCACAATTACCGAGCCGCTGAAGTCCCGGCCTGACCTTCTGTCTTCCGCTGAGCGCCGCGAAGTCCCGGCGCGCCGGGGTCTTCTGTCTGAAAATCATATCTTCACCCCCACCTTGCGCAGTGCCTTCTTTAATTCGTTCAGCTTAGGCTTCGAGATAAAGACCCATTTGCCCGCATTAGGGTTGTGACTACCTTGAACATAGTTCTTTGCCCCCCTGGCCAACTGGGCCGCCAGGGCAATTGCCTGGTCGGCGGCCTGTGCCCGCTCAAATATCTGTGGAACCCCCAGGCAGCCAAACTCCTTGTCGGCCTTCACATCAAATATGTCAGCGGCAAGTTTTTCAATCGGCCCGGGTTTTTCTTTTTTCCGTTTTTTCGCCATCCCGCGTAATCCGTGGTTTCATTTACCATTCACTAACGACTATTAACACTAAAAGTGCAGCCGGTGGTGTGGAATAACCTCCCTGTACCCCCCGACTGCGCCATCCGTACGGACAGAAAACCCCGGCGAGTCTGTACGCCGGTAAAAAATATATGAGCCGGTCTTTGGACCGGAGGAGTTTCCGGCCCGGGCCCCGTCCGACACCGGGACCCGGGCACAAAGTGCGACTGCGGCTGTATATTTCGTGGCGGGTGATATTTCGTAATCTCTGTGTCCTCCTTGGTCCGCCATAGCCTTGGCGACGGCGACTGTGGCTGCGAAAAAAAACCGCAGGCCCGGATGCCCTCGCAGGCCTGCAGCCGGAGGAGGGTCACAAAAGGAAAAGAAAAAAGCCGTCAGGATTATAATGGCCGGTAGAAACTTCGCTTTTTTATTGCCTTGTGCCACAAATCTCATCGCTGTAAAAGCCCCTTAATCGCTGTTTAATCCTATCGTTTCAGGCCGCTAAAGCCTGCTTGTTTTCACCGGCCGCTCCATACGGCCGGCTTTGTATATTATCTCAGCCGACCATCGGCTGAGCGTCAGACTGATTGATACCGTTTTCGCTAATGATTTCGTCTAAGGCTTTATTGAGGATGAGCCTCATTGCATCGTGTGCGTTTCGATACATGAAGGGCGCCACCGCATTGAGCTTCTCGATGACGGGCCTGTCAACCTTTCGCCTTATTGATAGTTGTAGTGTTTCAACCTTCATAATTCGTCCTCGATTCGCTATGCAGTATATAACTATATATCGGCGATTGTCAATAGAAAAGTATCTAAAAATATCTTTTTATATCTGTTGACAGCAGCTAAATCTTTGTGTTTGCTATACTTACGAAATGAAAAAAGATGCAAAAATATCTAAAAAATTGCAGGCAGACGCGTCGCCAAAGCTTGTTAGGAAGTTCAGTTCCAATTGCAAAAGGCGAGACAAGAAGGTGAAGGCGGCCCTTGGCAGGGCGGCTGAATTTTGGTTATTCTTGGACAAACCAATCCAAGATGCTATCTATAATGGTAATTTTAATGAGGCCTGTGCTATTATCGCAAAAGCCGAATCTGGGGCTTCTGGGGTTGTTGCTTCTGCTTCAAATGATACAAAAGCCGAGAAACAAAAAAAGGCTCGAAATGACAGCGCAAAAGCTGGGTAATCTCTGCTAAATCTCGTTCTTTTGGGCTATTTATGATGGGTACATTGATGAAGTTGATTGCATTTTCCACGATGAAACACCCTTTTTATGAGAGGTTGTGCCGCCCTTCGGTTTCCGGTCTGCCTTCGTTTGTATCGCAGGGCGATTCAATATTGATCATACAGACCGGCCAGCCGTCTTGTCAATACGAAAATTTGAACTTTTTTTGAGATTCCGTAAGTATATATAGGAAAAATGTTTATGCGTGATTTCAGGCGAGATTTTCTTAGATCGGTCCCTGTACTGGCGATAATATTGATTGTTTGGCTGGTTGGTTTTTTCATAAATAGGCAAAGTTCATCCTCTCGTCCATCCTTGAACTCAGAATCAACGTCTCCGGTATACTCCATCCCATCGTCAGTCCAAGGGACGGGCAATATGTTACAGAATTTATGCCAACTCCTCGGTGAGCTCGACTTGGCAGCACAGCTAAAAGGACCCTCGTTATCAGAAGGAACACGGGATCTTCTGATCGCTAATTTAAGTTACAACGTAGAAATTCGATTGCATATAAAATGGTTTGGCCAAGAATCAAAATTGTTTAAAGAGGCCATAGATTTATTAGAGGGTGCAATACAGGCAGAAATTGACGTTTTGGCTTATGAAAGGGATAATCCCGAAATATTGCAAAATGGTGCCTGGTATTCTGATGAAAAATTCATGCAACTGATGAACAAATCAATGGAGTTGCGTGGCGAGGCAGATTGGGAAATAACCACGTTGATGGGCAAAATCTGACCAATTTCGAACCCAAAAGAAATAATTTTAGCCCTTGACATTATTCTGCCGATTACTATAATTGCGCAAAACTAAATAGGCGGATGCCTCCATCATCCGCTCGATGAGCTGAAAAATCACAGCCCGTCGGCTGAGTGTCAGAAACTTAGTAGGCGGGCTTTCTCTATGCGCCCCGCCTTAAAATTTGAATTGTTCAGAAAGGACGGTAATCCATGTGTGCATCAAAAAAAGCTGTAATCTTTCTTGTGGCGGTTTTGCCGGTATTAAATTCCACGGTCACTTCAGCATCCAGTGAGTGGTCGCTCTCTGAGATTGTTAGGCCGGGACGACTTCCGGTTATAGTAGCGCGTGTACTTTGGCCGGACGGAACGGCAATTGGTAACTGGGTTCGGAGCACCTGGACAAGCCCTGGCCCGCTGATCCAGGAAATTTGGCCTTGCGGGCCTATACACAATCCGCCTTTTAGGGTCACCTCAATGCGAACCAACGAGCAATCCTTTGTGCCCTTGGCATTGCCAACCTCGACCGTGCAAATAAGCGGCGTCATTCTCCCATCAGAAAATCCGAACCAGATATTGACCTTGTCAAATGTCGGCTTTGCTCGTTTGGGCAGGATGTTTTTGACCCTGTTGGCCCCTTCAAGTAACCAAAAGGCCAGGGCTAAAATAGAGCCAACGGTCCAGAGAACTTTCATCCAGGACAATCCAAGCAACACAAGCCAATCCTCTTATATGTTCAAACTATATCGATTCGGTTTTTGGGCTGTGATAATTCTCAGTCTGATAAACATGATACTCGAGGTCCTTGTCAGAATCAAGAAATATAGAGAATCCAAACAGTAATCAATCCCCGACAGTCGGGGCTAATACAACAGGAAGTTGTGATTTTTAATCGGAAAGGAGTCTGAAATGTACAGACGCAAAGTTATCATTTTGACAATCGCCCTCTTAATCTCTGTGGTCCTCTGTGGCTTTTTCACCGGCTGCGACACGCTGCGACTGGCGCCGAGCGAATCACAAAAGCAGATCGCATTCCGCACCCACCTCAACGCCCGGGCGGTCGATGCCGGTGGGGCCGAGGCCGGTACGCCGGCGACTCAGCAAATTGTCCAGGGCACTAAGGTTGGCCTCGACTACACAGGCATGCCCAATTCTCTTGAGATTGCCGATTACGAAGCCACCCTGCAGCAAGCCCACGTCGATGCGGCGAAACGCCCGGCCACCGAGAAAGTATTCGAGGCGGTCGAAGGGGGCCTGTCCCTGGCAGGGCAGTTGGCGATTTTGTTTGGCTTCGGCGGTACAACGTGGGGCGGTGTGAAAATTATCGAGTGGATCAACCGTGCCCGCAAAAAGAGCGAGGGCCTGCAGGAGATCGTCAACGCCAACAAAGACTTCTTGCTGGCGGCCGACGAGCGTGCAAGGGAGACCTTCAAGGCGGCGCAGAATAATAAGCAATCGACCGCCACAAAGAAATTGGTCGGCGAGCTTAAAGTTTAAGGGGCCGTTATGGCGCAGATAAGCGGGCAGATAATCCTGACCGTCGTACTCGCCGCCGTCGGCGTGATCGGTTTACTCATCGTACTTAACCTGCGAACAATAAAGCAATGCGTCCGGAACTTCGGCGCTCGAATCGACAAACAGGATGAAAAAATCGACAACGTTGCGGCGAGCCAGATCGAATGCCAGAGGGAGTGTACCAACCAGTTCGTCGACAAGGTGGACTTCATCCGCAACGTAAACAAGCAGGAACGGTCGCTTGAGACACTCACGAGCATGACCAGCGAGATAAAGGGTTCGCTGAAGGTGTTCGACAAGATGCCGCAGATGGCAGGCGAGATCGCCCGCCAGGTTACACAGGAGCTAAAAAGATGAATGGCGCAGACCCGGTAAAAATCAAACAGGCAAGACGGCAGATACTTCGCAACCTCGACCTGGTTTATCCTTCCGGCCTGACGATGCGATCGTTGTACCGGACAGTCTGCGCCGTTGACCCGATGTACGACTTCAGTTTGTTCGGTAAGGACGTCGAGTATCTTAAGGCCAAGGGCTATATCTTCTTTATTGACGATGCGATCGGTGGGCGGGACAGCTTCGAAGAAAAAGTCGGCAAGCTGACCGCCGATGGCCTCGAAGTTGCTCAGCGCATAACAAGCGACCAAGCCCTGGAGATCTGATGGGCAAACGCCGTGCACATTCGAGTATCGACCGGCTGCCTGCGGTCCTGCGGGACACCTTGACCCGCATGATCGTGGATAACGAGTGGCCCGATGATTTTCCCAAAGCCAAGGCCCTGGGCTTCGGCGGCGAGGATATAGACATCGAGGGCAAGCCCCGTTACGCGGACCTGGTCACCTATTGCAAGCACAAAGGCCACGCAATCTCGGAGTCCGCCATCGGCCGCTGGGCATTGGGGATAAAGGTGTTGGCGCAGATGAGAACAAAGGCCGAGATTGTTCGTGGTGTTTTCAGGGATGTGACGGCTGAGGATGCACCGAAAACTCAAAAGGCTGCTGCGGAGATTATCACCGCCAAATTGATTGAGATTAGCGTAGAGGAGAATCATTCTCCAAAAGAGATTATGAACCTTGCCCGTGCCGTCAAGGATTGCACCCTTGTCAGTATAAGCGCAGACAAGTACGTCCGCGAACAGATAGCTAAGAAGGTCAATACCGCCGCCGAGAACATGAAGAAGCGGATCGGCAGTATCGGCGGTAAGCGAAAAGCGATCCAGAAAATCATCGATGAGGAATTAGGAGTCATAAAGAAATCGTAGCACAAAAGGACAAGTTGCCGGAAGGTTATTTCCTGCCGTACCAGGTCGACTGGATTGTCGATGATAGCAATGCTATGCTCAAGGACAAGGGCCGCCGTGTCGGCGCCACGTACGCCGACAGCTATAAGACCTGCAGGGACCGCAACAAGATAGACTACAGACGCGATCTGTGGTTCTCGAGCGCCGATGAATCCGCAGCCTTCGAATACGCCCTGTATTGCCGACAGTGGTGCCAGATCATGGAGGCAGCCGTCAAGGAGATCCTCGAGACTCTCGAAGACGACAAGGGTTTTAAATACAGCAATTATGTAACCGAATGGCCAAACGGCAGCAGGGTCAACTGCATGAGCTCCAACCCCCGGCGATTCCGCTCCAAGGGTGGCGATGTGGTGCTTGATGAGTTCGACTGGCACGACAACCCGGGCGAGATGTTAGATGCGGCTTTGCCGGTCACAACGTGGGGCTACAATATTCGGATACTGACGACACGCAACGGAGAGGGCTCACAATTCGATAACATTGTCAAGGCCGTCAAAAAAGTTCTGCGGGGCGAGATGACCTTTGAGCAGGCCAAGATGCTTCATTGGTCTTATCATTTTGTGCCGATCACTATAGCGGTCGAGCAGGGCCTGGCCGAGAAGATTTACAAGCTCGACCACGTTGACCCGGAAGCCCGCAAGAGGTTTCTCGCCGAGTGTCGCGCTCGCTGCCGTAACGAGGATGCGTGGCTTCAGGAATATATGTGTACCCCATCGGCAGCGGCTTCGACGCTTATTCCTTACGACCTGTATCAATCCTGCGAAAGTGCGGACTGCCTGGGCGAGTTTACAGGCGGCGATGAGTTCCTCGGCTTTGACGTCGGCAGGGAAAAACACCTCACTACCTTCTGGCATTCCGAGATGGTTGGCGATGTCCTCGTCACCAGGAACATTATCAGGCTTAAGAAGCAGCCGTACAGCGTCCAGCTCAAGGTGGCTGAAGGCCTGCTCGAGCGCCCAAAGCTCAGGCGAGCCAGCGGTGATGCTACCGGCATCGGCGATATGCTTGTCGAGACACTGCAGGAAAAGTACGGCGAACACCGCGTCGAAAAGATAAAATTCACCGGCACATCCAAAGAGCACATGGCCAGCCTCGTGCTCAGCCGGTTCGAGGATAAAAGGATTCGCACCCCCGATGACATGAGGACCCGGGAAAGCTTCCACACGGTGCGCAAGATCATCACCGCAACCGGCAACATCCGCTATGATGCAGCAACAACCGAGGCCGGCCACGCCGATGACTTTTGGGCATGCGCCTGCTGCTGCGACGCCGCATATCAACCGGTAGCTACTCCGGAGGTGATTTTGTTATGAAGCTATCCGTGAGACAAAAGGTTGGTGCGGTCGTCAGCGGGGCTGTGAATGCGGCTATAAATAAGACGTTCGGCATCAGCCAGTTGGCACAGATGTGGCTGGCCGGCATGGACATGCCGGATTCCGCGTCCGGCAAGGCCACCAAGCCGTACAAACAGGTCGGCCTGGTCTTTACGTGCATCGAAAAACTTATCGCCGCCATCCAGGGCCTGCCGCCCGTTATGAGCACCATCGATGACAAGGTAGTCGAAGCGGGCCCTCAATACGACCTGCTCTTTAACAATCCTGCAATGAGTTTTCAAAGGTTCGTTACCGAGTCGATCGGCCACTATGCCTTGACTCGCGATGTGTTCTGGGTCTTCACCGAGATGGCCGGTACGGTGCCGAAAGAGATAATGGTTGTCGCCGGCTCGCAGATGCACCCGGTCACACACAACCGAACGGCCGGCGGCATTCTGTTGGGCTGGGAGTTCAGGGGCATGGGCGGCCGGCGGGCAAGGTTCGGGCTTAACGAAGTGTGTCAGTGGAAGAATTTTAATCCGTATGATAAGTTCCACGGCATCGGCCCGGCACAGGCGGCCAAGAACGATCTCGATTACAGTTTCGCCGCAAGCCTCTTAAACGCATCCGCACTCGACAACGGCGCCGATCTCGGCACGATCCTTACCACGCAGGGCAGCCTTGAAAAGGAACAGATCGAACTGCTGCGCTCGCAATTCGAGGCCCGCCACAGAGGTGCTGGCAACGCCAAGCGAACGGCGATACTTACCGGTGGCATGGACGTCAAAACTTCCGCCAGGTCTATGGTCGAAATGGAGGTAGCCAAGATCAGCGAAATGACCGACAAGAAAATCTGCTCGGCATGGGGCGTCCCGCCCGGCGTCGCCGGTCTGATTACAGAGGCCCAGTATTCGCACGGCCCGGCGATGGAGGACTTTGTCTTTAATACGATCATCCCCTTAGCCCGCCTGTTTGCCGGCGAGGTCAACGCAGGGATATTGTCGAAGACTTATTCCCGTGATGCCCGCTCTGTCGAGATGGCAAAATCTAAAATATTCCGGGGCAGAGCAGCATCGCTACTCGCCAGAAACCCCGATCTTCGCGCAGCCCGCCAAAAAGCCGTCACGCAGAAGCAGGGCGTTTTCTTGTGGCTCGACACTACAGAGCACCCGGTGGTCCAGCGCGTGCAGCGTGAGACATCAGAGAAGGTCCTCAAGTTCACCGATGCCGGTATCCCGCTGAATGACCTTATCGAAAAACATGATCTGCCGTATGAGCCGGTTGACTGGGGTAATGAATGGTGGATCAACATGGGCCGGGTACCGGCAAAATATATCCTCGAAGCCGGCCTCGAAGGCATAACCGGCCCGAGCCTACCTGAAGGCGAACCGGAAGAGCTGGGCCTGGATGGTGCGGTCGAAAAGCTTACCCGCCAGATTGCAGAGCTCGTTGGATCTGAAAAAGCCACAAAGGCCGATGAAGACCGGCGGCTTCGTATCTGGCGCAGCTGGACGGCGACTTGGCTGCCCATCGAGCGCGAGTACCAAAACGCACTCAGAATCTATTTCGTCCGCCAGCAGAGAATCTTAGAAAAGAAGCTCAAGGCCGCTCTCGGCGAACTCAGCGGTAAATCGACCAAAGACGTTGCCGACGACATTATCGCCCGCGTCGTCTTTGATTTGCGGACAGAGAATAACAAACTAAGGGTAATCAACCAGACCTTCTTTGATAAGGCCTCCGAACTCGGCGTCCGCCAGACATTGAGCGAGGTCCTCGGCCTTACCAGCGATGAGCTTGCGCAGCAGACAGAAGCCGCCAGGCGTGCAGCTTGGCTGAGAGGCAAGCGGGTGATTTCAACTACCAAGATAACCGGCGTCAACAAGACGACGCAGGATATGGTCGCACATCAGTTACAACAAGGCCTCGATGCGAGCGAAGGTCTTAACGACCTCACCGGCCGAATTAAAACGACTCTCGGCTCCAATCGTGCCCGGGCGCTAAGGATTGCCCGCACTCAAACCGGCGGCGCCGTATCAACTGGCCGTCATGCAGGAATGCAGTCGGCAAATGTTGAGCGAAAGAGCTGGCTGACCAGTCGCGATAAAGACGTGCGGGATTCGCACTGGGCCGCAGAGGTAAGATATGCTGAAGGAATCCCACTGGATCAACCCTTCGAGGTCGGCGGCCAGATGCTGATGTACCCGGGCGATCCATCCGGCTCGGCAGCTGAGATCATCAACTGCCGCTGCATGGAGCTTGCCCGCCGGGCAAAAGGCAAATCCTTCGACCTGGCGTTCTACGCCACAGTTCGATTTTACAGTTACGCACAAATGCAAAAATCGCAGTCGGAAAGTGAGGATAATAATGGAGATTAACACAAAAGACCTTAGACGCGTTCACGCTTTTGTTGTTGAAGAAAAAGACGCCATCGATATCGACGCCCATCGCATCAACTTTGTCGTATCGACCGACGTCGTCGACCGCGACAACGAGCAGGTTTTGCCCGAGGCCGTATTCGAGGCTATTGGCCGCAAAGAGTTTGTTAGGAATCCGGTCTGCTTAGCTTGCCACAAGCACCGGCTTGATAACGGAGAGCCGCCCGGTATAGGTTCCTGGGATACGGAAACCGCGAAACTCAGAAAGCATCTCGTCGAGATGGAACTCCAATATGATGTCGAGTACGACCTCGGCAAGAAATACTGGATCGTCTATAAAAACAAAACCATGCGGGCGGTGTCTATCGGCTTCAGGATTCTGGATGGCCACGAAGAAACTAAGGATGGCAAACGCATCTACATCATAACTAAGGTCGAGCTTTATGAAATATCCTGTGTTGCGGTTGGAGCCAACCCTGATGCTGTTTCAAAAATTAAAGCCCTCTACGGCGGCAATGATAACACTGGTCTCGCCGAACAGCTCAAGGCCTCACAGGCAGAAACCGCCGACCAGGTCAAGCAGCACCTGGACAATTTCGCAGTTCGCATCGAGGACTCGCTCGATGATATCAAGTTGATATTAGCCGCCGTTCCGGACGGATTTGCACGGGACCTGCTCGGTAATCCCGATGATTCATCCGATCCCGCCGGCGATGACAAAAAAGCCGAGCAAATTTTAAGTACGCTAAATGAAATAAAAACTTAATCAGGAGTATTATCATGCCAGTTACACTGGACCAAATAGCTGAGGCTGTGGATGACGTAAAGAAAAACGCAGCCACGAAGACCGAGGTCATTACCCTCATTGACAAGAAGGTCGAAGAGGACAAGGAAAAAGCAAAGGCCGAGACTCAAACGCTTTATGACAAGGCCGTGCAGGAGATGGAGGAGATCAGGCGTGCGAACGAGGCGATGGTAAGGCAGATCAAGCTGCTGCAGAGTACTCGCTTTGCCTCAATCAAGACACCAAGTAGTATGTACAGCGGCTGCTGGGGTGACCTCGAGACGGCCAAGAACTTCGGCCTGTTTGTCTTGGCGGAAGTGGGTAAGCGAAAAGAGGCCGGCGAGATGCTCGACTCTTTGGGTATCGAGCGCAAGCGGATAGTCGGCGATGAGGTCAAGGCGATGGGTGAAGATGTCGGCACGACGGGCGGTATTCTCGTCCCGACAGAATTTATCCCGAACCTGATACTGCTCATCGAAAAATACGGCGTCTATCGCCGCAACGCTCTCGAGTACCCGATGGCATCGGACAGCGCCGTAGCACCGAAGCTGACGAGCGGCCTGACCGTCTATTGCCCGGGTGCCGGTGTCGCCCCGACTCTCTCCGACGCCGCCTTCCACGCTATCGGGCTGAACGCCAAGAAATGGATGACGCTGACGGCCATCGATTCGGAGCTGACCGAAGATTCCGCCATTGCCATCGGCGAAATCGTCGGCTATCTAATCGGCCACGCCTTCGCTAAGAAAGAGGATGAGGTCGGCTTCCTCGGCGATGGAACGAGCACCTACTTCGGCCATACCGGCATAACAGGTGCGCTCAGGGCCGTTGACGCTGCTATCGCCAATATCAAGAGCCTGGTTATCGGGGCGGGTGCAGGCGCCTCCTATGCCAATCTGGCTTTGACCGACTTCGAAGGCGTCTTGGGTATTGTCCCCGATTATGCCGACGATGGCGACCTGAAGTGGTACTGCAGCCGTTTGTTTTACTACACTGTGATGCTCAGGCTTGCGCTCGCCGCCGGCGGTGTAAACGCCACCGAGATCATTGCCGGCCGAGGCGCCAAGGAAAAGACCTTCCTGTCTTACCCGGTCGAGTTCACCCAGGCGATGCCCAAGACCTGTGCCGTCAGCCAGATATGCGCACTGCTCGCCAACTTGAAGATGGGTGCCTACCTGGGTGACCGCAGGCGGCTGACCATCGACCGCTCGACTGAGGCATACTTCTCGACCGACCAATTGGGTATAAAAGGCACCGAGCGGGTTGCGCCGTCGGTTCATGGTGTCGGCGATACGACCGACGCCGGTCCGATCTGCGCACTGATAACGAAGGCATCTTGATCAGCCCTGTGTCAATCCGCGAAATCTGTGATTAAAAACAAATAAAAAATTATTTCAAAAAGAAAGGTTGAAAACATGATAGATGTACAGAACATGAAGTTCGTCATTCTCCTGCAGCCGGAAACGAAAAACAACGGCGATTTCACCAACAATGCCTACGTTGACGTGCAAGGCTGGAACCACCTACGGGTCCTGTTCATCACCGGCGTCATTACGGCATCCGCTCCCATCGGTTCAACCGCCGAAGGCACCGCGCCGCTGGTCGAGGAATGCGACACCACCGACGGCAGTTACACCGCCGTCGCCGGTGCCGCCCTGGCCGATGCTATCGCCGATAGCGAGGACAATAAGCTCTTTGCCATCGATATCGACCTGGCCAAAACGCACAAGCGTTACATGCGGGTCCAGGCGCCGCATTGCGGCGACGGCACACCCGGTGCGTCCCTGGCGATTATCGGTGTCCTGTCTCGCGGCGACATCAGTCCGAAGAACGCCGCCGGTATGGGATTGACCGAGCTGATCGCTGCGTAGGCAGCGTAGCAAGTAGCTGAAAGAATGTTTAATAATTACCCGCCCGTCTTCGTGGCGGGCGGGTATTCCAAAACGAGTACGGAGTGCAAATTATGTGGATTTTAATGAAAGAGACATACGCCGGCGGGATCGGCTGCTTTAACAAGGGCGTAAAATACGACCTGCCGCCCGATATTGTCCGGCACATACCGAAGGACTGCTACAAAAAGACCTGCCCACCCTGGGATGAAAAGATAGACAGGCCGGCCGTCGCCCTGCAAAACGCCCGCGCCGCCGCCCAGGCCGCCGCCGACCAGGTGACCCGACTCGAGCAAGAGATTGATTCTGCCAAAACCAATATCGAGCAGCTCGGCCACCAGGTGAAGGCCAAGACAAGCCAGCTCGATAAGGCAAAGGCTAACGCCAAGCGGCTCGCCAATATCGCCAAGCAAAGGGCTGACAAGATCGCAAAGGCAAAGGCTGAAGCTGATGCGAAAGCCGAAGCTGAAGCTGAAGCTGAACAATCGCAGGAGTCCGAAAATGCAGGACAAGCCCAAGGACAAGAGGCCGGACCGGACGGGCCGCAAACAGGTGGACCGGAGCCCGAAGGACAAACAGTTCCGACCGGACAAGGCGCCGGATAAATACAAAACAAAAGGACTTTAACGGCCCTGTAAAGCCGTGTTAATTGGTGTGTAAAATGGCTGAACTTGTCGCAAAAACGAGCGCCGCGATTGCAGTCGATGACTCACTGACGACACTTATCGACTGGGTAAACATCGAGCAGGTGTCCGGCTTTACCATCATTGTCGCCAATGCGGGCGGCGGCTCGGCCAACGATATTACGGACGTTCAGATAGACACATCCGATGATGGTGGTGCCACGTCAAATCTGGATCAGCACGATGGCGTCCCCGCCGTTCCCATAACTTCCGGCAATGCCAAGCCCTGTACGTTCACAGAGACCGCAAAGTTTGTCCGTGTCCGTGCAAAGTGTGCTTCAGGAGAGGACACCACGGCCACGGCCACTTTGTTGGCGGACTCTGTATCTGGCAGGATTTGCACGCTGGCGGATGTCAAGGATCGCCTGGGCCTGACCGATACAGACTACGACCAGTTAATTAACAGAATCATTCTCGGCATCGAGGCCGTGTTTGATGGTTTCACTAACCGTCAGCTTATCGTGCCGGCGGCCGATGTCACTGAGTACTACACAGCCTGCGGTCCACAATTGCAGTTGAATCGCTGGCCGATCGTCTCGATAACGTCAATCAAACAGATGGTCGATTACGATTTCGCCTCCGCCGATGCCCTGACCGCCAACAGCGGCTATCGACTTGTCAACGCCGGCAAAAACGGCATCGTTTATCGCATGTACGCGGCATGGCTCACGATCCCTGACTGCATCCAGGCCATTTATCGCGGTGGCTACGCATCGGCGGGCCAGACGCCCGGTACCGGCGAGACCGCAATGCCGAATGACCTGCGAGAGGCAGCCATCGAGCAGGCCAGTTTTATCTTCAAGCGTAAAGATGACATCGGCCTTGCCGGCGTCAGCGCTGAAGGTGGTTCGATGAGTAAGTTCAGCGCAATAAAGCTGCTGCCGATAGTCGAGCAAATCTTGAAAAAATACAGGAGGCCCCAGCTATGATGATTCAACTCCAGATGGGACCCGGCTTTCAGCAGGCGGCCGCCGAATTAGGCTCGATGGGCCGGCACCTTTTGGAAGCCACATCCGAAGGCTTAAAAAATGCTGTCCAACTCGCAGCCAATAGGGTGTCTGAAGAATATCTTACCGGCCAGGCCTTAAAAACAAGGACAGGCCTGCTCAAAAAGGCCGTGCAGGGCTGGGTGATATCCGACTTCGAGGGTGTGGTCGGCGTCGCCGAAGGTTCGGCGGTGTCGAAGTACGCCTGGCTGTTGGGTGATGAGGAAAAAACCATCACGCCGAAAAAGGGCAAGTTCTTAACTATTCCTATCGGTGAGAACCTGACTGGTGCAGGCGTCGCAAGATTCTCGTCGCCGAGACAGGTCGAGGATGGTTTTTTCGTGAAGACAAAAGGCCGGCTGTTCTTCGGCAGAAAGCAGGGCAAGCGAGGCAGGTTCCGTCCGCTCTTTGTCCTGGTCAAGAGTGTGTTTGTTCAGGGCTCGGGCGCCCTCTACGATGGCGTGATGGACAGCCTGGACGATATGTCCGGCGTGATCGAAGACCGGATCGCAAGAAAGGTGGGGGCGAACTGATGGCAAATGATGGCGGATTGAGAGCGAAGCTCGAGCAGTGGATGGCCGACACGCTAACTGCGCTGCAGTCGGGCGGCTCGAACGTGTTCAAAACGGCCGATGTGTGGAAACACCAGGTCGGGCCGACTCGGGGCGGTATGGAGGCCTTCACCCGCTACCAGCCGTTTGCCTTTGCCGGTTGGGACGGAGGAGGTAGTGCCCGCGAGGGCGACAAGGATTTAAGGCAAATAATCAGGTTGAGCGTGCTGATAGGCGTTGAATCAAGAAAAGACGGCGATGCCAGGACGGGCAACAGCCGGCACCTCGGGACGAGCAAGATCTGTGAGCTGGTCATCGCCGCCTTTGACAAGCAGCACCCGGGCGGCGGACTGACCTGTGATGAGTTTTATTACATGGACGAAGTCGAGCAGCTCGATGCGCCAAAGAAACACGCAACCCAGTTGTTTTTTGAAACCAGTTACATGACTTAGGAGTCTTATTATGGCAACGGTAAATAATAGGGTCAAAACCCCCCAGGCATCCGTAATCAACGGTGTCGATGCCGGCGGCACAATGACGGCGGTCATCACCGAGGGTTACGAGAACGTCATGCGTTCGGCGCCGGACGGTCTGCAACTGCCGGTTATCGACCGGGAGATCCAGTACGTCCGTGGTGTTATCGTTACGCAGGACTGGATTAAGGCAATCGACCTCTTGACCGGCACACTCGGCACTTATGTATTTTATGAACGCAAGAGCGGAGCCGCCGTCGCAACCGGTTACATCCAGCACACAATCACCGCCCCGGTCATCCACCGCATAACCATCCGGCTCACCAAGGCCGGTTATGCCCAGGTGGAGTTTGCCTTCGAGTGCAAGGCGGCCGATGAGACTGGAACGATTGCCGATATGCACGCCATGCTCGATGACCAGGCGGCGCCGAGCGATATCTCCTCCGCTCGCGGCGGCTATAGGGTGGTAACGACGGCCCACGGAGCCGTTTCGATTTACCACGTGACGAGTTTTGAATTCAGCCTGGCAATGAAGCTGGTCAAGGCCTGCAACGATGCCGATGTTGCTTACACCTGTGTCGATGCGAACCTGACCGGTATGACGGCCACCGGCTCGATCGGCTTCCAGGACTCAGAGATTGCCACTACCAACCTAAAGTGCCAGCAGCTTCTTCTCGCGGTGGCGGGAGACCTCGTGTTGACGGTACTGCAATCACAGGGTGCAACAAATAAGGTGATTACGATTGCCAACGTGGTATTCTTGTCGGCGGGCGAAAATTCCAACGTGGAAACAGATTTTACCGGCTACACCGCCCAGTTCGATATTGCCAATAATCCGGCGACGCCGCTGACTCTCGAGGGAACCGACAAGATAATCACCATCGAAGACGAAGCCGCCTAACGACTAATTACTAACGACTAAGCATGGCCAAAAATGTCAACATACATGTAAAGACGCCCGGCGCCAAGCAGGCTGAGCAGGACCTCAATAAGACCGGCAAGGCCGCCAAGGGTGTCGGCGACAAGACTGCTGAAGGCCAGCGTCGCGCCGGCGACTCTACCGAGAAAACCACGCAAAAACTGTCCGGCATGGGTCGCTTGTTAGCCAACCTAAAGTCGCAGGTCATGGGTTATGTCGGCGCATTTTTAGGGTTGACTGCTGTCGTGAAGCTTGTCGGCGTCCTGCATGACAGACTCCAGCAAATACAACAACTGCAAAAGCAGATATACGAGCAATCACTTAGTCTTCTTGAAGTTGGCCAGGGCCTTGAGCTTCAGACGGGAACGATGGGCCGGCAGCAATATTGGGCCAATCAAGCCCTCGCCCTGCAAAAGGCCGGCGGCCTTGTATCGCCCAATGTTGCACAGCAGATGATGATCTCGGCGGATATCGCCTTCGGAGATCAGGGTGGAATAAAAAACAGGGCCATCCGCCAGTTGCTTATGGGTATTGCGCCGACGCTCGGCGCTGCCGGGTTGGGCGGTGAGGAGGTGGGTAAGTTTTTTGAGTTTGCAGGAATAGCCGGCGTCGCCCCGACAGCCGAGGCCTACAAAGGATTCTTTGCTAAAGTTCTCGCCGGCTACACTACAAGCAAGGCTACTGATTTCGGCCAGTTTTTAACGGCCATGCAAAAAGGCGGTACGGCTTATATGACGCAGGGTGGCTCACTGAACGAAGCCATCAGCCGTCTTGTCGGGGTAAGAGCGGTCACGCCCACAGAACCGCTCGCCGCAACGATGCTGGAACAGATGTCACGTCTTGCCAGCGGGGCCTATGAAAAACCTCGCAAAGCAATGGAGGGGGCAATGGGTGTGGAGTGGGGGGGCTTGTCGATGGATGAGCGAATGCAGACGATGCTTGATTACATCGCAGGCATCCCCGAGGAGCAGCGAGCCCAGGTGCTCAGCCGTGCAGGCTTTCCCATAGAGTTAATCACTCAACTGGGAAAAGCCGTGTCACCGGAAGCCGTAGCGGCACAGCGGGCTGCCGGCCAGGCAGTAGCAGTTGCCGGTCCGGAAAAGGTTCGTCAGTTCACCGAGGCCTATATGGGCTCAATCCTTGCAAGATCGCGTGCCGGCGTGGCAGGCAGGGCCGCTGAAACATTAAGGGCGGGGCCTTCGTTTGCAAGCTGGCAGGAGCGCCTGAAAAATGCGCAGGCGAGGTTTGACATTCTTCGCAGCACTGGCGATGACCGACTTATGATACCCGACTGGGCAGAGCCCCGAATTATGGCACTCGAAGGAATCCTGGCCGACCTCGATGCGTTTGCCTTGGGGGCTCCCGAAGGGCTGCGGCCCGATATAGTTCAATTGCGGGAGAATCTCTCGCGACAGATTACGCTCGCCAAGATCACACCCAGCACAATTGGTGCGGTCGGCGGTATGTATTCGGCCGGCTTTGCGTTTTCTCAAGTCCTGCAAACTATGGAACAAGCTTACGGTCCCCCGATTAACATTAATCATGTTTACGATAACAGTATGAAGTTCACCCCTGTCGTTGGCGAGCCGCCCATCGGACCGCGAGTTGGAAATGATGATATTTATTAGTGTATTGAAATGGCAACGGCTTTAACTGCGATTTTGGGTAACGAGATAAAAGTCGGCCTCCGGCCCAGGGCGGCTGACAGGCAGTACGTCGGCTTTCCCGGCGCACACGGCCTTGTCGCTATGCACATGGGCTCACGCGGATTCGGCCTCGTGGTTACCGGTAAACTTCGCGCCACGGGGGCAAGCTACTCCATCGCCCGCGCACTCCTTGTTGCGGCGATAGAAGCCATCGGGCAGTACCTCTGGCTGGGCGCCGCCGACTACAGCTTCGCCGGCACCACTTATTACAACGTGGTCTTTGAAGATTTTAGGCTCATCCCCAACTCACGCGGCAAATACTTTTATTTCACTTCAACCGGTCAGGTCGTCTGCGAATTTACATGTCGTTTGCGAGGCCTGATATGACGATACAGGACTCACAGAATATATCGAGGATGGCGCAGAGGCTCGTGGTTGAAATGAAGTCGGCACAGGGCTCGCCGCCCACTTATGGCCCCGACTGGCAGCCCGTCTGGGCCGCCAAGATTGACCGGGTCGAAATCGCTCACGGCCCAATACCATCAACCGCCACAGTCTGGTTTCCGGCCTTACGCTGGAACGAGGCGGTTCTAAAATGGGCAGATGCCGTCCGTATCCGAACAGATGAATCCGACCCTGCCGAAAGGACGGTCCTTTTTTCTGGTTTCGTCACAAGTTATTTGTCTGATTTTTCCGGTGGCACCGAGAAAACCAAGGCCTTCGAGCGGTGCGCCGTCGTCTGCCGGGACCATCGCTGGCTCCTCTCGGTAACCACGCCCGTATTCGGCCAGGCGATACGCGGGCCGGATGACTACACTAATTTCGGAACGTCTTTGCAGGCCCCTATAGACCACGCATTTTCTATGCTTTCCGGCCGCCGTGCCATCTTTAACATTAATGGCAGGCCCAACCGCGACCCCGTTGAGCTTAAAGTGCTCGCCCCGGCCGGCGCTACCTTATGCTACACGCCGATATTTCTCGCCCCCGGCGAGCCCTACGGCGCCGACCCCTGGACGGCCAGGGACATGGTCCGCTACATCCTGTCACCCGACCAGAACAACGCCTATCAGTATCTGCCGATATCCGACCCCTCCTCGCTGACCGGCCTTTCTCACTCGGACTGGGACCGCGTCTTGAACCATATTGTTATCGATGGCTTGAATGCCCTCGATGCGCTCGATGTTATCTGTAAAAACCTCGGTTGGTCCTTCCGCGAGGATTATGACAGCGAGGGCAATCCCGATATCGTGTTCTACAAACTCGGCGCTGCATCAGCCTACGCCCGCACCGGCGCCCATCCGACTATCCTTCACGAGCTGCACGCCCCTGCTGTCGCCGAATCCGTAGATGCCGCCGTAGCCGAGGGCCGCAAGATGCTCTGGTCGATGACCCTGGCCGAAGACATCGCTGCGGTCATTAACGACCCGTGGGGACTCGGCGCCCCTCAGCGATTCGAGATAACCTGCGAGCTTGTGCCCGCCTGGCCCGACTCGGATCTTGTGCCCGATACTGCAAATAACAACGCCTATCTCTTTATTACCCAGGCCGACCTGCAGGCGGAAACGAATCCGAACCAGTACAGCTTTTATAAATATTATCATTTGCGAGGTTCGCTCTTTAGGCGGGACGTCGGGCGCAAGTGGACCCTGAACGAATCCGGCCTGTACAGCTCGGCTAAGTACGATCGCGGCATGCCGTTCGATTTCACTACCGTCATCCCCGCCCGGTATATCATGGACGATGTCGGTAAACGTCTTTACGCCCCTGCCGCAAGGTGTCTTCTGCCTTGTTTGACGGCCGATAAAGATGATTTAAACCCTATCGGAATAACGGTTGAATTCAGTTTCGATGGCGGCTCCACATGGCAGCAGATCCCCGGGGGGATAACCGCCCTGAAAGAGGAGGCCGGCATCTATATCACAGAGCCTAACCTTTCCGAGATGGTCGATCAGGCCGAGGGTGCTATCTCCGGCGGCGCCCTTGATGGTGTCCAGCTTAATTACTGGACCTCGCTTTGCGATGACAAGCTGAATGCCAGGTCATTTAAGGGTGGTTTTTGGAATACTCGCGTCCGTGTAACGGCGTCCGTTCAGATGGACGAGCGATTATATATGACGGCCGATCCATCAAGTGCTACCGGTTCGCCCTTCCATCACATGCAGGTCTATGATTTCTCTGCTAAATACCATCTCGACCAGCGCACCCCATCCAGCCAATTTGATGGTGGCGGCCTTCCTTCACGGGATGCTGATGATTCAGTGTGGTTCGCAAACCACCTCGATGCGATCCGAAAGGCTAACGAGGATATGAGCATAAGCGGTCAGTTTACGCTCGAGCGGCTGTGGCTCGGCGATGGTGCAGGCAGCCCCGACTTTGCGGTGGGTGATTGTATTGAGCGGATTACGGGCCGCGAGCACTCGCTCAAGACGCAGATGGCGGGCGAGGCCGTCTATCCTGAGATAGTGAAAATAATTTACCTGCCCGACAAACAAAAGATGAAGCTTGTTACGCGAGACCTGCGTTTTGCTGAGGTGGCTATGTTATGAAGGCGATGATAACGGTTGCTTTTGTTGTCCCTGTCGGCTACGGGCCCGGTGACTACGCAATGCTACACACCAACGGCGGCTTCGGTGATATCGACTGGAACTTGCCCGCATCGAGCGCCCGCCACGAGCTTTTCCCGCAAGGCGCCGGCGTCTACGGTTTCGGCCACGCCCCATTCGGCCGGCACCGGTTCGGCTGCTGCCACAGTATGCGAACGCCCGGCTTCGGCCACTTGCCATTCGGCCGTGCCCCCTTTGGCCACGGCACATCTGTCGTCCAGATAAACCACAAAGTCTCTGCCTGCGGCCACTATAAATTCGGCCTTGCCTGTTATGATTACGCAGGCAACCTCCATGTGGGCACACCGGCCGAGGTAACCGTCAACGTCCACGTAGCACCTGCTACGCCGACCGGCCTGACGAAAAACAGCTACAACAAAGCGACCGATGTCCTCACCCTGGACGCCGCGTAAACAGTTCTTTGATAAGTTAATAGCCTTTTCCTGGTCCAAAGAAGCAGCCGACGCGGGCGGCAACCGTTAGATAAACCGCCTGCCCAGCAGAAGCCACTGTTGGACATTTTTTCACGTCGGCCTTTTCGACAAATACATACTACCCCAACCGTTAGAGATTGGAGCATCAGGATGACGAGCTTTTTTCCATGGATGGGTGGCAAGGCTAACATGGCCTCCCGTCTGTGTCAATTGCTCCCCGAGCACTCCTGTTATGTAGAGGCGTTCGCCGGGGCCGCCAACCTACTGTTTGTGAAGGACAAGTCGAAAGTTGAGGTTATAAACGACATCAACTCCGAACTTATCAACCTCTTTCGTGTGGTTCGCTACCATCCGCGCGAGTTTATCCGGGAGCTGGCCCTCATCACGCACAGCCGTGTCGAGTTCACAGATTACAAGACCCAGCCCGGCCTGACCGATGTCCAGCGGGCCGCCCGATCGTGGTTTGTTATGAAGACCGCCTTCGGCGGCAAGGGTGGTACCATCTGCAGTAACTTCGGCTACGGTCCGACAGGTAAATCCCGCCTCCGCCGAACGGCCTTTAAGGCTATCCGACGCTGCCACAAAAGGCTCGATGGTGTGTATGTCGAGAACCTTGATTACGCCGATTGCATCAACCGCTACGATCGGCCGTTCACTGTGTTTTATTGCGACCCGCCTTATGTCGATACGGTTGGCTACAAGTCGCCATTCGGCGACGCCGAGCACGCACGGCTCGCTGAGGTGCTCGGTGGCATCAAGGGTAAGTTCCTGCTCAGCATCAACGACAGCCCTAAAGTCCGCAGGCTCTACAAGGGCCTGCCCAGGAAAAGGATAAACGTTAAGTACTCGATCGCCCGCGAGAAGACGTCGAAGGCCCGCGACCGAGTCGAGCTTGTAATCGCCAATTACCCACTGCCCAAACGGTGGTAAACTTCGTCCACTTTCACGGCCGGGTCCCGTGATGGTGGTTGATAAAAATATCCCGGATTAACAGCAATCGGACCTTTGAAAAACTACTCAAAACCGGGCGCTTGTTTTGTGCGCCCATATAACCAGCCCCTAATCTCTTCTAAAAATCATGTCCGTTTGCATGTCCGATGTCCGCGCTTTTGCCGGACATTTTCGCGTGTTTACTGAACCCTTAGTTTGCTGTTATAGGCCCTCTCGCTGCCTCTTAAACAACTCTTAGACTTTTCGCCGTTTGTGCCATATTCGTGATTCTGTGAGGCCGATTTTACTGTTTTGTGCCACTTTCGGTAACTACTTATATGGTGTCAGCGTCCCCCAATAAATCCCATTTAACGTCCCCAAAACCCACGCTTTCCCCGCCTCACCCGCCTTTTCCCGCCCGCCGGACATTTATGCCATATCAATTGCGTTGGTACAGCGCCGTTTTTGACACTTTTTTGAAAAAAGCGGGGACTTTTTGACCGTTTTTTGCATTTTTTCGTACGCTATTTGTAGATACACTTTGTCGTCAAGAGCGCTGGGCTAACCCGAAAGGGGTAGAGGAATTTTAGAATTTTCTTGACAAATCTACCAGTTTGTGCATGCCTGCGCAGACGACCCCGGCGC
>CAZLWL010000016.1:0-15321 GCA_964563335.1 uncultured Pirellulales bacterium
CTGACACATCTTAGGGATACTAAAAATTTGAGCAAGGGACCATTATTAAAGTGATTCTTAGTTTTAAATTTTGACCAGCAATACCTATGACAAGCTTTTCAATTATGATAGGACTCATAAAAATGATGATTCCCTAACCCTAGCGCTCTAGAGATATTTTGCCTAAGCCATCTACAGCATAGAGTTTACAGAACCGTTTTTACTGCATAAATGCCTAAAGCTCTAAAGCGTTAAGTTTGTAAATACTTGTAAATAAAAGATTAAAGGCTGTAATATATTTACCGTAACTACCATTCGCTTATGAATATAGACATAAAAGCGGCTTTTCGAGGTTATCAGGGATAATAATCTGATCCTTTCGATTTAGGTGGCATAATACCTTGACACTATCCTGTATTAACGATATTATAATAGATTACTAGAACTGTGTCGGATTTTGCATTGAAGGTGCTGAGGTGTGAGGAAATTCTACCCGCTAATGCAATAGCATATTCATTCTTAACTAGCGTTCAGGTAAGCAGATAAAGCATATTGTGTCAACTTTATATTTTAATAGGACATTGCCAGGGAAAAATATTCACAATATCCAAGCGTAAATTATCCATCGGCGGCCTTAACAGCCCCGAAATATCATAAAATTGCCAGGAAGGACCGATTTGCTCGGTTCTTACTAGCGGCATCGTTGAGGATAGGCACAAAATCGGGTGAACCTCAAGTGTCCGAGCCTGCTCAACGGTGCTTTTTTTATATAACACCTGCATAATGTCTATTTTGACCATCAAAGATCTAAAGTGGATTTCTGTATATCCATAATCTCTTGTTCCTAGTATTTTAGTATGAAATAGTCTCTCCCCAAAATTTTTATAAATGAAAATTACCGTAGTTACCACGTTAGAAAATTGCCGACCGGGACAGTAAAATAATATGCGCAAAAGACAGGGCCGATTTATGGTTGAGGAGAAATACATATAAATAACTGCGCTATTGACATTTATATTAATTTTAATCCCAATTCTTGCTGGTAAAGATATCTACAGAAAACTAGAAAATACCGTAGTTACCACGTAGTCTTTAAGAATTTGCATTTATGGATATTGATACTGTTTTTAGCAAAACGCCGGAGGACATAAAAATTATTTTAATAATTTTTGGATTTTTTATGTTTTATACATTGACAAATATCAGTTCGATGGTGTTAAATAGTGTATTAGTCATATACATAATCATGAGAAAAGATTAGGCAAAGTTTTTAAGAAGAAGGATATCATGTGCCGGAGGTGGAGACAGATGTTCCTTAATTGGGGTTTTTTGTCTCTTCGAAAATTTGGGATCATTTAATGGCCGCTTCTAAAATAATCTAATATATGAGGCTGACCAGTTAACAGATATCTCCGGGCAAGACAATCAACAGAGATGATCGAGGTCTGCCTGTTCACGACGCCGTCGGTAATCCCTGCGTGGTGGTTAGCGTAGTTTGTATGCGCTAACCCTCCCCAATATTGCCTAAATAAACATAGAACGGAAAGGATCGTCTAACGGCGGCCGGCAAGCGCCTGTGGCCTCTGGAGAGATTAATAAAGCAAGGCGGCAAAAATACGAAAGCCGCCGGGAGCAAAAAAACCGGGTGAACCAAGGTCTGCCTGTTCGAGACGCCATTGATTCACCCGAGGCTGGCTAGCGCATTTACGCTTACTAGTTGCCTTTTTTATTATATAAACTGGGCTTATCGATGTCAAGGACGGGAATTGATATACCCAGGGAGGACTTGGAGGAGATCAAAAGAACCTAATTTTAGAAATAATAGCAAGTTGTGAAATTTTGGGCAGCGCCCGCCAGGGTCGCCCATTCAACAGATTATAGTGCCGCAACCATATGCTTATCAGGCAACCAAGAGATTTAAGGAGAAACCGGACTTTTCAGTTAATATAGACGTACTAAGACGCATGTTTCAAGGCTGAAAATTTAGTCTGAGGATGGTTAAACTTTCAGCCCCGGAAAAGGGAGAAAACCGTGAACCTCGAAACTAGCGCCGAAAGATACCCTGCCAACGCCAGGCATATCATTTCGGTAATTATCGTTGTTTTTTTGTGCGGGTCGGGATGTGTGGGGCCCAGGATATCCACCCCCTTTGAGCTTGATCAGTTCCGCCAAGCAGGTCCCGTACAACCCAAAACCGATCTTGAGCAGTTAGTCAGAGCCAAGATACCCGCCGATATATATATCGTGGTTCCCGGCGATGTATTGCAGTTGCATATGCCCGCCATTTTGTATGAGGTGGATGCGGTCCCTCTCAACACGCTGGAAGTTATTCAAATCCATCTTTGTCGCGTGGACGAATCCGGGAACATCACCTTGCCCATTGTGGGTCAACTCCCGGTGTCAGGTAAAAATCTTTCCCAAATCGAATCGGCCATCGTCGGGGCCTATTATCCTAAATATGTAGTCAAGCGCCCGGCGGTGGTGGCGGATGTTACCCAGTACCACACGGAAGCGGTTTCGGTTGTGGGGGCGGTAGAAACACCCGGGGTCTATCACCTCCGTCACGATGAGATGTCTTTGGTGTCCTTGTTGATGCAAGCCGGAGGCATCGGAGATGACGGGGCCCGGGCCATTCGGATTAAACGGCTCCGGGACACCGAAGAAATAGAGCCTCTGATACTGCCGGTCGAAGGGATGAATATTCCTTTTACCGATGTGGCCCTGAGCCGGGGCGACGTAGTTGAAGTGGAGCGGCTGAGTCCCGAAACGTTCACGGTGGTGGGGCTGGTAAACAGGCCGGGAGCTTTCTCTTATCCGCCCGGTGTCGAATATAACTTGTTGCAAACGATAGCTTTTGCCGGCGGGGTGGACAATGTGGCCGACCCCCAATATGTAAAGGTCTATCGGCAGAGTGATAATGGGCAAATAGTAGATGCCACCTTCAAACTTAACGACCGAAAAGTTACCAGCGCCGCCGGGGTTAAAATCAAGCCGGGGGATGTGGTGTCGGTGGAACAGACCTCGCGGACCCGGGCCCGTCTGTTGTTTGCCGATATCTTCCGAGTTACCTTTGGGGTGAATATAGGCTATGTATATCGTTATCTTGAAGGCACTGACGTTACCACCCGAGAACCATTTAATGTGGATAAATAATCGATTAGTAAGGGTATGAAACATGGAAAAAAATGAAGGCTATAATGTAAACCTAAAGGATGGACCGCATCCCGATAAGCTTTCCGAAGTAAATATACCTCAGGAAAGCCTGTTACAAATCATCTGGCGGCGACACTGGATTATCCTGCTTACGGTGGGGACGTGTCTGGCGGGCATGTTTGTATATTTATATAAAGCCACGCCGATTTTCACCAGCACCTCGCGTGTGTATGTAGAACAGAGAGGGCCCAAGATCTTCGACGAGCAGGAAGGGTACTTGACCAAGTCCAAAGATTATCTCTACACCCAGAGTGAATTGATCAAAACCGAATCGATCGTTTCGGCGGTCGTCAACCAGACGGAATTTGCCCGCATGAAAACCTTCGACCAGGTGGACAATAAGATCATCTATTTACAGAAGGGGCTGGACGTATCGGTGGGTAAGAAAGATGGCATCATCAGTGTCTCCTTCGATTCGCCTTACCGGGTGGAAGCGGCGCAACTGATCAACGAGGTCGTCAATGAATACGTATCTTACCATGCCGAAAGAAAGCGTAGCACGGCCTCAGAAGTATTAGAAATCCTGCAAAAGGAAAAGATCAATCGCGATCAGGAGTTAAAGGTTCAACGACAGGCCATCTTGGATTTTAAACGGGAAAACAATGAAATTTTGTTTATCGAGGACCAGCGGGGCAACTTGATGAGCCAGAGTCTGGCGCGGCTGCTGGGGCTGCAGGACACCCTTGCCGAAGCCCGGATAGCCACGATCAACGCCAAGGAGGGTTACGAGGCGGCCCAGGGTTTAAGCGATGATCCGGACAAGCTCCGCCAATTTGTTGAGGCCCGTTATACCAGCAGGGGGTATTACTCCGGGAACCAGGAGCAGCTCCAACTGCGTAATGAGTTGAACCAACTGCAACAGCAAAAATTGGGCCTGGCCAATAAGGTGAATCCCGAGCACCCGGCTATGAAATCCATCGAGTCTAAGATTTCCCAGGTGGAAAATCGGCTGCTGGATTTGGATCAAAGTATGACCCAGGCTTACCTGGAGGTGGCCCGTCAGCAGTGGCTGGCCGCCCAAGAGCTTGAAAAGGAACTGCAGAAAACGGTTGACGATCAGACTAAGCAGGCCCAGGAGCATGACATCAAGACGACTGAGTATGCCATTCTCCAGGCCAGTCTCACCAGAACGGAAAACCTATGCGATATACTTGACAACCGGATCAAGGAACTCAATGTTACCGAAGATGTGGGGGCCCTTAATATCAGCATCCTGGAGGTGGCTCGGCCGGCAGAGAAACCTTCCAAGCCCCAGAAGGCCCGCTTCATGGCCATTGCCCTGGTGATGGGTTTGCTGTTGGGGGTAGGATTGGTTTTGATGCTGGACTGGATGGATACCCGGCTGCGCTCGGCCGATGAGGTGTCGGCGACCTTAGGGGTTCCGGTATTGGGTATCATCCCCATGATACGGGGTAAAAAAGATCTCGTTACCCGGGGCCAGACCGTACATCAAGAACCCACCTCCACCGTTGCCGAGGCCTACAAGACCATTCGCACCGCGGTTTATTTTGGCGTGCCTGACGGCCAGGCCCAAACCTTACTGGTCACCTCACCTGGTTCCGGCGACGGTAAAAGCACCTTGGTCAGTAATCTGGCCACGGCGATGGCCCAGGCGGGCCAGCGGACCTTGGTGCTTGATTGTGATTTCCGCAAACCCGTCCAGCATGCCATTTTCCAGTTAGATCAAGAACCGGGTCTATCCAGTGTGCTCACCGGTCAGGCAGAGTTGGAAAAAGCTATTATAAATACCGCCGAAAAGAATCTGGACGTGCTGACCTGCGGTGCCATTCCTATCAATCCCTCCGAACTGCTCAACAGTCAAACCTTCAATGACGTGATAGATAAACTTTCCAAGAAATATGATCGCCTGATAATCGACTCGCCGCCGGTCATGCCGGTGGCTGATGCCCGTATCCTGGGAGCGATGAGCGATGTGACGCTGGTGGTCTTACGCGCCGAAAAATCCACCCGCAAGACCAGCGCACAGGCACGGGACGGATTGTTAAGCGTGGGAACCAATATTCTGGGGGCGGTGGTGAATGGTATCAGCCGCAGTACGCGCTATGGTTATTACAAGGGTTATTACTACGGATATAAATATGGTTACGGTTACGGACATAGCCGCCGGTCCAAAATCCAACCGCCGCCGGCAGACGCCCCAGAGCCGGCGGCCGTAAACTGACCGGAGATAAATAAAATTAGTTGGCAATCAACATGGATGTATTTACTCGAAAAAAAGTCAGTCCCGCAGACCGTTTTGGATTGGAGATCCTGCCCCGTCCGCTAGCTGGGCAATTTGTGGACATCCACTGTCACTGCCTGGCAAATCTGGATGATGGACCGCAAACTATGGCCGAGAGCCTTTCTTTATGTCGGAGCCTGGTGGCCGAGGGCGTCACTGCGGTGGTGGCGACCCCACATCAGTTGGGCTGTTTTGAAGGGCGCAATGAGGCCGACGCCATCCGCCGGGCGGTCGCCACCCTAAACGGCGAACTGCAAAAGAAATCCCTCCCCCTGCAGGTGTGGCCCGGCGGCGATGTGCGGGTGGATGAAAGGATACCCGCGCTACTGCAAGCCGATCGGGTCCTCACCCTGGCCGACGGCGGACGTTTTCTGCTTCTGGAACTGCCGCTTGATACGATTCTCGATCTCAGGCCCCTTCTCGAACAACTGGCCTCGATGTCCGTCACAGCCATAATTACTCACCCGGAGCGTAACGAATATCTGATCCGGCATCCGCAGGCGGTCGAGCCCTGGCTCGGTCTCAACGGCCACCTGCAGATAACCGCCGGCAGTATTCTGGGAGTCTTCGGTTCGGCTGCCGAGCAAACGGCGTGGCATTTTTTAACCTTGGGTATGGCCTCTTTGATCGCCACCGACGCCCATGATCGGGGTCCGCGTCGCCCGCGGATGCGGGAGGCGTACTATGCCGTTAGTCAAAGGCTGGGAGAAAAAACGGCGCAAAAACTCTGTATAGAAAATCCGAGAGAGATACTGACGGGTGGAGAAATAACACGTCCGGATCGGATTGAGTGAAAATGATTAAATCATGAACGAACAACAGCTTAAAAATTTGCCCGAAAATGAACCGGATACCCGGTTCGATGCGGTCATCGAGGTCTTGATGGTAATACTGTTGGCGTTTATGCCGCTGGCCTTTGGCGTTGTGCACGCCTGGAGTGAAATGGTGGTGATCGCCCTGGTAGGCGCCATGGCCCTGTGCCTGGCGTTGAAAGTAGCCCTGAACAAAGATACGCCCCTGGTGTGGACCTGGGCTTATCTCCCCATGGTTTTATTTATACTGTTGGTGATAGTGCAGCTTTTGCCTCTGCCGGCTGCGGCAGTGCGCATTATCTCGCCGGGGACCTGGGAAACCAAGACACCTCTGCTGGCGGATCTGCCGCCTGAGTTGAATGTATCCGCCGGCGATACGGCCGGTTCGATCCGAATTCCCGATGTCCGGGAAACAATGACGTTGAGCTTTTACCCCCACGCGACCGAGCACAATCTGCGACTGATCTTAGCGGTTGCAGTGGTGTTTGTAGTGATCGTCAATATCTACCGCCGCCCGGCACAGATCAAACATCTGCTGACCGCCGTTATGCTCATCGGTTTTGGGATTGCGGGGTTGGCTTTCGCTCAGAACATCCTGGGAACCGACAAAATTTACTGGGTGGTGCCGGTGCCGCATAACCAGGTGCTCAGCGGTCCGTTTGTCAATCACAGTAATTATGGTCAGTTTATGAACCTTTCGATCGGGGCGGCGGTAGGACTGGTCCTGGTTCGGCTGCATGAATCTTTCCAGCGCGGCAGGTTCAGCGTGGCGGCGGTGGCGGCCCGGCTGGGTGAACCTGATCTGCGGATCATCTGGTACGCACTGGGTATGATAGTTTTGGGGGTGGCGACGATATTTCTTTCACTAACTCGTGGCGGGATGATCGCGATGCTGATCGCCGGCAGCTTCACCGCGCTGATGATCGGCATCAAGCGCGGGTTAAAGGGTAACAGTTGGATCATCACCGTTTTGCTGATCGGGTCCTTTGTGTGTGTTTTATATGTCGGCTACGACGCCGTCTATGACCGGTTGGCCACTCTGCATGATTTTGAGGGGGCCCAGTCCGGTCGCTGGCAGATCATTAAAGATATTGCCCTGGCCTGGACGCGGTTTCCTCTGGTGGGCGCCGGCCTGGGTACTCATGATGTGGTTTACCCGATGTTTGATCGCTCCACCATTGCCTCGCTGGCCGGTCACGCCGAAAACGAATACGCCCAGGCGGCCGAGGAGACCGGTGGTATCGGTCTGGCCCTGGTGATAATGTTTATCGCTATAGTCTGGTTCGCCTATCGACGAAACCTGCGCCTGGCGAGCCGTTCTCAGAGTAGTTCGTCCGTTCACTGGGCGGCCTTTGGCCTGGGATTTGGACTAATGGCTATCATGATCCACAGCCTGAGTGATTTCGGTCAGCACTTGCCCGCCAATGCCTGTCTGACCGCCGTCTGCTGCGGACTTTTAATCACCACGGCGCGCCTTAAAAAGGATACCGGCTCGCCAAATTCTCTTTGGCCTGCTTCTTCTTTGCGGCTGGGCAAGGTCTTGGTGGTGGTGGTGGTTCTGGTATTTGGCTGGGCTTTATGGGGGGCTAACGCCGCCCGCTGCGGTGCCGACAGCTGGCGGCGGACTCTACATCTGGAAGATAAACTAAGCGAAAAGGGTTGGTTAGGCAGCAATGAAGAATATACTGAAATTCTAATCTATGCCGAACAGTCCGTCCGGCGCCAGCCGGAAAATGTCAGGTTCCGCCACTGGCTTAATGTGTATCGCTGGCGGGCTATCAGTCGGGTAACGGATCCGAATTCCGGTGATTTGGTCCTGACGCCTGATTCCCTGCGCTTCACCCAACAGATCGTGGACGACTTGCATTATACCCGAACCTTATGTCCCACCTTCGGCGCGACGTACTGCCTGATCGGTCAGTTGGAATATTTCATCTTAAAAAATCCGGACGGCGCCCGGCGTATTCGCGATGGTTTTTCGCTGGCTCCTTGTGATGCGACGGCCTGTTTTATAGCCGGTCTTTTAGATATTGATCAAAACCTTCTGCCTGAATCGCTGGAGAAGTTCTCTCGGGCGGTGGAGTTGCGCGGATCATTAATGGCCGACGCCCTGGATGTCTATCTTAACCAGGTGAACCGTCCGGACCTGGCGTTGGAACTGGCCGGTGATGATATCGGCAGGCTCAGCCAATTGGCCCGCGCCCTCAATGAAATGACCACCCATCCAGAGTTGGCCGATGAGGTCCGGACCATATTGATAAGTAAGCTCGAGGAAATTTGCATCCCGTCTGATGCTCCCGCTCCGGCTTTGGCGTGGTTGGCGGGAATGCATTTCCGTGATAAAAATTATGAGAGCGCAGCCGATTATTACCAGCGGGCTTTGCGGTTGGATTACGGCAACGTCGGCTGGCGACTGAATCTGGCCCGGGCCCTGGCCGAATTGGGCGAGATCGCCGAAGCCCTCGACGAGGCGAATACCATATTGAACTTACAGCCTCAGATGCCCGCCGCCTTGAAGCTGATTGAAGATTTGACCATTCGTCTCCCGGTGGATTCGGACCGGTGAGACGCCATATAACCCGCCACGATCCTCCGAGCGCCGGCCGGCAGCGCTGAAGAATTGGCGGGATTGGAGTATCGGATTGGAACCGGTTGGTTAACCGACGGGGACGGAGTGTGCCCGCAGTGCGCCGCTTACCCTTAACGGCCATCGGCTCCGGTTCGACCCGGACGATACCGACGAGGGAATCTTTTTTTTCAGCCCCGAGGAAAACTCCGATTATCCGGTGAACTTGGTGCAAAAAAATAAGCCCGGCCAGTTGGTGTTTTTGAATCCGGCGATCCCCGCCGGCAGTGAGGTGCACCCCGAGGTGCGGGTGCATTTCGGTGCCGAACTGCGTTCCGGTCGGCTGGATAAACTTCTGTTAGTGTAGTTTTTTTGTTGGCAAATTAGTAAGGTATGGTAATTGCGGGCCGCCGCCCCGCCCAATTTATTTTGTGGCCTCTGTGGCATGATTGCTCCATCTGTCTTTCTTACATCGCCTTATCTGCTTCAATGCATAGGTTGGTCATTCGTACTCATCCCGCTAACTGGTTTGCCCATTTCATCAATGACAACTGCCTCTGAATTCAGCCTGGCCTTTTCAATTACTCTCATATATGACTTGGATACCCATTCTAATACGGAATAATTATCAGTCTTATAAAGTTACTATTTACAAGACCTTATCCCCAGTGCGCCCAAGAAGTAATTGCAATATTCCTGCGTGCAAAAGATCTTTTCCCGCCGAATACCATAGCGGCAGAGCATTGTTCTTGACCAGGTAAAGACCGCCAGTAGTCCAGCCCTTTGAAAAAATCACTGCCAATAGTTTCGCCGGATTTTATTTCAACTGGAACCAGTTCTTCACCTAGATCGATCAACAGGTCAATTTCATGGCCGGCCGAATCCCTCCAGAAATAAACATCAGGTTCTAATCCCCAGTTGAAATAGTTTTTAAGCAGTTCGGAAAGCACCCAGGTTTCAAATACCGGCCCCCGGGCCGCATGAATTCGCAGATCGTTGGAGTTTCTAATTCGAAGCAGATAACAAAGTAATCCGGTATCAAGGAAGTATAGTTTTTGCGTTTTAATCAGCCGTTTATTGAAGCTCTTAAAATGAGGCCTGAGTAAATAGATTAAAAAACTTGCCTCCAGTATGGATAACCAGCGACGTGCCGTACTGTGCGAAACTCCGCTATCAGCGGCAAGTGATGAAAGATTTAATAGTTGGCCACTCCGCCCCGCACAAAGCCGGATGAACCGTCCAAAGGTTTCGATGTCACCGACATTGAGGATATCTCTAACATCCCGTTCCAGATAAGTTTGGTAATAGTTAGCAAGCCAGTTCTGCGGTCTTAGTCCTTTGGCATGAATACGCGGATAAAAGCCTTTGAGCATCATTTCAAACAAATCTTCATGATTTGTATCCTTTTTAGATGGAGGCTGAGCTATTCGTGATATATCCTTTAACTTGCGCTCTTTCAATTCTGATCTTGACAAAGGCAGAAGATGCAGAACCGCACATCGGCCAGCCAGACTTTGGCTGATCTTTTGGAGTAGAAGGAAATTCTGGGAACCGGTCAGGATAAATTGGCCGGAGTGGTCTTTTTCGTCAACAATGCCCTGGATATATGAGAATAAATCCGTCACCCGCTGTACTTCGTCCAGGATTACGCTACCGGCAAATTGCCCTAGAAATCCTCTGGGGTCCTCGGTGGCAAAGGCTCGATGGTCGGGATTTTCCAGGGAAATATAGTCGTATTTTGGAAATGTCGCCCGAACCAGTGTGGTCTTGCCTGATTGACGCGGCCCAGTGACCGAAACGACGGGATATTCTTTCGCAGAGTCTTTCAGGGCCTTTGTAAGGTGTCTGTAAATCATAATCTAACTCCTGATAACCAACTGTTTATATGTGATTTTAATATTGAATGTTCAAATTACAAGACTTTTATTGAGGAATTTCACTTATTTTTTTCAGGATAAATCTACTCAAAGCAATGCAAGATAATTGTCCCCTTATCTACATTGGGATAAATTGACCGGGTGAGGCACAATAGATAAGTGCATTAACTATAATAACTTAGAGTGAATATCGAGCTTTCTATGGTTTCGGTGCTGATAATTAGTTAGATTGATGTAATTTTGTCATTCTTAATGGAAAATATCTTTCGTCGCCGGCGATAACAATCCTTTGGATTTTGGCTTTTGTCACTTCTAAATCCCGATTTTCGGATTGCATGTTTTAAATCAATTTACTATAATAGTTTAGATAAGAGACCAAATATCCAAAGCAAGCCATTACGAGGCAGTTACCATGAAATTGAAAGTAGTAATTCACGAAGCAGAAGAAGGTGGCTTTTGGGCGGAAGTTCCCGCAATTCCCGGATGTGCGACTCAGGGAGATACTTTCGATGAATTGCTGCGCCATATCTATGAAGCGGTTGAGGGGTGCCTTTCTGTCGAGGTTAATTATTGACGATGCCATACGGCTGGGCCTCTCCATCAAAAGCCTGTACGTCAAAATATTTTCTTTCACTCGGCGGCCTCGGTGTGCTCGGTGGCCAGAAATGGAATTATTGGACACGGATTTATGTCCTATCTTATCAGTGCCTGTCCGTGTTGATCAGTGTCAACTTTATTAGACACAGATTTTCACAGTTAAAGAATTTATTAGACAGGATTTACCAGATTTTCAGGATTTCTTTGTTCTTTTACTCGGTGCCCTCGGTGTCCTCGGTGGCTTTACCAATTTACCCATTTACTCATATACTCATATACTCATTCACCCATATACTCATATAATTAGACAGGAATTGGACAGGGATTTTCTTCACAGAATCCAACTGACCGGTGAGTTCCCAGGGCTTTTGATTAACTTAAACATGGACGACAACGCCGATGACCCAATAGTCCATGACTCTACAGGGCAATACGACCAGACCTTCCTCGACCCCGGCGGCAACCCGAACACCGCCGCGCACAGCGTCCCCGGCGCGGTCGGTTCGGCCCTTGCTTTTGATGGAGTTGATGATTGCATCAATTTGGGAAATACCTTTGCCAATGACGTATTAGCGGCGGAGCATGATTTCACCGTTGCTCTTTGGGCGAAGTTCGGCAACGATCCCTTTCCATCCGGCTGGCGCATATTCCTGTCGAAGTTCTACAATGCTTCTTCTTCCGACACCGGCTTGTATATGTTGACGTATTCGACAAATAATAGCATTTTCTGTGCGGTTTCTTTCTCTGACGGCAGCACATTTTCCCGGTCCTTTGCCGACAGCAATGATGACACATGGCGCCACTATGCGCTTGTTCGTCAGGGCGCGACAGTTTCCGTTTACAGGGACGGAACGTTAGAGGGGTCACAGACAAACGCTATTGGCAATGAAGATTTGTCCAATGCGTCGAACCTTTATCTCGGCAGAGAGGAATGGGAGAATCATGGTTACGCAAAAACCGTCTTAGATGATTTTCGCATCTACAGCCGGGCGCTGAGGGACGAAGAAATTACGGAACTCAGCGCATGAGGAAGGTAGGAATTTAAGAAGGGAAGCTATGGCGGAACAGCGAAAGAGCAATATCCGGCATTTCCGAGACCTGGACGTGTATCGACGGGCGTTCGATACGGCTATGAAGATATTTGAGTTGACCAAGACATTCCCCAGTGATGAAAGGTTTTCTATGGTCGATCAGATGCGGAGAGCATCCCGCTCGGTGTGCAGCAATATCGCCGAAGGTTGGAGAAAGAGACGATACGTATCGGTCTTTCGAAACAAACTGACTGATGCGATGCAGGAAGCGTCTGAGACGCAATGCTGGCTTGAATTCGCTTACGCCTGCCGATATATCAGCGATGAGGTATTTCAAAACCTGGACGCCGAATATGAAGGCATCATAGGAATGCTGTCATCTATGGAGATGAAATCCGAAAAGTTCTGTTATGTCCAACGAGAGGGCGGGAAAGGCAGAAGGTAGGATATGACGAAGGCAGGAAGAAGAAGCTAAGAATAAGGAAATGAAGAAGGCAGGAAGAAGAAGCTAAGAATAAGGAAATGAAGAAGGTAGGAAAAAGAAGCTGAGAATAAGGAAATGAAGAAGGTAGGAAGAAGAAGCTGAGAATAAGGAAAGGCAGAAGGTAGGAAGAAGAAGCTGAGAATAAGGAAAGGCAGAAGGTAGGATATGACGAAGGTACGAAGCTACGATAGAAGGAACAAAAATTCTTCCGTTCTTTCGTTCTTGCCTTCTTGTATTCTTTTACCACTACCTTCCTACGTTCCTACGCTCTTACGTTCTTGATGTTAAACAGTAACCTTTTACCCATTCACCCATATACCCATTCACTCATTTACTCATTTACTCATTTACTCATTCACTCATTCACTCATTCAACACTTATATGCTTTTGGGCCAGATAATTTTGGGAGAAGGGGGTGAACGATTTGTGTAAATTAGGCTCTCATCCAATAAAGTTGGCGATTTTATCAAGGTTTTGCACGCAAAACCTTGGAGTTTAACGCTTTAAGGCCTCCGGCAGGTATGGTATAATGCCACTATAGCATCGCTACCCTGCCCGAACAGGCAGCCGCCGCCCGAGATCAAGCGGCGGCCCCCAGATTTCAGCCGGTCGATGTTGATATCAACACCACGGGGTTCTAGTCTGCATTTTCGTACCTTTTCCGTAAATTTGGTGAAAGCCGCTCAAGCCGTCCGCGTTTGATGACTTTTGATGTTCATTTACATTTACCGGATGCAAGCTTGCAGATTCGAGATGTGATTTGCCCTCCGACGATTGCAGGCTTGCGTTCGCCGGTCGCGGGCTTACAACTGCCGATTGTCGATTCACATTCATTGTTTGCGGGCCGGCATTTACCGATTGCGGATTTGCAAAAGCTGTTTGTTGGTTTGCATCTGTCTCTGGTAAATGGGCATAACGGCCATTGGGGGCCAAAAACGAGGTTTTTAGCTGATAGCCGATAGCCGATAGCTGATCCCCGCAGCCGTTGCGGGTCAGGATGTAATTTTTTATCGAAAGGAGTTTACAAATGGCAAGATTTCCCAGAACTGAGGCAGAGATTTTTGATTTGGCCCAGGTAATTATGGCGGGCTTTAGCGCCAATGCGGCTACCTATCCGGCCCCGCCGGTGACGGCGGTCGAGTTCGCCGGCCTGCTCAACGGCTATATGACGGCCAAGAACGACGCCACCGCCGCCGCGGCCGCCTCGGAGGCGGCTTTCACCGCCAAGGCCGATGCCCTCGACGATCTGGTCGAGGCGATGAAGACCAACATCCGCTACGCCGAGAACACCGTCAACTACGACGACGACCAGCTCAAACTCATCGGCTGGGCGGGCAGAAAAGCCGCAGCGCCGCTGGCCGTCCCCGGCCAGGCACGGCTATTGGAAGCGCCGCGACAGGGCGAAGGTTGGGTCTTCTTAGACTGGAAGAAGCCCGCCGACGGCGGCAAACCGGCCGCCTACAAGATCATGCGGCGTAACCGCCCGGACGGGCCCTGGACCGAGACGGCCACCGCGGTCGTAACCGAGGCCACGCTCGTCGAACAGCCCCGCGGGGCCGAACTGGAATATCGCATTATCGCCGTCAATAAGACCGGCGATAGTGAGCCGAGCAATACGGTGATGGTGGTTCTCTAAACGGCAAGACGTTTAGAGAAGTACGAAGTCAGAAGGCTTAAGTACGAAAATTTAGTACTTCATACTTTGCTCTTAGTACTTCATTCGGCAAGCCGAATGCTGCTATGGTAGTTCTATAACTGTGTTGAAGTAAAAAGTCAGAAGGCTGAAGAACGAGGCAAGAAGTGCAAAAATTTAGTACTTTTGATTTCGCTCTTAATACTTTCTTTAGTACTTCATACTTCGCTCTTAGTACTTCATTCGGCTTGCCGAATGCTGCTATGGTTGTACTATAACCGTGTTGGAAGTGTGAAGTTGGAAGAGCGAAGGAAAACAAGCAAGTGCAAGAAAGCGAAATCCAGAAAAGGGACTTATGCGAACGGACCTTCCGGTTTGCGTTGGCCATTATCGGGTTGTGTCGCAAATTGTCTGCCAAAGCGGGCGTGGCCCGGACCCTTGGCGGACAACTGCTTCGATCCGGCACTTCGATAGGCGCGAACGTAGAAGAAGGTCAGGCGGCGCAGAGCAGAGCGGATTTTGTTTCCAAGTATTCGATTGCCCGTAAAGAAGCCAGGGAGACGCACTATTGGCTCAGACTGCTGGCCGAATCAAAGATCGTCCCATCTGAAAAACTAGCAGAACTGATTATCGAATCCGATGAACTAATCGCGATTCTGACAACAATTGTAAAAAAAGTGCAAACGAGAAATAAGAAGGATGAAGGGAAGAAAAGGCTGAAGGCTGAAGGATGAAGGCTGAGGGCTGAAGGGAAGAAAAGGATGAAGGATGAAGGCTGAGGGCTGAAACTTTCAAACTTCAAACTTTCAAACTTCAAACTTCAAACTTCAAACTTCAAACTTCATACTTCAAACTTCAAACTTCAAACTTCAAATTTCATACTTCA
>CAZLWL010000016.1:15421-37971 GCA_964563335.1 uncultured Pirellulales bacterium
AATTTCATACTTCATACTTCAAATTTCATACTTCATACTTCAAATTTCATACTTCATACTTCAAATTTCATACTTCCTTTTATGCTTATCGCTATCCGCTAAACGCTATCCGCTGAAAGAATGTCTAATTTGAATTCTGAAACGATTGAAATAGCATCCGACACCACAGACATGCCTACAAAATTCGTCCCACGGTCAAGCACCGAACGACAATCACTCCTTCGTCGCCTTATGGCCCAGACCTTCAGGCCAGCCGTTCGGCAGGGCGCTGTAGTCTTGGTCGATCAGGGTTTCTGCAGTATTGCTAATTTCCTGACCGGTGTATTGGTGGCCCGCGCTTGCAGCAAGTCAGAATATGGGGTTTATGTGCTTTGCTTTACCCTTCTTACAGTTGCTATGAACATCCAGACCAGTCTTACGGGTACACCTTTTACCGTTTTCAGCCCTCGCTTGAGAGACAAAGAGCACCGTCTTTATCTCGGCAGCACCCTCGTCCAGCATTTGATGGTCTCGGCATTCGCGGCCCTAGGGTTTCTCACCGTTGCGGCTGTGTTCTCTCACACAGGGCGAACAGATAACTTGGCTGGCGTACTTTTTGCACTCGCAGCGGCATCTGTGTTCATCCTACTCCGTGACTTCATTCGATACGTTCTGCTCGCTCAGCTTCGGGTCTGGGCCAGCCTGCTAATGAGCCTGGTTGCCAACGTTGCAATAGTCGTTATGCTCTTCTGGGCGTACGTGCGTGGCTCACTGACCGCACCTGTTGCATACATCATTATTGGCGGCTGCTCAGGCCTGCTTGTTTTGTTTGTTCTGCTGAGAGAAAGAAGAAGGATCACCTTTGCCACAAATAAACTGTGGGAACACGTGAAAGAAAATTGGAGATTCGGAAAATGGCTGATAGCGCAGGTGATTGTCGTTTTCATGGCGATTCAGATGTATCCATGGTTGTTAATGTTTTTTAAGGGAAGTGCAGCAACCGGTACATATGGTGTGTGTATTGGACTAGCTGCCGTGGCGAATCCTCTTTTCATGGGATTGAATAGATTTCTCGGGCCACGAACGGCTCACGCAGCACGTAAAGGAAGCGCACAGATTCACCGTGAAGTTTACCTTGCTATGACATTCTTGGCAGGTCCATTGCTTATAACCTTCTTAGGCGCAGTTTTCCTCGGTGAGTGGGCGATCGTTACTATATACGGAAGAAAATTTGCCGGAACAGGACACATCTTTAGTATTGTTATGCTCGCAGTCATTATTACCGCATTGGGTGGGATAACTGACGCAGGTATTAATGCTTTACGAAGACCAGACATAGCTTTTAGGGCACGACTGGTAGCTTTGGCAGTAACAGTTACATTAGGACTTTTCCTGGTTTATAAATTAGGGCCTCTTGGAGCAGCTATAGGCGTATGTATTGCCAGAGTACTTGCTGTTGGTTATCAACTCATAAGATTTCATTCCTTGAAGATGCCTGTTGATAGATGCAACAATTACGTTTTATTACGAGACTAAATCAATGACAACAAGAGTAATACCGAGGAACGACTTGAATTCGCCTATTAGACCAATACAACAGATGCGAGCCATGCCCGCAGTGCATAAGCCGGCTTATTTGTCTATTAAGCGCCTCCCAAAAGTGTGGCTTTGGCCTGCAATATGTACGCTGATTATACTGTCTACAGCTTCTTTTCCGCAAAGAGAAGTTCGGTCCCCTGGAGCTTTATACGAGACAGGTGGTTTTGATTTAAATGTAAAAATAGAGATTCTTTTTTGGATGTGTGCCCTCTTTGTTGCCATTACATGGGCGGTTAGACATATATCTACCCTTGAATTTGCCAGCACATTGCAGAACTTGCCTATAATACGGTGGGTAGCAGCATTTTTCTGCATATCTGCTCTGAGCACTTTCTGGTCACCATCTTTTGCACTTACTTCGTTCAGGGCGATGCAATTATTAACATTATTGCTATTGGTCATCTGGCTCGTTCGTACAAGACAAACACCTCAGAGTATTTTAGCCGGTTTGTACTGGATACTAGCTGTGTTTGGAATCTTGAGCATTGTTGGCTTCATATTCTGGCCTGAGGCTTGCCAGACGACAATGTTCGGCGCAAGAACCGAGACCATAAGACTGGGTAGACCTTTTTATTCCAGTGGAATGGTTGGCGAAACCGTCGCAGTAATTCTTTCTGGATTGTTTTGTCGGGCTATGTCGTCTAGGGGTAGTACGAGAACGGTACTTCTCTTGGCTTCTGCTGCGGCGTTCGGGATAATTATTGGTACAAGAAGCCGTGCTGCGTTAATTATGCTCCTCCTTGTTGTCTGCACGCTACTGATTGCGAGAAAAGCTGGAGTACTTATTGTTTTAGCAGGTATTCTCCTGGGACTACTTCTTTCACTTGGCATCGGATTCAGCTTGCTCGGTTTTGTGAATCGCTCAGAGGGATTGCAGAAAACATTGACACTGAACAATCGTACCACAATATGGGTTAAAACATTAGAAACTGCTCTTGAGAAGCCTTGGTTTGGACAGGGGTATGTTGTGGGTAACAGAGATATGCTTCATGAACGACTTGTGGAAGAAGCAGGATTGGGAGGAGGAACTCAGGCCCACAATGCGGTCTTGGCGGCATTTATAGACACAGGGATAATAGGAGCCGTTTTGATAATAGCGTTCTATTTTGAAATGTCTCTTTTTGTCTTCAGATATGTTTCAGCGATGCGACGCACGAGAAAACACTTCTGGGCACGAGCGGAGATATGCTCGATAGGGGTAGCCATCGTTGCCCAGAGCTTACCATCTTGTGGCGTGGCACAGAAAGTAGGTCCGTCGGTGTTTGTTGCTCTTCTTGCCGCCCTCGCAATTGCGCGTGCAACTGACACTTTAGCCTTAGATACTAATATCTCCAATCACTTGATAAGGCATACACGGTAGAAGCTCTCATGCTGGATGTTATTAAGAGATATACGTCAGAAGTTCTCTCGCCTTTTCCTCGGGTGCGGATTTTTGTAAAGCGTGCCTATCAAGTTACCGCGTTTTGTCTTGTAAAAGCTAAATCCTCGTTTAAACCCGTAGAACCAAACCTTTTGAAGGCAATGGCTGTAGCTCACAGCAAACACCATTGTTTCTTCGGCTATTACGACAAATGTCCGTGGGATAGCAGAGGCAACTATTTATTGTATCTTAAGGCTCCCCTTGTTAATCGTGTGCCGAAACTAGGAGAATCGGCTGAAATATGTCTTTTTGATTTTGCTAGGAACAAAACAAGCAAGATAGCAAAAACAAAGGCTTGGTGTTGGCAACAGGGTAGTATGTTGCAATGGTTGGAAAGTGATAGTGACCAGCTTATTATTCATAACGATTTTCAAGATGGTAAATATGTAAGTGTTATCAGGAATCTTGATGGAGCAATTCAAAAAACCCTGCCTTTGCCTATTTATGCGGTAAGTAAAGATAGCAGGCACGCGGTTAGTTTAAATTTTGCAAGATTGGATTATAGCGCCCCAGGATACGGCTATGTTGCTGGGCCGTTCGTAGGTTTGGATAACTTGCATCCAAAAGAAGATGGTATCTGGCATATAGATGTTGAAACAGGTCAAAATAAGCTAATTGTTTCTCTCGATAAAATTGTACACTTCTCCCGGAAAAAAGAGTTTGAGAATGCCTTTCATTATTTTAACCACTTAGAATTCAATCTCAGCGGAACACGCCTTGTCTTTTTGCATAGATGGTTTACAAAAGGGAAGAAACATTCAGAGAATCGTCGGTTCTCTACGAGAATGTTTACTGCTGATATCGACGGAAGAAATCTTCACCTGTTGGCCAATCATGGAATGGTCTCACACTTTACCTGGAAGGATGCCCGACATCTATTGGTATGGGCCAATCATCCTATAGGGGGATACTGTTATTACTTGTTTGAAGATCAGACGGAGAACGTCAAAGTTGTGGGTGATGGCATTCTAACTGAGGACGGCCACCCAACCTACTCGCCCAACGGCAGATGGATTCTTACTGACACCTACCCGAACACCGACCGTCTGAGAACTCTGATATTATTTGATACCAAGACATCCAAACGTTATGACGTTGGCAGGTACTTTAATCCTTTCCGATTTGACGGGCCTCTTCGTTGCGATCTACATCCCCGGTGGAGCCCTGACGGAAAACTTGTTTGCTTCGATTCGGTCCACGAGGGCAGACGAGGCGTGTACGTCGTAAATGTCTCAGAACTACTGGAGTAAAATAATGGCCAAAGAATTGGTAACTATTGTCTTACCTGTTTACAATGGCATGCCCTTTCTTCCCGAGGCGATCGATAGCATTTTAGCTCAGACGTTGAAAAATTTTCGTCTGTTAATCATTGACGATGGCTCGACTGATGATTCTGCAAGTTACCTTAAAACGGTTAGAGACTCGCGAGTTGTGGTCATCCACGAGGAAAACCAGGGGTTGGGTGCAACATTAAATAGAGCAATTGAACTGTGCGAAACAAAGTACATAGCAAGGATGGATTCTGATGATGTCGCTCTGCCGGAGCGTCTGGAAAAGCAACTGGCCTTTATGGAGAGCCACCCGGAAGTTGTTATGTTGGGAACACAGCTTGCATTCCTATATAATGGCCATGTTGTGCAGCATGGTAGAATGCCGTTGGATCATGCGGGCATTGTGCGGAGGTTCTTGAAAGGTTCTTCGGGAATGGGGCATCCTACCCTGATGTGTCAGACCAATGCCGTAAAACAAATCGGGGGATATAGGATACTCGGTCCTGGACAGGACACAGACTTTTGTTTGCGAATGTGCGAGCTGGGCTCGGCAGCTAACCTTGCGGAAGTTTTATTCCACTACCGATTTCACGAGTCATCAATAGCAATGAGGCGTTGGGCCGAAATAAGACTGGCATATGCTTACGGAATTCATTGTGCCAAGAAGCGACGACAGAAGCAGCCTGAACCTAATTTCAAAGAATTCTCCAACAAGTGGCACAGGCGGGCTTTATTACACAAACCTACTGATGTAATTTCTTCTTGGGGGAAATTTCATTACAGACGATATATCATGAATAAAGCTTCTGGCCGCAGAAAAACTGCAATTTTTCACTTCTTGTGTGCAGCAATTGTGAAGCCCAAATCGGCGTTTCAGCAGAGCTTCGCCAGGCTGGTGCGCCTAGTCCGCCAATGCATCTTTCAATGATCTTTGAACTGCCGTTATCCATCATGGGAGGACATTCCGTGGCAGTTGTCACAATGGAAGGATGATAGTATGCTCACGAATGTTGGCTCTCGTTGTAATCCTTTAAGCGGAATTGGACATTTCCTGAATTTCAATTATCATGCAAATCAAAGAAAGGGACGAATATGCCTAAACTAGTGACTGTGGCTGCAAATGCGGGCGTGGCTTTGAAAAACGTATTTCTTCGTTGTGGTTTGGATATTTGCCGAGTCAAGCATAAGTATGAGTGGCTACGACCCTATAATATCAGAACCATTCTGGACATCGGAGCAAACATTGGCTATTTTTCGGTGACATTTCACAAAATCCTGCCCCAAGCTTCAATATACGCCTTCGAACCATTGCCTGATTGCTATGAGCAACTTCTGAAGCGTATGGAGAAGATACCACAGTTTCGCTCGTTCAATTGTGCTTTGGGGGATACGTGTTCGGATGCGAATATGTACCGCAGTGAGTTTTCCCAAAGCTCCTCTCTTCTGCCGATGAGTGACCTGCATAAGCAAGCTTTTCCACATACGAAAGAACTGACCTCAGATGTCGTGAGCGTAGCACGCCTTGATGAGATTAGTCGCGATTTGGACATGCCAGATAACATACTCATAAAGCTCGACGTGCAAGGCTACGAAAACAAGGTAATTGCGGGTGGGCGGCAGACATTTTCCCGAGCAAAGGTCCTTATAATCGAGACGAGCTTCCAAACACTTTACGAGGGACAACCATTGTTCGATACGATTTATGATATCTTAAGATCCCTTGGTTTCTACTATATGGGAAACCTTGGCCAGTTGAAGAATCCTACAGATGGAGGTGTGCTGCAGGCCGATTCGGTATTTGTGAGAGCACCCGAATAGATATAGTCGATCACGGTCACCACGTACCCAGTGTGCAATGGGAGCATGTTCCACCGGCTAGCCCCGAGAAACCGTTGCGAGAATATTCGGCGGAAAAGTATTACGAGCGCTTGATGGCTGTCTATGAAAAGGCTATTGAACTGGGGCCAGGAGGGGTGCTTCACGCTTCCTGATAGACATAAGAGGAGATTTCAAAAATACGAATTTCAGACCGAGAATCTCATATTACAAGTACGCGGATTCATATTGGCCGTGCACCGATCGATTCAATATCTTTATCTTGCCTTTTATCTCGCTTGGATGAATTGATTGAAAATCGCGGTACCCACTATGTGTGTTTCTGTGAGGCTCATTTATGTGTTCGTACGACGTTTGAAGAAGGTGTGAAGAAAACTCTTGAAGAGGCATCACTAGTCTTACCAGATGGAGTTTCGATGACCTTGGGGGCTCGTTTGCTTGGGAAGAAGCTTCCTGAGCGTTTGCCCGGGCCTTTGGTGATGTTCGAATATTGTCGCCATGGCGTAGAATATGGCATTAGGCATTTCTTTTACGGTGGTGCTGCTGGCGTTGCGGAGCAACTCGCCACAAAACTGCGAAAACACATTCCCGGCATCAAGATAGCGGGGACTTATTCACCTCCATTCAGACCTCCGACACAAGAAGAAGAACGGGCGATTAAGAGTCACATCGAGCAGAGTGAAGCCGATGTATTATGGGTCGGCCTCGGCGCGCCAAAGCAGGAACGATGGATGGCTGACCACGTTGGCAAGATTAATGTCCCCTTAATGCTTGGTGTCGGAGCTGCTTTTGATTTTCACAGTGGTAACCGCAAATGGGCGCCCACATGGGTCCGTAAGGCAGGGCTGGAGTGGGTTTATAGAATGTTTACTGGAGGGAGACGCGTGTTCTTGAGAAATGCAAAATATGATTTTCTGATGGCTTGTATATTGGTAAAAGAAATAATCTCAAGGTCGACAAAAGCAGATAAAAGGTGAGCAAAGATGAGCATTAAATCGATTCTTACTCGGTTGAGTTACCCACATAAACTCTCCGCGATCAGATACTTGCTGCATGATCCGCGACTTCTTTTTGGGGTTCCGAACAAACCTACGAAGATGCATATCTCATCGGCGACCGTGCGCGCGATGGAAACCAACATTATCGGGGCGTTACACAACTTCCTGCCTGAATGGTTCCTGGATCATCTGGAAAAAGAGAATTTGTGCGACAAGGTTGGGTTTCGTTTGATGCTCTGCCTGTTGGTACGGAAGTACAAGCCGGAAGTCGTGGTTGAGACAGGGGTGGCGGAAGGGTCGTCGAGCGCCTATATGCTCGCTGCCATGCGCGAAAACGGTAAGGACTACGATGACTTGTTGGATCTGCGGCCCGGATTGGCAGTAAGTTGTATGCTAGTATTGCCGCCATAAAAAGGATGTCAGAATGCCCAAAAGTGTCTTATTACAACTGCTGCGCAGATCGGATGAGGTGATAAATACCAAAATGTGCAAAATATCAAACATGGTTTCTAAGATTTTCAAACAGCCGAAACGGGTTATTATGTCATTATTTATGCTTATGATTTTGAAAGATAAATACGCACGCCATATCGCTTCCTGGGCCTATGGCAACATTCCTAGGCTCCCTATAACCGAGATCTTTCCTGGCATTGAAAGTATCGATATCAAAGTGCTCAGAGTATTTGATCGAAACATGCGGGAATCACTGCATATTCACGAGGTGGCGGTTCTTTCTGCCATCGTGAAATTTGTGAAAGCAAACAACATCTTAGAAATAGGGACCTATGGGGGGAATACAGCATTAAATCTTGCGGCCAATACCCCGATCGACGCTGTAATCACTACCGTGGACCTTGGCCCGGGTTGGAATGGTCAATTCTACTTAAAAGTTCCCCGTTCACAGGTAAACGTGACGAACACAACCAAAGTAGGTTTCCAATTTAAAAATACAAAACATTCAAAAAAAATAAAACAGATCTTTGGCGATTCTGCAGAGATCGATTGGTGTCAACTATCAGTACCGTTCGATCTTGTATTTCTTGATGGATGTCATTACTATGCTTATGTCAAAAAGGATACTCAAAACGCCGTGAGGTATCTTAAATCAGGTGGTATTTTAATATGGCATGATTATGGCATGATTAAACACGTTACCAAGGTTGTCGAGGAGACTGCTAAGAAAATGAAAGTAAAAGCAATACAAGGTACTAGATTTGCTGTAGCGTTTGTAGAATAATGGTTTGGAGAAAATCAATCAGTGCTCTCCTCCAAAAAGCGTACAAACAGAGTACCGAAATGGAAGAAAAAAGTAGTTTCCCCTTAAAATACCATATTCAAGCTCAATTCGGCTAGCCACTACCCTTTTCGAAGAAGAGATAGGCTTTTTAAGCGACCAGATACTAAGATGCAGACAGTCGATATGCATATCCATACAAATTATTCCTACGATGGATATTTGTCTCTGGGTAAGCTTGACGAAGCTTGCTCTCGTCGACAAATAACTGCCGTTGCCATCACAGACCACAACGAAATTGCGGGGGCACTGGAAGCAGCAAGATTGAATGGTAAAGGTGTATTAAGAACCCGAATTATTGTGGGAGAAGAAATTAAGACTACTCAGGGTGAGATTGTAGGTCTATTCTTAAAAGAGAGGATCCCACCTGAGATGAGTTTGTCTGATACAATGAAGGTTATTCATCATCAGGGCGGATTAGTGTACTTGAATCATCCTTTTGGCTATGGGCGGCGGGCTGCAAAGCTCTCTTTGGACGACCTTGATAGTCTCTGGGGCATGATTGATATTGTTGAAATCTTTAATGGCCGAAACTGGAACCGGCGAGCTAATGACTTGGCGAAAAAGTTGGCCTTGAAACATAACAAACCCGGTGCAGTAGGTACTGATGCCCATTCACCCTGGGAGGTTGGCAGGAGCTTTGTCAGCATGGAAGACTTTGATGGACCGGAAAAATTCCTTGCAGCCCTTCGGCATGCAACTTACATTTGTAGTCCTTGTCCTTTTGCATATCGCCTGCTGTTCAAGGCCCGAAAGCTTCTTCTCCAGCGTCCTCTACCTCGCGAGTGACCCCGTTGCAGGAACCCCAAAAGAAGAATATCTGTCCTATGAAACCTTTGAGAGTCCTGGTTACAAATGCAAGACGTCGCAAAGCTGTTCCCATAGTTCGTGCTTTGGGGAAAGCAGGAATGCATGTCATATGTGCGGACAGTGTCCGATGTGCGGCGGCTTTCTATAGCCGATACTGTAATGAAAAGCTGGTACATCCTGCTGTCCAATCAGAAGGATTTCTTGACTTTATGATTCATTGGCTGTCTCAAAACCATTGTGATGTCATATTTCCCCTGGACGACGATGTTCTGGATGTGTTATCGGACAATCGGGGTCTTCTGCCGAACCCCAGTGCATTACTGCTCCCTTCCCACGCGGTAGTGGCAAAGACTAATGACAAATCCTGGCTTGTACCTTACGCCGCTAGTATTGGCATTCCGATCCCTGATACGATAGCCGTGAAGTCTATCGTTGATCTGGAGCAATTGTCAAGAGTGAAACTGCCTGCAATAGTCAAGCCTTCCCATGGTTCTGGAGGCAGGGGGATAACATTGGTTCGGCAAAAAGACAAATTGCGGGCAATCTGTGAAGCATCGCTCTCACAGGGTAAATATGTGCTCGTCCAAGAGCAGATTCCAGTGGACGGAGAAGGACTGGGATATTTCGCACTTTATGACAGAGATCGGCGTCTTGTGGCACAATTCATGCATCGTCGTTTACGAGAATATCCTATTTCCGGCGGTCCAAGTACGCTAAGGGAGGGTATATGGGACGACAATCTTGCGCAGCAATCTCGGGATTTGCTGGAGTCCCTTGACTGGATTGGCCTTGCAATGGTCGAGTACAAGAGAGACCCACGCGATGGAGTCCCCAAGTTTATGGAGATAAATCCCCGTTTTTGGGGATCGATTGCCCTGCAAATCTTCAGCGGCGTGAACTTTCCCGTATTGGCGGCAAGAGTTACCGTTGGAGAAGCCGTGGCCCCGATTACACAATACCCATTGGGTAAGAAGGCCCGCTGGTTATGGCCTGGTGACATCCTGCACCTCATGTCCTCCTTGCGTCAACGGCGATGGCCCAGGCATTTCCTTAAGTTTTTCGACAAGAATATGTGTTATGATATTTTAAGCTTAACTGACCCTTTTCCGGCAATTGCTCTCCTGTTATCGACTTTCATGACTTTGGTTTCCCCAGGTGGGTGGAGCCATGTTGTAAAACGCGAGGGGTGATTCCTTTGCTTCTTAAATCAATGGGGCAGGCCATGTCAGCATTAAAGAATCAACTAAATGGTAAGCTGCTTTCGTGCATGACTATCGATGTTGAAGATTGGTTCCACATATTGGATTCTCCGACGGTGCCGAAGATCGGCCAATGGCCGGATTTACCGTTGCGAGCTGAGGCAAGTATGGAAAAACTGCTGGCGATGCTGGACGCGACTGGGACTAAGGCAACTTTCTTCTGGCTGGGCTGGATGGCCGAGCGAATGCCAGAACTGGTGAGCAAGTGTCTGGCGGCAGGCCATGAAATTGCCAGTCATGGATATGGTCATGTCTTGGCATACAAAGTAGGCCGTGATAGATTCCGGCAGGATATTATCAGGGCAAAATATATATTGGAAAATATAACAGCTAAGCCAGTCAGAGGATTTCGTGCTCCAGGATTTGGGATTACTGAAGAAACTCCCTGGGCCTTTGATGTAATAAAAGAAGCGGGTTATGAATATGATTCCAGTATATTTCCTGCTTCGCGTGGTCATGGTGGTATGTGTAATTCTCCTGTAGGTCCATATTTCATTGAAACACAACATGGCATGTTACTTGAAATACCCATGTCGGTGGTTGATATATTTCACCGTAGATTAAGTATGTTTGGTGGTGGTTATTTGCGACTTGCTACAAAATCAATGATTCGCTGGGGAATAAAAAAGTTGCATACTGTTGGTCAACCATTGATTGTTTATGTTCATCCGCGTGAAATAGATACTGATCATCCTCGCCTACCATTGAATCCAATTAGACGTTTCAAATCTTATGTGAACCTAAAAAGCACATTCCCTAAATTACAATGGTTATGTGAAAACTATAAGTTCTGCACTATGTTAGAATTAGTAGAATCTTACGTAAAGTCATTCTACTATGAGAATAGGAAAAAAATACCCGTCATGTCTTTACGGTATGATAATATTAAAGGTAGAAGTATATTTAACCCTATACCCTTTGCTGCTCGTCATATATCGGCTTTAAAATCTTTTCCGTCAGCCACTATGAAGTATTCGCAGGAGAAAATAATGATAGATTTAACTAATGAACGCATCGTCATCACCGGCGGTGCAGGTTTTTTGGGCCAACACTTGCAAACTGAACTACTAAGGATAGGTGTATCTGAAAAGAATATGCAGATACCCCACATTGAAGATTATGACCTGACCAAAGAAGCCGATGTTATCCGCATGTATTACGACATGCAGCCCGATGTCGTTATTCATCTTGCCGCCGAAGTCGGCGGGATCGGGGCTAATCGGGAAAACCCCGGTAGATTTTTCTATGCCAATATGGCGATGGGGATGCACCTTATCGAACATGCGCGCCTGCGCAAAATAAAGAAGTTCGTACAGGTTGGTACTATTTGTGCCTATCCTAATTTTACTCCAGTACCATTCAAGGAAGAAGACCTATGGAAAGGATATCCGGAAGTAACTAATGCCCCCTATGGCATAGCCAAGAAATCCCTTTTAGTCATGCTGCAAGCCTATCGCCAGCAGTATGGTCTAAACGGTATTTATCTGTTGCCTGTTAATCTTTATGGACCTGGCGACAATTTCGATCCCAATAGCAGCCATGTAATCCCTGCTCTAATTCGCAAGTTCTGTTCCGCGATGGATGAGGGCGCTGATGAAGTGATAGTATGGGGGACAGGTTCGGCCAGCCGGGAGTTTTTCTATGTGGAAGATGCCGCCCGTGCCATTGCCCTGGCAACCCAGAAATATGATGATGCAGAACCAGTGAATCTGGGAGCCGGTTTTGAGATAACCATAAAAGACCTGGCGGAGAAGATTAAAGACTTAACTGGTTTTAAGGGAAAACTCATCTGGGATACCGCCAAACCGGACGGCCAGCCCCGCCGTTGTCTTGATACCAGCAAAGCTAAGGAATATTTTGGCTTTGAAGCCCAGATGTCTTTCGATGAGGGATTAGAACGTACCATCGAATGGTGGAAGCAAGAATCTACTAAGCAGGCTGAAGAAGTTATATTAAAACCCAAACCGCTTGAGGCTCGTCGTATTGAGGCCATAAGATCCTCACAGCCCGTTACAAAGGCGTTTTCCAGGGATGATACCAAAGAGAAAAAAGCCTTAATTACTGGTATAACCGGCCAGGATGGCAGTTACCTGGCAGAATTGCTGCTGGAAAAAGGCTATGAAGTACATGGCCTCATCCGCCGCAGCAGTACCTTTAACACCCAGCGGATTGATCACCTGTATAAAGACCCACATAATCCTGAGGCGAAACTGTTTTTGCACTATGCGGATCTGACCGATGGCACCGGCCTGCGGGAAGTACTTAGCAGAGTCCAGCCGGATGAAGTATATAACCTGGGTGCCCAGTCACATGTCAGAGTCAGTTTTGATCAGCCTGTCTATACTGTCCAGGTAGATGCCTTGGGAACCATGCGGCTGTTGGAAGCTATTCGTGATATGAATCTAAAAACAAAGTATTACCAGGCATCATCCAGCGAGATGTTCGGAAAAGTTGTTGAAATACCTCAAACCGAAAAGACACCTTTCCATCCCCGCAGCCCCTACGGGTGTGCCAAGGTTTATAGTTTTTGGCAGGCGGTGAATTACCGGGAAAGTTATGACATGTTCTGCTGTAACGGCATCCTCTTTAATCACGAATCGCCCCGTCGCGGAGAGACTTTTGTCACTCGCAAAATCACACGGGCCGCCACTCGTATTAAAGAGGGCTTGCAGAATAAACTGTTCTTAGGCAATCTGGACGCCAAGCGTGACTGGGGCTATGCCGGTGATTTCGTCGAAGCCATGTGGCTGATGATGCAGCAGGATAATCCGGATGATTATGTCATCGCCACCGGAGAAACTCATTCGATTCGTGATTTCCTGGACTTGGCTTTTGGGCAACTGGAACTGGATTGGAAGAAATACGTCCAAATCGATCCCCGTTATTACCGGCCCGCCGAAGTAGATATACTTCTGGGTGATTCCTCCAAGGCTCAAATAGAACTGGAGTGGCGGCCTAAAGTCAATTTTGAACAACTGGCAACTATGATGGTGGAAGCCGACTGGGAACTGGCAAAACAGGAAAAAGTAGTTGTCGATTGGAAACAGAAAAGGCGGGATATGATATTACAAGTCACTGAATGATTAAAATTATCTATTTGCAAATATACTCATATATCAAATGTGAGATTTAGTTAGCCGAAGGAGACGAAGCGTGCTCAGAATTAGCTGATATTTGTTTCAGGCATGCTTATCACAAAGGAGAGGAAAACTATTATGACTACTTACCTTTTTGTTTATTTCGGAGCCGTCTTTTTGGCGGTGATATTTACGCCCCTGGTGATTTTTATCGCCAGGTCGCTAAATATCTATGATGAAAAAAATGTACGAAAGGTCCATGTCAAGGCTATCCCTCGTCTGGGCGGAGTAGCGATATTTTTAGCCGCTATGTTTATGATCATACCGGTGTTGCTGTTGAGTAATAAGATTGGCGAAGAATTCCGTGGTATATTAAAGCAGGTAATCGCCTTGGTTTCTGCCGGCACGTTTATATTTTTAATGGGCCTTATTGATGATCTGAGTAAATTAAGGGTTCGGACAAAGCTACTGGTTCAGTTGATTGCCGCAGTTGGCATCTGCTCCAGCGGCATTCTTATTCGCAGGGTAGGTGTCGATGGTGTGTTTTCTTTGAATTTTGGCTGGCTTGCCTGGCCTTTGACGATCCTGTGGATTGCCGGAATAACTAATGCGGTCAATTTTATTGATGGTCTTGATGGTCTGGCGGCAGGTATTTCGGCTATTGTCTGCGGGGTTATCGCAGTATTTGCCATTTATTCCGGCCAGGTGGTTATGGCGGTTTTGATGCTGGCGTTATTGGGAAGTTTAACAGGGTTTTTATTCTTTAATTTCAATCCCGCCAAGATATTTATGGGCGACTGCGGCAGTATGTTCCTGGGCTTTACCTTGGCTACCGCAAGTGTAATGTCTTCTAACAAGTCTGTGACCCTGGTGGGGCTGGCCCTGCCGTTTCTGGCCTTGGGAGTGCCGATATTTGATATGCTGTTCAGTATGCTGCGGCGTATTCTGGAGCGGCGCAGCATATTTGCACCCGACCGCAGCCATATCCACCATCGCTTGCTGGACATGGGGCTCAAGCAACGGCAGGTAGTGATCTTTATCTACCTGGTGACACTGTTAGCCGCCGGGCTGGGCATGTTTATGATGGCAACTCGCAATATCAACACCGTGGTGGTTTTTGTGTTGGTAATTGTGATGTTGTTAATGATATTTCGGATAGTTGGGTCCGTTCGCCTGCGCGAATCCATTGCCCGCATGAAAAATAATGTGCAGATTAGTCATCAGCAAAAAGTATATAAACGTGAATTTGATGATTCCGTTCTGCTAATGCGTAGTGCTCTGACCTTCGATAGATGGTGGCAGTCACTCTGCTCTTCGGCCGCCTCGATGGATATTGCTTATCTGGCCCTGAACCTTACCAATCGAGATTGTTCCCGCCGGACACTGGTGTGGCGCAATGAAAACTTTCAGCCCGAAAATCCGAATGATATTAATATCGTTGAGATGAATCTACCGCTTCATCAGCGCCGTGCCCATCAGGCGCTAAAAATCGAAGTAGCCGCAACTGAAAACGGCTCCCTGGAATCCGCCGGTCACTGTCTGGCTCTCTTTACCCGCCTGATCGACGAATATAGCCTGGCTGATCTGCCCAAGGTCACGCAAGAAGTCAAACGCATCCATACTTTACCTAAGGGAAAAATACCAATTACATCCCCGCCAACCCAACTCGACCTTGAAACAGGCGGGGCAAGAATATAAGCCCCTTTTTACCAAGAGTCTTAACTTTCTGATTTCCACTGTCGGAACATTTGGGCTAAATGCACCTCAAGAAAAAGTACGATAGTACACTTTTATGATGGAACAATCAAAAATTCATAATTGGTTCAAACTTTCCCGGCTATCAGCGGCAATTATCTTTGCCTGCCTGATCTTTCTATTATCTCACATCCCTCAAAAGAATATACCTGATCAGTTACTACAGTTTGGTATAGACAAAATTATCCATATCATCGCCTATGGCATAATTACTTTCCTGGCCATTTCATCTATCAAATTTCGACCGTACTTACGCATCAAGCTGATCATCTTTGTCTTCGTTAGTTTATTAGGGTACTTTGATGAATACACCCAGAGTTTTGTGGGACGGACATGTAGTATGGCGGACTGGCTGGCGGATGTTGCGGGAGTGGTGGTTGGATTAATATATTTTGAGATTAAGAACAGGTTTATTATTTCGCTGTCTGAGATCAATTTGGATTAGATATAGAAATTTTTTTTCTTATAAGTGTAATCTTTCACCAAGAAGTTATAGAAATATTAATTTTAATTTCAGGTTAAGGAGGTATCTCGCCATGTGTAACAAAATTAATTATCGGTTACTGATTGTTTTTATGATCTCGTTATTGTCCCTGGGGGCCACGTCAGCCTCCGCGGTTGATATATATTCAACCTGGGACGGCGGCGGTGATGGGGTCAATTGGTCGGATGCCGCCAATTGGGATCCCGACATACTCCCACTGAATAAGCCCAACTTGTATTTTTATGTGACCATTCCTTCCAGCAACACCGTGAACTATGATATCACCGAGAGTTGTGAAGAGATCAGCGGGCTGGAAAACAGCGGCAGATTATATTTTTTATCGGACACCTGTTTGAAGGTGCTGGTGACGGCGGAGATTTACGGCATCATCGACGTTGATGACGGCAGCTTCGACGCCCAATGCCCGGGGGCGGCCTTTCCCGGCAACACGGCACGGGTTTACGCCAAAAACACCGCCAAGGTTGTCATCGCCGCCCCGGAATATTCGTCCAAAGGATTGTATGGATACAATACATACCATGGGAGTACCCAGATATACGAATTATTTAAGGCAGCCGATGCCGGGACGCTGCTGGACTTGTCGTCGGTAAATTATATCGATGCCGGTTTTAATCAGACTGCTGATTATAATAACAATGACTATATTATTCATCAGATTAATTCTTCGGATCTGGGCAGGATTGATCTATCAGGCTTGCATACGGTGACATCACCGTACCAAAGCTCTGACCGAATTGAGTTTAATATAATAAGCGAAAATTCAAAGATTGATCTATCCTCACTGCAAATCCTTGAAAGCGCCGGTCATGGGGGTGTGCGTTTTAATTTGAGTAACAAAGCGTCGATCGATTTACCCGCCTTGCAAACTATCATAGGCGCATCAAGTTGGCATAACTTCCAATTCAATTTGACTAACGGAAGTGAAGTATCAACGGGTGACTTAAACGTAGAGGCGGTTACATATATTTCTCTCGACGGGTCATCCAAATTTCAGGCGGGCAACTTGGATATTTCGAAAAAAATGACATATAACCTGAGCGGCGCTTCCAGGATGCAAACGGGCGACTTTAATACATCGGCGGTTTCGACAATAACACTGGCCGGGGCGTCGTTAATGCAAATAGACGACTTTAATACATCGGCAGCTTCGACGATTACGCTGGACGGGGCGTCGTCAATGCAAATGGATGACTTTAATATATCGGCGGACGCGACGATTACCCTGGACGGGGGGTCGATCCTGCGGGCTGGGAGTATCAAGGCCGATGCAGGCAATTCGACGATCACCTTGAATGATCCGAACGAACGTTTGTATATAGGTGGCACACTTTTACAGGATGATCCTCTTGCTATTGCGGCACCGAAAGGGGGTAAGGTTTATTTCGGTCAGGATTATTCTTACACCCTAACGGATGAAGATAAAATGCAACTGGCCAAAGCGGTAGTGCAGTTCGACAGCGTAGGCAGCGGGGTGCGGCATCTGGAGGTCGGGGGGGTGGATGTTTATACATATATAGAATTATTGATCAACGACAATTTCGGTTTCGGCCGGCTTTTGGTGGGGACATGCCATCGACCCATGTTTCTGCAGTTGCAGGAGGAGATCGACAACGGCAACCGGGCCGGCGGGTCCGAGGCTTTATATCTGTTCGGTGTAGATGGTGAAAACGGACTACGGATTCTGAATGGTTCGATCCTATTTATCGGGGATATCAACGTATATACGATCAAGGATGGAGAAATCATCTGGTTGAATGATAAGTTCCCACCGGGTGAGGACTGGATGGAATATGATGAAGGCTGGGTGGTTAAGGGCAGTTGCGCCGACTATCTGGACGTTGTGCACAATATGATCGATAACGGCGGCTTTGAAAACGGAACTACGCCGCCGGAGGCGACGGACTTGTTCCGAACCCTGGCCCTCGGTTCGACCGACATAACCGGCTGGACCGTCACCCCCGACGCCATCGACTGGGTCCATGAAGCTTACTTCACCGATCCGAATGTGCATATCGGGGCCCAAAGATGCGTGGACCTCTCCGGTGGTGTCGCCAGCAATGGCGGGGTAAGTCAAACCATCGCCACCCAGCGCGGTTATCGTTACTATGTCTGTTTCGATCTGGGCGCCAATCCCTGGGGCAACCTGCTGACCGATCCGAATATGTACGGCGAGAAGCTATTGGGAATCTCGGCGGGCGAAGATTCAACCGTCTTTTCATTTGACGTTACCGCCGGTGTCGGCGCCGGCCTGGAACCTGCCCCGGATGATCCATGGGAGGTCTATTGGCAGAGAAAGAGCTGGTCTTTTGTCGCCACCGATACTACGACCACGCTGGAATTTACCAGTCTGGACGATCCGGCCACCCCCTATGGGGTCGCCATCGACAATGTGGTTGTCATAGAATCCGGATTTCAACCCTTGCCCGGGGATATGGATCGTAATAACGAGGTGAATATCCTCGATCTATACTGGTTCGGCTCGCACTGGCTGGAAATTGGCTGTGATATCGATAATCATTGTTGCAACCAAACCGACATTAACGAAGACGGCATCGTAAACATGGCAGACTTTGCCCTGTTTTCCCAACACTGGCAGACAGAACGATAAATATTTGACCGGCCTTTTGGATAGCTCAATTTTCACCATATTGGTATGTACTGTCACGCATAAAATAATTAATGCCTGCTTAAAATATAACAATTAATATACCTTTGTTAGTTTATGGGCATGAACCGGTGGATGGAAGTATTCGCCAATGGCAAACAGGCAGTGGCATCCATTGGGATATTGGTTTTATAACCATTAGTTGCTGATCGGTGTATTCAAATTTAAGCAGTACAACAATAAACACCTTAACACCCCACAAATCCAATCGTAAAGGTGTAGGATAAGTGTGGCTTGTCTGGTTTCTAACGTACTTTAAACAAATTAATAATAACGTCTCAATTTATTAAATGATGAGGTTGCTTAATGGAAAGAATAAACATCGGCGTTATCGGCTGTGGCTACTGGGGACCTAATCTAATTCGTAATTTTCAGGCTCTGACTGATTGCCAGGTGCAGAAGATCAGCGATATCAATCCGGAGCGGCTCAGCTATATACAAAAGTTATATCCGGAGATCGATACTACCGATCAGGTAGATAATATCATCAATGATACCGCCATTGATGCAGTAGTCATCGCCACCCCGGTCCACCTGCACTTTGAACTGGCCCAAAAAAGCCTCCAGGCGGGCAAACACACCCTGGTGGAGAAACCCATGGCCTCTTCCGTGGCGGAATGCCAAAAGCTGGTGGAACTGGCTCAACAGCAGAAATTAGTCCTGATGGTGGGCCATACCTTCATCTATGCCGCCGCGGTGCGGAAAATAAGAGAAATCGTGGCATCCGGTGATATTGGCGAGATACGTTATATCAGCGCCCGGCGTTTGAACCTGGGGGTATTTCAGTACGATCTCAACGTGGTCTGGGATCAGGCGTCCCATGATCTTTCCATTATTCTCTACCTGACCCAACAGATGCCTTTATCGGTAAGCTGCCAGGGCAAGGCCCATATCACGGAAGGCATCGAGGATGTGGCCAACCTGTCGCTGGATTTTGCCGATGGCAATTTCGCCACCATCCAAAACAGTTGGCTCCACCCCAGTAAAGTAAGGGAGATGACTATCGTGGGCAGCCGCAAAATGATCATCTATGATGATACCGAGCCCCTGGCCAAGGTCAAGATTCACGATAAGCGGGTAGAAACGCCCCCGCATTACGATACCTTTGCCGACTTCAAATTCTCTTATAATTACGGGGATTCCTATGCCCCCTACCTCAAACACGTCGAACCTTTGAAGGCGCAAGGTCAGCATTTTCTGGACTGCATCAGGCACGGGACCCAGCCGGATTCTTCCGGTGGGGAAGGTTTACAGGTAGTACAGATCCTGGAGGCTGCGACTGAATCGCTCCAGAACAACGGCGCCAAGATACAGATTGAGGGCCTGCCGAAATATACGTATTAAAATTTCCCCAATATAACACTATTAATTTACCTACACTCTCCTTAGTAGGAAGGGCATCGTTTGGCAGGCTCGGACGATTGAGGTTCACCCGAATTTGCCTATCCTCAGCGATGCAGTGTGGGGGGAGCTTAGTTCTCCCCTCATATATATCTTTCTCTTTTACCACAACGGGCAAGCCATGGAGAATCTATCAAATTTTTGTTGTCAGAATAAGGACTGTCCCGATTATCTGAAGATTAACGGGGGAAATCTGACGGTGTGCGGCAGGTTCGGTAAGAACAAGCACATTCGATTGTTGTACTGTCGAACCTGTAAATATCGTTTTTCCGAACGCAAAGGGACACCCTTGTTTGGCCTGCGGCTGGATGACAAGAAAAGGGCCACCGTATTTAAACATATTTCTGAAGGTTGCGGCGTGCGCCAAACCAGCAGATTGGTGGGAGTGCATCGTGATACCGTATCACGATACATCTCGGCGGCAGGCGACCAGGCCCAAGAACTCTTCCGGGAGATATCTGCCGATACTCCCAATAACAAAATCATACTGTTGGCCAGGATGATATCAAAGGCAAAGAAAACAAAGCGTCCCGGCCCCAAACCCAATAGCACCAAGTCTCAAAAAGCAAAAAGTCAGTCACCTGAACCTGCTGAGCCGGAACTGACTCTTGCCGAGCAACTATTTGCCAGGGAGAATCAGGCAGCACCTCCTGCCCAAAAATCAACGGAGCCGGAAGAAAAAGACAATACGACCTGGATCCCTTTGAATATAGTCGGATAATATGGTTGGGAAAATATATTTCTGTTGATAAGTTCTTTTAAGGATGTAAAAAAATGACATCGTTTGGCAGGCTCGGATAATTGAGGTTCACCCGAATTTGCCTATCCCCAACGATGCCGTGTGGGGGGAGATTAATTCTCCCCCCATATATACTTTTTTCTTTCATTACCAAGGACTAACCATGGAGGATCTATTAAATATTTATTGTCAGAATAGCCGTCCCATGGCCTTAGAGTACCACATCAAATGTATGAGAAGCAAAAGCAGACGTTGTGCCTGATACAAAACACGTTGGGGGGTAGTATAATCGGGTAAAATCTAGTATATATCCTTTGGTTTTTCCCTATCAAAGTGTGTGAAAAACCCAAAACAAAGTAGGAGTAAAATGAGCAAAGTATTTGTGTGGTTAGCAGATATTATATCTCCTGTTATAATTGTTGTTCTTATTCCGTTCGTCATAGTCGGTCTGTTTTTGATAACAATGCTACACTTGATTACAACGTCTAGAAAGTAGGCCATAGGGATGTAAAAAACGGCATCGCCTGGCAGGCCAGAATATCGAGGTTCACCCGAATTTACCTATCCTCAGCGATGCCGCGGAAGAGAGCCAAGAATCCGGCCCTCCAACTCCTATTATACAATTTTTATCGTAAAATACCTAACGCTGTTGAATTTAATGATCATATCTGACCCTTTATTTATCTAACCCTCGGAATGGCAAGGAGTTATGCCAATTGTAAATTTTTTCAAAAAATGGAAAAATACCGTAGTTACCACGATAGAAATTGAAAGCTGGATCTGGTACAATTTAATGAAAGGAAGCAGGAAATTACCTGCCTCCAGTACAATCTTTAGATTTAGGTAACAATGAATCGACAATAAGGATAGGGAAAAACACATGAGTGGGAATTTAATCAAGTATCATTGTAGCGTATTAATATTTATAGCTTTGGCCCTGGGATTGGCTTTCACCACGAATCCTGCTTCTGGAACAACCATAACCATAGCTACCTTCGCTGATCCGGCCGCCGATGCCAGTACGCCGTTATTTACTGTGACTTTCGGAACCACCGGTTCGGTTATCGGCGGTTGGGATGACTCCTATACGGGTCTTGATCTGGAGGTACCGCTAACTGGGGGATTTTATCAAGATGCCTTTTTCAAAATGGACCCCCTGACCTATAACGGAGATTCTTTCGGCGGCGTCACCGGCGGCGGCGCCATCAGGTTTTTCGATGATGGCGATAATCCAGATATTGCCGTTCCTTTGGTATCAATCACTTTCAGAAGCGGTCAACTTAATCCGGGTAGTTTTTATGCCGACGACCTGTTCCATCTCAATAACGTCCAAATAACCGTCAAGGATTTCTCTCAAACCTTGATTCAGGAACAATTCTCTTTTGCTTTTGCCAATAAGACCATAATCGGTGGTGCTGAACCCACAGGTTTCCACGCAACGGCGGCCTTTACCTCCTCGGGCGTTCCCGAACCGGCTACGATGATATTGCTGGGCCTGGGCTCACTCGCTTTAATACGCAGAAGAAAATTCGTTCCTATAGCATCATAAATAAATATCAGTAGTTCTTTTTAAGAGATTCGTCGATATCTGTTGGAGTTAATGCAGTCGGAGGAGGAGACAAATTCTCTTCGATAAAGGAGGAGATGCATCTTATCACGGGGCGTTGGATTTCCTGATTAAAAATATTCTTGTTATGATTTAGCTCATGGCACAGAAATAACTGTTTCGTTGTGCAAGGCTAAAAATACTGGGTGAACCAAGGTCTGCCTGTTCACGACGCCGTTGGTTCACCCAAGGCTGGCTAGTGCCGTTTCCAGTTAGACAGTTGCGTGTTTTTCATAAGGTTTAAGCTATTTTTTTCTTATGGGTACGACGATTGTAAACGCCGGAGCAAAAGTGCGGCACCTGTCGGGGCGGAATAAAACTGTAGCGCCCCATTAG
>CAZLWL010000017.1:0-6276 GCA_964563335.1 uncultured Pirellulales bacterium
TTTTTGGGCCAGCCATCGTCCGGCCGGGCCGAGCGGTTCCACTGGGCGTTTATCGTCGTGATTCTGCCTAAAAGCTTCGCCTGTTTTATGAGCTTGTCCAGACAGTGAATATAACGCGGGTTGCTTCGCCGCTGATGGCCGATCTGCAGGAGTTTTCCCGTCTTGCGAGCGGCCTCAACTATCTTCCGGGCGCCTTCGAGGGTGTTGGATATTTCTTTCTCGCAATAGACATGCAGCCCAGCCTCAAGACAGGCGATTGTATGCTCGGCGTGCCAAAAGTCCGGCGTTGCAATTATCACCACGTCGAGGTCCTTCTCCTTATCGAGCATCTCGGCGTAATCCACATAAGGGTTCACTTCGTGTCGATACTTCTTCAGCAGACGCGTAACCCTTTTTTGATTGTAAGCGGTCCAGATATCGCAGACCGCCTTGAAGTGCAGGCCCGGAATCTTCAGACACGAATCCAGAAGAACCTGTCCCTGAGCACCGGCTCCGAGCAGGGCAACATTCAAGTCGTCCGCCTTGCCGTCTCCTGCGGTCTGGGCCAGTACATTCGGGGCCAGCACCAATCCGGCACCTGCAGCCGCTGTTGAGCGAAGAAAATTTCTTCGGTTCATTCGTTTATCCATACCTTTTGATTCTCCGGTTTAATCATTCAACGGCTTTATCTTTATGTTTCGATACCACACCGGGTCGCCGTGGTCCTGAAATCCGATATGGCCCACCCTCGGCATGTCCTTGTAGGCTGTATTGAACTTGTTTCGCGTACCGTCCGGGTTCTTGTGCGGTTCGGTCCACAGGTCCAGGTCCATGTCGATAATCTCTTCGCCGTTCATCACTACATATATTTTGTTTGCCTCGGCTGTTATCGTCATCCGGTTCCACCGGCCGGGGTCCTTCATCATGTCTTTACTCGGCGCGATGCAGTCGTAAATCGCTCCGCACGAGCCGCGTGCCGTACCGTCGGTACTGTCGTGTACCTGCACCTCAATGCCGGTATGCAGCCAGTTCTCGATGCTGCCCGTGCGGATGAAGACGCCGCTGTTACCGCCTCTGTTAAGCTTGAACTCCAAATCGAGGATGAAGTCGCCGTATCTTTCCTTTGTCCACAAGTCCCCGCCGCCCTTGCGCGCCAGCACGCCGTCAGCCAGCGCCCAACTGCCCGAATTGTAACAGTTTGACAGGTCTTCGGTCAAAAGGTCCCGCCAGCCGCTTGGATTCAGCTTGCCTGAAACCCTGTTGAAATATTCCACACAGCCGCGAACCTCGGGCAGCGAATTTTCCCAGTTGTACTCGTACTCGATTGAAAACACACCTTCGAAGTTCTGCCGATGCAGTTCCTTCAACATCGCCTTTACATCACACCGACCCGAGCCCCAAGGTACGTCATGTCCATCATCTATATCCTTGAAATGCAAACTGATGATCCGCCCCTCGAGTTTCTTGAGCATCTCCAAGGGATTCAGGCCGGAGCGCATCCAATGGCCGGTATCGGCGCAGGCGCCAATGCGCTTGCTGTGGCCTTTGCAAACTTTGAGCACTGTTTCCGGATTCCAATAGTGCGATGGCTTGGGGTGGTTGTGTATCGCCACGTTGATTTTGTACTCATTGCAGAGCCCCTCTATCATATCAAACGCATCTTCCGGCGGCTCCGACACAATCGTTTCAATACCCATGTCCCTGGCAAAATCAAATACCTTTCGACATTTCACCTCATCCTTGCCCAGTCCAACAACGCCGTAGTTGATGATTCTGACGCCGGCGTCGGCGAGTTTAGCTTTGACCTCGGCCCGAATTTCGCCCGGCGAATTATGGTCAAACCTCAAACCCGGCTTTTCTTTGCTCAGCCGCTGGCCGGGGTAGGCCTCAATCCACTCCAGACCCAACGAAGCGGTCTTATCAATGGTTTCGTAGAACGTAAACCGGTTGAACGTCCAGGCCTGCACGCCCAATCGCCATCCATCATAGGCATCCGTAGTTGGATGATTCTTCAGCGACACTATTTTTGACTCCTTGCGATAACATTCCTGCTCCCGGCACGGGCCAATAACAGCAACTCCTGCCGACAATACTATAAGTAGTGCTATCTTTTTACACATCTTATACTCCCGACAAATATCAGAACAGTTCGAACTTTTCTTCAATCTTAAAAAGATTACGCGATTATAGAGTCCATCCGTGCCGATATTGACTCCGAACATACTGGTTTGCCTCATCAAGGTTGGTAACCTTCATGTTCTTTCCGTCCCATTCCAGCCTCTCGCCGGGATAGCGAAGGGCGATATTACCCAAAAGAATCATCTCGGTCAGTGGACCGGCGTGGTCAAAATTCGAGCATGCCGGCTCGCCGCCTTTGCAGGCATCTATCCAGTTTTGCTCGTGGCTCATCTTGATTCTGGGAATAGTTTTGGGCGGACGTTTGTATGCCTTCATCTTGGTCTCGGGAATGATACGCGGGCTGTCGCCGTACTCGCCGTATCTCAATACGCCTTTGTCGCCTATGATTAGCACATTGCTGTCGGCCTGTTCGAGACGCCTGCCGGCCTCGAGCGCATCCGGCCGGGCAGGTTTTAGCCCGCCATCGTACCAGGTCAGATTAACAGGTGGCATGTTCCTCCGAGCAGCAAATTCATAACGGACTATGCTCGCCCTCGGATAGGAGTCCATAACCTTATCAATCCGGCCCCACTCTTCACCTGCCTCCCTGCGGGCCCAATGAGAAGCGCAGGCCTCGACACTGGTCGGATTTTTCAGATCCAGAGCCCAATAGGCCGGGTCAAGCACATGGCAGGCCATATCACCCAGCGCCCCACATCCAAAATCCCACCAGCCTCGCCAGAACCTCGGATGATACGCCGGGTGATAAGGTCGCTTCGGCGCAGGCCCGAGCCATAAATCCCAATCAATGGTATCAGGGACCGGTGGCTTGTCCTTGGACCGAAGTATTCCCTGTGGCCAGATGGGTCTGTTGGTCCAGGCATGTACCTCGCGCACAGGCCCAATTGCACCATCCCATATCCATTCACATATCAGGCGGACACCTTCGCCGGAATGTCCCTGGTTGCCCATCTGGGTGGCGACCTTGTACTTGTGGGCCGCCTCTGTCAACATGCGGGCCTCGTAAACCGTGTGCGTCAGTGGCTTTTCCACGTAAACGTGTTTGCCAAGCTGCATCGCCGCCATAGCAACCACTGCGTGGGTGTGGTCGGGCGTGGCAATAACCACCGCGTCAATATCTTTCTGCTTTTCAAGCATCTTTCTAAAATCACGATACCTCTTGGCTCTGGGGAAAATCTCGCAAACCCTGGCGGCAAATTCATCATCCACATCGCAAAGCGCCACAATATTTGCGCCGGCCGGGCCCGTGCTGATGATGTTGTCGTCCTCATCCAAATCCAGGCCGGCTATATTAAGCAGATTGCCCATTCCCATACCACCGACGCCGACACCGGCAACATTGAGCATCTCACTCGGCGGAGTATGGCCCGGCCCGCCTAATACGTGTCGGGGCACAATAGTAAAGGCCGCGGTCGCCGAGGCAGCAGCGCCTAAGAACTTTCTACGCGAAATTCGCCCCTTACGGCGAACTTGATTTTCCTCTTTGCTTTTCATCGCAACTATTCCTGACCTTTCTAAAATAATTTGTTTGTTTTATCATTCCGGCAACTCTCTTATCCAGATATTTCGGTATCGCATCGGATTGTCGTGATCCTGCAAAGACAGCGGTAGTTTGTCGGGGTGCGGCTCGTAACTGGCCCTCACTCTGTGGTGGGTTGCGCCTTTTATCTCCCAGTGGTCCTGAATCAAAACACCATTTTGCAATACCGTGATAGTGGCAGGCCTGACCAGCTTACAGCCTTCGAAGATCGGCTTTCTAAAGATAATGTCATAGCTTTGCCACTGGCCGGGACCGCGACAGGCATTAACCATCGGCGGCTTCTGACCGTAGATTGCTCCGGCCTGCCCGTCAGGATACGTATCATTTTCATACGAATCCAGAACCTGCACCTCATATATGCCCATCAGGAAAACGCCGCTGTTACCTCGCCCCTGGCTTTTGCCCTCAACCTTAGCCGGTGTCGCCCACTCAATATGCAGCTGGTAATCGCCGAACGCCTGCTTCGTTCGAATACTTCCGGTCTCCGGCACGGTCTCAAAATAATTTCTTTTTACTTTCCATCGGGCCGGCCGGCCTCCACCCGACTCCCATTGAGACAGGTCCTCGCCGTCAAATAGCACAATAGCATCTGAAGGAGCGCCATGGGCCTGATCTGCCGGTGTTACTACCGCAGGCCGGGGGCGGCTCAAATCGTGGACATCCCACATATACTTTTGCTCTGGCTGGCATCCTGCTACTACTAACACCTGCAATCCCAAAAAAGTCAGAACTTTTAATTTCATATTCATAACCACTTCCTTTCTTAACTTTATTGCATTAAAAATGCATTTAACCGATACAAATCGTAATCGTATGCCCCCATGCCTCGCAATCTATCTTTTAAGCCATACTATCTGCTTTTCCCGCTTCTTCCAACAAGCTCCGGATCCCAGATGGTGGCGGCGATGTGCTGCTCGGAATTTTTTTCTCTAATCTTCGGCTTCCATTTCCTCAATCCACTCTATCATCTCATGGGCCCCTTCGCGGACATCTTCATTCCTCGCAGTTTGGGCAACCTTCTCCAGGATCGGCCTGCACTGCTTGCCGAGGCCGTTTTCGATTAAATTGTCGGCGATACTGACCGCCGCCGAGGCGGCCTCGGGTCCAAGTGCATCATCATCTAAGTAGTCAGCGGCAAACTGCATCGCCGCAAGAGATTTCACTTCCGCCAGACCGGATAAAATCATTTTCTTTGCACTTGCATCCGCCGCCAGATTCATCGCGCCCCGGTACAACTTGACCGTCTCTTGAGCATCGCGCTCGTCGTCAAGCCCAATCATCCTTACATAACCACGAAGAGCTAATACCTTGTGTACCTCGCTCTCGGATGTTTGTGCTATCTTGAAAAGTTCAGCCATCGGCTCATCACCAGGCCAATCGGAAAGACCGCGAATCGCAGCATCAACCAACTTAGGATCTTCCTCATTCAGTGTACCACGAAGCATATCAAGGCCACCGTCACCTCCGGTCTTACCGAGCACCCTCAATAATGAACAGGACGCTTCGACATCGTCGGTCGAAGCCAGTTGCTCAAGCATCGGTATCGCCCGCTCGCCTTTCGGAAATGTGTTGGCAACTGTCGCCACAGTCCTCTCGGCCTCTCCGCGCTCGGTTTCATCTTGTGCGTTTAACATAAGACTGACTAACTCAGGCAGGTTACGCTCGTTGACATCTCTTAAGGCCTTCCATGATTCCAGCCGAACTTTACTATCCGAATCCTGTACGGTTCTTAATAAACTCTCAACTGCTGATTTTATTGGTCGGTTGGCGATGCTGCGAATCAGCTCAACCTTAACGCCGGGCTCGGCCCCGGAAACGCTGCTAATAATCCTTTCATCCACCTTTGCGCCTCGCAGACTATACAGACTTTCCCTCGCGGCCCTGCGCTCGGGGCCGGTTGATAATGCCGCAATTTCAGCTAACAGAACAACCGTGGATTCATCACCCAAAACCGCCAACGTCTTGGCCGCAGCGATACGGACCTCTTGATGTTCGCTCTTCACCGCGCCGATGACGGCCGCCCGGGCAGCACCCGGCCGCCCACAATCGGCAAGGGCGGCTAACAATTGAACCTGTCCGGTAGCTGAAAGATTGGGCAAATGCTCCGCTGCCGCCTTTATCTTGCCGGGGGCCTTTATCTGGCGCACTAAGGCAATGGCCTGGGCCTGCAGGCGACCGGTCCCTTCCTTGATTGCATCGATAATAACCTCGGCAGCGTCTTCTTTACCAGACAGAACTATTCCCCGCAGGCCGGCAATACGAATGGCCTCGGGATTCTCTGAAGAATACGCCTGGCTGTAAATCTCCAGGGCCTTTGCCTTATCGACCGGTTTCGCCAGGTTGTCGGCGCAATTGAGATATGCGTGCAGAACCTGCTGCTTCAACTTTCCGCTGGTCCTGCCTGTCGCGTCAGCCAGTATGGCAGCGGCCTGTGAATTCGCAATTCGGCCCAGCGCGCTAACCGCCGCAGTTGCTATTTGCGCATCAGAGTCGTAAATCAAGCCAGCCAAAACACCAACCGACTTTTTGTCGCTCCGTGCCCCCAACGTATTGATTATTCCCGTCTTTTCCTTGCCGGTCGCTTTAGGCAAAGCTTTGCGCAAAGCCTCATCGACAGC
>CAZLWL010000017.1:6376-36086 GCA_964563335.1 uncultured Pirellulales bacterium
CCTTGCCGGTCGCTTTAGGCAAAGCTTTGCGCAAAGCCTCATCGACAGCTTCTCCGGCAACGCGCTCCAACGCATATCGCGCCATATCCGAAGTTTCAGGCTCACCCAGCATCGCGGCCAACACAGAAACCGAATCTTCCGAGCCGATCACGCCCAGCTTGCGACAGATGAACTGCTTCGCGTCTAACGTCGCATCGGAGCGGAGTAACTTAGTGAATTGTTTTTCTGTTTTCTTAAGGATTTCGGGCGATTCGAGCGCCGAACGCAAAAACTCTTCCAGTTCAGTCAGTGGTTTTCGGCTCCGGCCGTATTCATAGCCGGAAATCTTTTCCAGAAGCTCCTCAACATTTGCCTGCTTGAGACGTTTTCGCCTGCTCACTTCGGCAGCGGTCGGAAAATCCTCGGGAACCGGCTGTGTCACCTCGCCGGTTGCGGCCCACTCGGCGCCCCTCTGAAACGTGGTGATAAAACCGACGCATTCCAGTGAAGTCAGCGGCGGTTCATTTGCATGGCCCAGAGCCGTATTAAAGGCCCTTCCTTTGCCGTAGCCGATTGTGAATAATAATGGCTCATGTTCACCGGTGCCGCCTTTTTCAGGGTCGGCGTATGCAGTCGCCAGAATAGTCAAATTTATAGCCGGCCCGCGAAGCTTAGCATACAGTTCATCCCTGGCGTGCATCCATTTAGTCGGCAGACCCCTGGTAATCGGGTGGTTCCTGACACGGTTTATCACCTGAAACTTGTGTGCGGGTCCGTGCTCTCCGGCTTCGCCGGGCGAAGTATCGAGCACAAATTTGCCGTCACGGAACCTTACCATGGGGCCTGACTTTTCATCCCTTCCACCCCAGCCGCCAAGACCTGCTATCTGGTTGTATTCTTTCCAATCGGGAAAAGCATTGTTCGCAGCATGATAAAAGACAACTCCTCCGCCGGACTTAACGTATTCCACAAATGCTTCTTGAGTGGACTCGGACCAGTAATCTCCCTCATAATCTATTACTACAACATTATAGTCCGCAAAGTTGGGACTGAATTCATCCATATCACCGCCCTTCGCAGGGGTCATGGCAACATCAACTGCAAATAAGCCCGTTTCCTCAAGGTATTGTTTTAAGATCGGACTGCTTACCCGCCACGGATGCCACTCGGCGCTTTGACCGGTTACAATAAGCGCTTTTAGCGGTGCAGCTTCGATTGGCTCGGCCGGTTCCGGCTCCTCGGGCTCTTCGGCCACAGCAGGTTCGGCCGGTACCGGCGCCGGCGCTGCTGCCTCTTCGGCTGCCGGCGCTTTTGGTAATTCTTTCGGTGCAGCCTCCGGCGGCTGCTTCGGCTTACAGCCGATGAAACATAAGGCCATCAATAAGACGATTAAGGGCTTTGTCCAAAGTTGCATTACACCATCCTTTCTTTATAAAGCTTCTTTTTATATGTGCCACGGACTTCGCAAGGGCCGGGCAAGCAGCCGGTTTGCTTGTTCATCGTTGATGAAGCGTTCGGCGTCCGGGTCCCACTTCAGCTTGCGTCCGGTGAGCATAGCAATCTCACACAGCAGACCCACACTTATCGACCGATGTGCAACTTCCGCCGGCGTGATAGTCTCTTTCCTGCTTTTGACACAGTCTAAGAAATTCTGGCGGTGGTCGTTGCTCCTATAGAGCCTTATCTCATTGGCTCCTGCCGTTTCTTGCAGAATATTCTCATCACTTGCCCACAGCCCGCCGCGACTTACGTGTATCCAGCCGTCTGTGCCGTACCAGCCAGTGCCCATTCCATGGGGCAACTGCTGGTCATTCGCTATCGTCATCCCGACACCGTTGGCATATTTGCATTCGATCCGGTATTCCCCGGGCGTATCATATATACCATCGGTCGGATAGATTCCCGTTCCTTCAATCTCAACAGGGCCGGTATAGTCGGCGTCAAGACCCCAGTGGGCGATATCGATGTGATGGCCGGCCCAATCCGTAAGCTGCCCGCCGGAGTAGTCCATTATCCACCTCCAGTCCCAGTGGCAATTCCCCCGGCCGCCGAAACTACAATAAGGCCTGAACCTGGCAGGTCCGAGCCAAAAATCCCAGTCAAGCCTGTCGGGTACTTCCAGCAGCTTGTAAGGAAAGTAATCGGGCCCGGTTGGAAGACCCACTTCCACGCGCTGTATCCTGCCGATACGACCGTTGCGGACGAGTTCGGAGGCATAGCGGAAGTCGCGCACTGACCGCTGCCAGCTTCCTGTCTGCCATACAACTCCATATCGCTTGACCGCATCGCAAATAGCGCGACCTTCGTCAATCGTGCGGGCCAAAGGCTTTTGCCCGTAGATATCGAGTCCGGCCTGTGCACAAGCCACATAAACAATGCCGTGCCAGTGGTCGGGAAGCGCACTCGTAACGGCATCTAAGTCGTCCCTTGCGAGAAGCTCGCGATAGTCAAGGTAGCTTTTGCAATCGTCGTTTCCATATCTTTCGTCGCATATCCTCTTGGCGTTGTCACGATGACTCTTATCCACATCGCACACAGCCACCATCTGCACCTCGGATTTATTTAAGAAGCCTTCCATGTCGTACGTGCCCATATCGCCGACGCCGATAGCGCCCATCACGATACGATTGCTCGGCGCAACCGTCCCTGCTTTGCCTAAAGCCGACGAAGAAATAACGTACGGAAACCCAAGCGCCCCCGCAGAAATCACACCGGCCCGCTTAATGAACCGACGCCGACTAATTCTCTTCTTTCGCAACACAGTCAGACCTCCCAAAAAAACTGGTTTTGCCCAGCGTATCATTTATCAAACGCCGCGTCAAACGCAACCACCGACGGTGCGAAGTCCACTTTCTTAACGAACTCGCACGCCTCTTTTGCGCCATGCTCACGGTCCATACCGCTGTCTTCCCACTCCACCGAAAGCGGCCCCTTGTAACCTATCCGGTTCAAGGTCCTGATGATCTCCTCGAAGTTGACGCCGCCGTGGCCCAACGAGCGAAAATCCCAGCCGCGACAGGGCTTTCCAAAATCTAAGTGTGATGAAAGAATCCCGCTTCTGCCGTCCAACTGCAATGCCGCGTCCTTCATGTGGACATGATAGATGCGGTCGGAAAACTCATTCAGGAAACAAACCGGGTCAACCATCTGCCAGTGCAGATGACTCGGGTCGAAATTAAAACCAAAGGCTTCACGATTGCCTATAGCTTCGAGCGCCCGCTTTGCAGTGATTATGTCAAATGCGATTTCCGTGGGATGCACCTCTAAGGCAAACCTCACGCCGCACTCGTCAAACACATCAAGAATCGGGTTCCACATTTTGGCAAACTGCGCGAAACCTTCATCAACCATCGCTTCGGAAACCGGCGGGAAACTATACAGCATGTGCCATATAGATGACCCGGTGAAGCCGTTGACCACTTTGACGCCGAGATTCTTCGCGGCCCTGGCGGTATTCTTCATTGCCTCAACGGCCCAGGCGCGTTTCTTTTCGGCATTGCCGGCGCAATCGGGCGGCGCGAACATATCGGAGCGACTGTCGTCATTCGGGTCGCATACCAACTGCCCCGCCAGGTGGTTGCTGATTGCAAAGACCTTCAGATTGTTCTCTTCCAAAATCGCAAGCTGCTTTTTACAATACTCCTTGTCGCCGGCCGCCTTATCGACCTCAACATGGTCGCCCCAGCAGGCCAACTCCAGCCCTTCATATCCCCAGCCGGCCGCCTTCTTAGCCAATTCCACTAAAGGCAAATCCGCCCACTGTCCCGTAAAAAGTGTTATTGATCTTGACATATCCAATTCCCTCACAAAATTTGTTTACAAGTAACTGTGATATGAAGAGCATACCATACGTTTTCAATACTTGCTAAAATTACTCAAACTGACCGATTTAACACTATATACTGATATAAGTGAAGTTCTAACAGAGAAATAACGCAATTTGTCATTCCAGCGAAAACTGGAATCCAACTTCTTAAAAACAGTGTTAATCCGTGTAAATCCATGTCTGAAAACAAAAACGGTCAGTTTGAGTAAATTAACATCCCTTTTGCCTTTGGCAAAAAGGCTGCCACCCGCTACCCGCCTGTCCTAAAAAAGGTTCCTGACCCCTTTAACACTCTCACCTTTCAACTGGATCTTTAGTACATAGGCATACTTACACGGCAACTTACGGGGGAAGTAGACGACAAGACCGTCTCGTCTTTGCTCCCACATCAAATCATCATCAATACCCAACATCGAAACACTCACTACCCGTCTGTCGCCAATCGTTTGAGCATCGAACGATTTGATAAGTACCTTTTCATTCGCCCAACGCAGGCAAATAGCATATACAGTATCGCCCTTCGAGGTGAATGCGATATCCTGTGCGGTGTATTTAGGTTCGACAAAATCGGCATAATCACCTTCATAGGAATTTATGAAAGATATATCCGTCGGTCCTTCTTTACTCTTGCGCCAGGGGCTTGTTCCATAAATGGCTTCACCGTTAACGTCCAGCCAGGCGCCGATTTCTCTTAACCTCGCTACGCTTGCTTTAGGGATGATACCCTCGGCGGTCGGGCCGACATTGAGCAGAAAGTTGCCGCCTTTACTGGCGATATCGATAAGATTAAACAGGAGCACCTTCGTCGGCTTCCAGTTATGGTCGTAACTCTTGAATCCCCACGTGTCATTCATGGTCATGCAGGTTTCCCAATCGTAATCCAGCCCGCCGTCGGGTATATACTGCTCCGGCGTACCGTAATCACCCAACCATGAGTCCGTTCTTTCGTCTTCGGTTGCGCGGTTATTGATAATCATATCCGGGTTTAACGCCCAAAGTAAATTTAGAATCTCCTTGCCGTCGTCCACGGTCCACCAGTCGGTCCATCCGCCATCGAACCACATGACGGCAGGGTCGTACTGCGTTACAATCTCCCGCAGTTGGGCCTTCATGTACTGCTTATATTCTTCCTTCCGTCCCGGCCTCATCAGGTTCATGCCGTACTTGTCCCACCCTTCCGGCTCTTTGCCTTGCGGCGGGAAGTTGGGCATCTGGGCCGGATGGTGCCAGTCAAGAATAGAATGATAAGTGCAAAACTTAATCCCCACCTTCTCGCACTCGGCGCCAAGAGGCGCCAACACGTCCTTACCGTACGGAGTAGAGTCAACAATGTCATAATCGCTTATCTTTGAATCATACATCGCAAACCCATCATGATGTTTCGATGTTATGACCAGATACTTCATGCCCGCCTCTTTGGCAATCCGCGCCCACTGGGCTGGGTCATACTTTACGGGATTAAATCGAGGTGGAAGTTTCTCATATTCTTCAACAGGGATATCGGCATGGGCCATAATCCACTCACCGATCTCGGCTATCTCCCTGCCCTTCCACACCCCTGCCGGAACCGAATACACCCCCCAGTGGATAAACATTCCGAACTTGGCCTCCCGCCACCACGCCATCCGCTTGTCATGCTCGGCTTTCGTCTCGGTCCGCTCCAGTTTCACGGCTCCGGTTCTGGCAGCTTGCTCACAACCAGAAACTCCAATACATGTCAAAATCGAACATATTGCCAGAAAACTTAGACGCTTCATTTGTTAACCTCCGAAAAAGTCTTCGATGCTCTCCAATGAGTCTTACCGGCAACGGTTACTTTTTCATCTTCGTCCACTTCTGTTTGCTCTTGGCGCTTGCCAGGACAGTATCCAAAAAGAGCATCCCCCGCAGACCATCATTAACAGTCGGGAAATCCAGTGCCAACGGGGCCGGCTTTGTCCTGGTTAGCTTTGCCCGTACCCTGTCGGCAAAATTGCAATACACATTCGCCATCGCCTCAAAGAAGGCCTCCGGATGACCGGATGGCAAACGTGTGCCACGGGCGGCAGCGGGACTTTTGTCAGCTACATATTGATTGCCTCGCCGCCAGACCTGTACGGGCCCATCCGGCACCTTAACATAAAGATAGTTCGGATGCTCCTGATACCACTCTAAGGCCTTTTCCTCGCCGTAAATCCAGATGGCAAGGCCGTTCTCCTCGCCTATGGAAACCTGGCTGCAATGAAGCACACCCTTGGCGCCGTTGTTGTAGCGAATCAGGCAGTTGCCATCGTCTTCTAATTTCCTGCCCTTGACAAACGTCGTAAGGTCCGCACAGATATGAGTCATCTTTAAGCCCGTGATGTACTCGGCCAAATTCTCCGCGTGTGTACCAATGTCACCAACGCAGCACGAAGCACCGCCTTCTTTCGGATTCGTACGCCATGAAGCCTGCTGTTGGCCCGTCTTTTCCAGCAGGCTGTGCAGCCAGCCCTGCGGATACTGCACGACAATTTTTCGAATCTTACCGAGGTCGCCGCTCGTGGCTATATCGCGCGCCAACTTGACCATCGGATAACCGGTGTAATTGTGCATCAGCCCGAATACTCCGCGGGATTTCTTGACAATCTTGACGAGCGCCCTTGCCTCTTTCGTGTTGAACGTCATCGGCTTTTCGCACATCACGTGGAAACCTGCCTGCAGAAAATCCCGTGCGATGGCAAAATGCCAGTTATTCGGCACACATATCGAGACAAAATCGATTCTTTCCTCAGCCGGCAACTTGAGTTCGCGCTCTATCATCTCTTCGTAGTTACGATAGACCCGCCTCGAATTCAGATAAAGCTCACGCCCCATCTGTTTCGACTTTCGAGGATTGATGTCGAACGCGCCTGCTACAAGTTCAATTCCCCCATCCATTCGAGACGCCTTTCGGTGTACCTCGCCGATAAACGCCCCCGGCCCGCCGCCGACCATCCCCATCCTGAGTTTCCGGTTAATTTTCTTGCCCGCTTGTTTGACCTTCATAACTCGCCCCTTTCAACAAGATAAGTGTCCAAAAAACTTGTGTTACATAGTTTAAGTCATACCCTTGCCCTTGTCAACAACCGGCAAAGGGGGCTTAAAGGGGTCAGGAACCTTTTTAAATCCGAAATGTTTCAAAATTCGGCGAAATATGTCTTGAATTTTCCCACGCCGGCGCATTATACTCTCGCTTGCGGCTGGCGTCATGAAAGCAATTGCAGACTCCGACTACCCGTAAGCCTCCAAATTTCTTCGGGAAAGACCGGAAAGAGTCTTTCCTCTGGTCGTAAACGCATTATTGATAATTACTTACAGTCAGATAAGTTTCTTGACATAACTTAGTGATTTTGCTATAATGGTCGTGTAGCTGGTACCGAAAGCTAACAGAGAAAGGAACGATTAATTTTGTTGAACGGATTCGAAAGGTCATTTTTCTGCAACAAACAAATGGCCTCTTTGAGCGTCTTTACCATCGGCCGAGCGTTATTCGAGCACCGCCGAGAGAACTGATAATTGTCTCCGGCATCGAGTATCAAGGCCATAGAATAAATGGAAGGGTTATAGGATGGTTGCTGGCGACTTACCAAAAAAGGTTGCTGGTTCCAAGACCGACTCTGCTCGCCTCAAGAGCCGGAAGGGGCGAAGCGCGCCTGCCCTGCTAAAACCCAAAAAACGCCCAACCACCATCAGAAGACCGGGCATAGCCGCACCCGGCAAGAACCTGTTTTGCCGCTATGAGCTAAAGTATCATATATCCGAAGCAAAGGCCCAGGCAATCGAGCAGTTCATCAAGCCCTATATTCACCTCGACCGATACGGCAAACTGCAGCCCGACGGCGCCTATCCGATTGTAAGTCTATATTTGGACTCACAAGACTTCAAGCTCTGCCGTGAAAGCATGATAGGCAAGAAAAACCGTTTCAAACTCCGCATCCGAAGCTATGATGATGATACGAGCACGCCTTACTTCTTTGAGATCAAGCGCCGACTCAATAATATCATCATCAAAAGCAGGACCCGCGTTACACACGACAACATGGTTGACTTACTGGCCGGCCGCTCGCTGCCGCCCCAGGAATACAAGGCCGATGAACAGACGCTCAGACAGTTCCAGTTGTATATGCACTGCATCCAGGCAAAACCTGCGATACGAGTTCGCTACAAACGCAAAGCTTATGAAGACGATTCGGACAACAGAGTGCGCGTAACCTTTGACCGTTTCTTGTGCCATAATGCCGGCAGCGAGCCAATAGTAATGTTCAACGGCACGGGCTGGCAGCGTCATAAGTTCAATAACGTGATACTCGAACTTAAGTTTACCGCTCGCTATCCCGCATGGCTCAGCAAAATGGTAAAGTACTTCGACCTGAGACGCGAATCGATATCCAAGTACGTTACCTCCGTAAAACACGCTTGTTCGATGGGATTCTGTGCACCTAATTTATCGATGTGAGTAATATGGACAAAATCTGGCAAATACTCGAAGGTGGCTCGTCAACAACGATGGTATTCAGCCCGCAAGCGGTGGTTTTATCTATGCTGCTGGCGTTTGTTCTGGGGCAGGTGCTGGCATGGGTGTATTACTTCACTCACAGCGGACTGTCCTATTCGAAATCGTTTGTTCAATCGGTGATAGTGATTACGGTTGTGGTGGCGATGGTGATGAGCACTATCGGCAGCAGCTTCGTGATGGCCGTCGGTCTGATGGGAGCGCTGTCAATCATACGTTTCCGTAACATCATTAAAGACACACGTGACCTTGCCTTCATTTTCTGCTCACTGGTGGTGGGGATGGCAGCCGGCTCGCAGCGTTATGCTATTGCGGTGACGGGGACGGTATTCCTGAGCATGATATTTTTGTACCTTCATCTGACGGACTTCGGCAGACATCGACCACATAATGGTTTTCTGCGTTTTAATCTTCCGACACACATTGGGCCGGACCACCCGATTTCCAAAATCCTTAAACAATTCTGTGGCAACTTCACACTCGTCTCCGCACAGGACAGCGGCTTCGGAAGCCCCGTCGTGGAATACGCCTATCAGTTGATGATACGAAACGCCGAGAGGAATGAACAGATGTTGGCCGAGTTGGGAAAAATAGAAGGTATTGAGAATGTCAGCCTGACGATGCAGGAACAGTTGTTAGAGGTCTGACCGGATGCGAAAATTATTATCGAGCCTGAATCTGCACATCATGCCCGTCCTTGTCTGGCTGGTGGCGGTAGCATGTGTAGTCGGCCTGTTTCAACAGCGCTGGCGGCGATTTGAAATCGTCGGCATGGCACAGGGCCAGGTGCGAGAGGTTGCCGCCACTGTTGCGGGCAGGCTGAAAACTGTTTCCGTTGAATTGTTTGAGACGGTGAGCAGAGGACAGGTATTAGCTACGCTGGCCGACGAGCACCTGAACACGCAAATCGCTACTATTTCAGCCGAAATAGAACGTTTGCAGGCCGAATTAAACGCAAATCGTAATCTGTTGACAGCCGAAGCAGCCAACCGTCAAACCGACTGGAGCAGCACATATCGACGATTCTGTTTCGACGTGGAGCAGGTCAAGCTCAGCACACTGCAGTTGAAAACGCAGATTGAAACCGACCGGATGATGCTCCAGGACCTCGAATTGGATGTCAAAATCTCCAGGGACCTTCTCGCAAAAGATGCTGTTACTCCTTACGACCTGCAAAAAGCACAGGCGGCACACGATGCGATAGCAACGCAAATCCGGGAGAATGAAAATCTGATGGCCCAATATGAACAGGACTTTCAGAGGGCCGAGCAGCGGCGGGACGAATTCGCTCAGCGTCAACCTGTTAATCCTTCCATAGATGAAGCAATGAATCCTCTGCGAAAAGCAATAAAGGTTCAGGAAGGGCTGACAAACGAGTTGTCGGCTCAACGGGTCGAACTCGTGTTAAAGGCACCGATTGACGGCGTTGTAATCCAAATTCGTGGCAGGGCAAATGAGGTTGCCTTGCACAGGCCTGGCGAGGGTATTTTACATAAGCCGGGTGAAATAGTCTTGGCCGGGGAGACGATACTCACTATAGCCGAGGCCAGACCCACTGAAATCATCGCTTATGCCGACGAAAAGCAGGCCGGCTTGCTTCGCCAGAACATGGAGGTTCAACTTGTCAAAACCAATGCGCCCGCCCAGATTGCAGAGGCTGCCCAGATAACGCATGTCGGTCCGACCATTGAACCGGTGCCGCTGAGATTGCTGCGAAATCCCCTTATCCCGCAGTGGGGACGCCCTTTCCTGGTAATGATTCCGCCGGGCTTCGAGCTGACGCCGGGAGAGCTGGTCGGAATAAGGGGGTTGTAGATTGACAGCTCTTTGCTGTCAATCTGAAGAACACAACGAAACCAAATGTGTAGCGGGGGATAACACTAAACCTTATGATGTTCAGTCTCCTTACTGAAAACAGAACACCATCCCGGCTGCTCACCTGCAGCCTGGTGGCGTTGTGCGCCCTGGCCGGCTGCGCGTCCGACCCATATGAATACAAGGCCGAGGCGGATGAAAAGGTTTACGGTATCATCGAGCAAAAGTGGACCGACGACCTGCCCAGCCCCGCTAATTACCGAATCAGTGATGTGACGCCGGGGCCTAACGATATCCAAATCGAACGAGTCGTACCTCCTGACGGCGTCCTCACATTACCCCATGCCGTCGCTTTGGCAACGGCACACAACCGCCAATACCAACTTGAAAAAGAGCTTCTTTACGTCATGGCCCTGGATTTGAGGCTCGCCCGGCACGAGTTTGAGCCCTGGTTTTTCAGCGGGGGAAGGGAAGGATACGGCAAAGAGGGTAACGATGAAGGAATCGGCGGCGAAGCAGACCTCGGGTTTCAGCGGTTGCTCGCCGACGGTGGCCGAATCGGCGCAAAAGTTGGTATCGCCTGGTTCAGGGTCCTCACGGGCGACATTCGCGGCGGGATGGCCTCCATCCTCAGCGCAACCGTAACACAACCTCTGCTTCGCGGAAGCAACCGTAAAGTCGTCCTGGAAAATCTCACACAGGCGGAACGCAACACGCTCTACCAGATTCGTCTGTTCAATCGGTTCCGCAAAACGTTCGTGGTTGAGGTCATCACTCAATACTACTGGGTTATGCAGTTCTATGACGCGGTTAAGAATGCTGAGAATAATTACAATACCCTCGTTGATGTGTATAGCAAAGTCGAAAAACTGGCCAACGCAGGACGTTTGTCACGCCTCGAGTTGGACCGGATCCGTCAGGAAAAAATCCAGGCAAAGGATACATTGGTTCGGGCGGAAAAAGAATACAAGCAGGCACTGGATGAGTTCAAGTTCTGGCAGTTGAGTTTACCGGCAAATGTTGAATTACAATTAGATGTTAATGAACTTGAAGTTTTAAGGTCGATAGAGCTGTCTAAGCCGGAGTTTTCCGAGGCCGAGGCCGTTGAAGCAGCATTGGTCGCTCGTCTGGAGATTGCTAACAGCAGCAACGCAATAGCCGACGCCGAGCGTAAGGTTCTTGTTGCCGCCGATGGTTTTCGCGGCGAATTGAACCTTTACGTCGGTGTGGATGCTACCTCACTTTCAGGCTCCTCAGAACTACCCAGCATAGGTGCGTTAGACGATGACTTTACCGCCGACCAAGGTCGTCTCAATCCACTGAGACGTCCGCGTGACAACAATCCGCTGAGAAGTCATCTTGACGGGGCCGAGATTGGTATCGATTGGGAGCTGCCTCTTGACCGTGTGGCCGAACAGAATATATACCGCAAAGCTCTGATAGCCCTGAACCAGCGCAAGCGGGAGTATGAGGAGATGGCCGACTGGGTGACATTGGGGGTACGTCAGGCCTACCGTGATTTGACCGAGGCAGCCGAGCGCCACCGCATCCAGTTAGAGAGCCTCGAACTGGCTCAAAAACGCTTTGAGAAGGCCTTGCTACTGGTCCAGTACGGACGAGCAAGCAGTCGCCGCGTCCTTAACGCCCAGAACGGCTTATTTGACGCTCAGAACGCCGCTACGGAGGCACTGGTTGCCCGCGCCATCGCCACGCTGAATTTTTATCGTGATACCGGCGTCCTGCAGGTACGTCCGGATGGCATGTGGAGCAGCGAAAGGGTTTCCGACGAGCCAACTAAAACGGATGAACCGCAAATCACCCAAGAGGTGCCCGAACTGCAAACCGAGCAGATCACCCCGGGCGCAAAAGAGGTTCTTGAGCAGCCGGCGCCCCAAATAGAACCAGAACCCGTAGCACAACCTGCCCAAACCACCCCGATTGATGCCGAAGAGTATATCACCCGGTGGATGAATAGAGCACACCAGGGAAATTAGGCTTTCAATAAGAACAAACTTACTCCGATGCTCTTTTATCCGGCTTTATAGAAAACACGATTCATTGATTTCAAACTTTTAGCAAAGCTGTAACTACAGCTTCAGCCGGATCCCACGGAAGTATTTTTTGCGGGGATTAACAATGTATTTATTTGGACACTTACCGGGCTCGACCATTTCTCCTTCCATACACTCGGAAGGGCTGGATACATCGACAAGCAACGTGCCATCATCACTAAGCAGCAACAGTTTGTCAATGCCGGCAAACACAACCAATGCTTCAGGTGTAAAGTCGTCCTTGCCAAACTGTAGCTGCCGGACCAAAACCGGTGGCGTATGTTTATCTCCCGACCAACGGTATAAAACAAATTTACGTCTGCCGTCATAGGCCCCTGCGATAATAAAATAAGCCTTGTGAAAATTGGAATACTCCATACTTCTTATCCCTAAACCTGCTAAATCCCAGAGTATCGGTTCACCAAAAACCGCCGGCTGTTTGTTCTCGATTACCTGTCGGCAGTTATTCAAGGAAACAACAAGTGCCTGTGGCACTGAGGTCGGCTCATTTCGAGGACGAGGGTTTCTGAATCCTATATACATTGCCTTGCCGTCATGTGATGCGCAAAGCGACTCAATATTGAGCCCCTCATTTTTGGGAGCGAGCCTCTTGCGATGCTGTTTTTTGAGTTTAACATTAAACTGAGTCACATCATTAAGCCACAGTTTGCCCATACTCTCGGTTTGAATAAGTTCGTGGACGAGTGTTCGACAAGGTGTACCAACCGGTTTGATAGTAACCTCTTGGTTGTCGAATTTAACTGAGGTTGCGAAAAATCTATATCGGTTTGGGCGCATCTTTCCATCTTTGTTTCTGCCGTGCGAAGTAATCCAGTAGATACGATTGCCAACCAACGTCGCACCTTCAAGGTCGGCCTCGGGATACTCAAGGCCGACTTCAAGAAAGACCGTCAGATCATAAGAGCAAACAGGGCCGGAATTATTAATCGTCTTGTAAATCCTCAGTATATTATTTTCATCATCCGCCACAACAAACATATTTTCGCTCAAAGCCACCGCGCAGGAAGTGTCGCTGGTTCCATGAAAAACAAAATCGATCTGAGATTTGTCATGCCGACCGGTGCTGCCGACGGTGCTACCTGCCAACAGAAAAAAAACGGCTGTTACTATTGTTTTCATTTCAGACGCCTTCTCGGACCAATCCGGCCGGGAGTATAAGCTGTTTGACCACACTTTTGCAAATATGCCCTAACGAGAACCGCAGAGGAACTTGTACGGCACGTGCGAAATCAGCACATATAAACTGACATTTCCCATTTAAACTCTTACAAAACTTAGTTTTCTCCAGCCTGTCCCGGCGCGCCGGGGTACGATTCCAATAATTTTACAAAAATCTACGTGAACAGTCAAACAGTTGAAGACGAACCTGATTATCCACAAAATCATGACAAGAAAGTCGTGTCCATTTCAACGCAGATTTACCTTCTTTAATCCACTGTTCTGCCGTACCGCGCTGGTTGTAAAACTTCACCACATTGCTGGATTTCCAGCGAAGATTGGGCACAATAAAACCAATCCGTGGGAACAGTTCGTCTGCATGCCATTCGATATTCGCCACGACTCTTAATATACCCAAGGGTGGCAGCCTCAAAGCCAAGGGCTTTGGGGATGGTTGACCCGCACTAACTCTCCACTGCCCGATGACTTGTCTGGCTTAATTTGGCGGCTATCTGCGTGAACCGTGGCAGCGCATAATCGAAGAACCGCTTATAACCGGCGCAAAAGTAGCTCGGCGCCTTGTAATCGCCGTCGGTCACAATCCTGTCCTTAAGGCATCCCCCGCGACACACATCAAGATGTCTACATACCAGGCACTTATTGCTTATGCTTGTTTTCAGACGGGCGAATTGACGCTTCTTTTTGTCCGCTGCCAGCTTTTCTATCGGCGTCTCAAGAATATTGCCCAATCGCCATCTGTCCTCAACGAAAAAATCACAGCAGAAAGCATCTCCATTGTGCTCGACGACAATATAGTCGTTACATTGCGGACGAAACGTACAAATCGAATGCTCACCCACCATAAGATAGGACAGTATGCTGTCGAACGTGCGGATGCTAATCCGCTCCGGCCCATACTCGGCCCACCGGTCGAACATCCTGCAAAGAAATTCGCCGTATTGCTCCGGTGTTATGCTGAACTGGGCGATTTGCCCCGTCGCCCCGATAAATCGGGACTCGACACACTGCACAAACTGAAGGTACTTGACCTTATGTTCCCTGAAGAAATCAAAAAGCTCATCCGCCGCCTCCACATTCATGTTATTTACGAGCACCAACACATTAAACTCAACCTTGTGCCTCCGGCAGTTCTCTATCCCCGCCATCACCTTATCAAACGTCCCCTCGCCCGACCGAGTCTGCCGATAGTAATCGTGATATTCTTTCGGCCCGTCACAACTTATCCCTACAAGAAACTTATACTCCGCCAAAAACCTGCACCACTTTTCATCAAGCAGTATCCCGTTGGTCTGCAGCGCGTTGGTCACCACCTGGCCGTCGGCGCCGTATTTTTGTTGCACCTCGACAACCTTCTTATAGAAATCCAGCCCCATCAGCGTCGGCTCTCCACCCTGCCACGCGAAACTGCTCGCTCCAAATCGCAGCCCGACGTAACTGCCGACGAGTTTATCAAGCACCTCATCGCTCATTCGGTGCTTACCTTCGCCGAACAGGGACGTTTTTCCCGAATAGAAGCAATACCCACAGGCAATATTACAGTCCGGCCCAGCCGGTTTTATCAAAAGTGTAAACGGCCGCATTACCACTCCAAACAATATACATTATAAAATCATTTGGGTGCCACGGCCAAACAAGTTTGACCGTGAAAAGGTAGGGTATGCCCCGCATACCACATCTCTATTTAACCCTGCTTGTCCCGCACTTAATAGGCTTTTGCCGCCGTGTCCCGCCACAAGTAGCAAACTGCCCATAACTTGGTGCGGGGTAATTGCGAGGAGCGGAGCGACGCGGCAATCCCAATCTATTTCACTTTTCACGCTCCATGTCGCTCCTGTCAATCCCATCCTATTTTGTGATAAGTGATGCAAGCTCGATCTTATCCGTCAAATATTTAAGTGATCTAGTATCCACTCCTCGAAAACCCATATTGCTAAGCCAGCTAAAGACTCGAATGAGATCTGAAATTCTGCCTTTTGGCATTTCCAAATATCTAACAGGCAAATCAGGAACAGTTGGCTTTTCACCCTTTTGCAAAAGCGGTAACTGCGAGGAGATCTTCTTCAGCCAATCATCTCGTGAAACCGCCACTAAGAAGGCCTCTGTGATTAGACCTCCACTATTTATTGGACCATTCATATACTGTTGGCCGGTTGGTTGTTCAAGGATATATTCGATTATTTTTTCAGAATTACATATGCCATCAAGAAATTCACGATACAAATTCAGGTTCACATGTCTTAGTATTATTAGTATAGAAAGTAAGCGGGGTAACATCATATTTGCAAGTTCTGTATTGCTTGCAGTTACGACCAAAAGTCTGACACAATGTTCAATATCCCTCAAAGAAAGACCAAACACTTCAGATAGATCTGTAAACGATTCAGAAAATGAATCAAGCTCGTCCTCATGCCTATATTTTGATTGTTTCCGCTCAGCGAAAAAACTATCAAGTCCAAATATATTTATTAAGTGTCGAACAAATATAGATTTGTTACCTTCCGGTAACATAAAGTTTAAATCTACGAATCTTGACAGGTATCCGTCGACAACCATGTCTTGTCCATAGATTGACTTTATGGAGTGTCCGAGCTGTTCTCTGTCAACGCCAAGTACAAACACAATACCTGGTATGTCAAAAAGATGCTTTACCTTTTCCAACAGCTCGATCGCAAAAATTGGCCGACAACGATCAAGTTCGTCAACGATAATCACGAGAGGTTTGCCGCTCGCTGAGACTTTTTCTGCAAGTTCAGTAAGTTTATTCTTAAGCTCTTGTAATTTTTCACCAGCGTTAATATACTCATCGACAGCCTTTTCTGAAATTGATTTCAACTGTTCCTCTTTTAAATCAACTATCCCAGCACTCATAGTTTTTACAGCATTTAACAAGGTACTCCTGAATACCGGAGCTGCACACTCTTTGATTGATTGGACAATTTCTTCACAATCAGGCCTTTTGATGTTTTTCCATAGCTGCCCAATTAGTGCGACAATTGCATCATCACAGTAGTCATCATCCCATGCACTGAAATAGATTGTGGTAAAGCCGTCATTCTCTAAGTCCTGCCTCCACATCTTCAAGAAAATTGTCTTGCCTGTCACCCATCCACCGTTAAGGCTTACTACTAAAGGTCCTCCAGCATTAATTATAAGGCTTTTTAGGCTGTTACCACACTCCTGACGTTTAAGCTGATCATACTCGTATGGCTTATCCTGTGGAATCGGTATTGTCTCTGGCTTGTATTTCATATTTACTTTCTCTTTCTTCTAATCTGTCTGTACCTATCTCCCAAATCCCCTCTACCTCAACGAGTCCTTCTGAGCTTACCCAAAAAACTTCGATGTGCAGAATCTCTAATGCTCGTTTGATTCGTCCTACCATCTCTGTATGGTCTTGATTGTCGGGCAGTGCAATGCCGGCACTTATTGAATTAACACCATCATTTTCCAGCTTTTGCGCAGCCCTATAAAACGCTTCCGCCACATGAACTCTAACCTGACCTCGACTAAAAGGTTTTCCATATATAGCGCTTGTCTTTCTGGAACTAGTCTCACCTTTGGCCTCAATAAAAACGCGTTCTCTTCCGTCAGCCGAGACAGCTATTATGTCATCTCCTTTTTCACTCTCTTTAAGTTGTTGTAAAATTTTATATCCCTTTCCCTCGAGGAAGTCGCACACAGCTTTAATTACATCAGATTCAGTTAGCATTTATTTCTATCACCAATCAATTCTCACCAACTGTTCTCTACTATCAACCTTTCCCCATCCAATTCCACCGGAAAGACAGTTCCTTCTCCCCAACCGTCATCCCGACCGAGCAGAGCGAGCAGATGGCCCTGTTAAAATTAGTCCCGACCGTCCTGCGTAGCTTCATGCAAAGCGGGGCTAGTCTTGTCTTCAAGCATTAGTATCTCATACTTCAAATCTGATTCAAATAGGGAAGAATGTTTTTTATGCGAGAACCTTTTTTTTATCACTTTAATGGCCTGCTCTGATTCATCGATACCTATCCAGTCTCTTCCTAATTCATTAGCTGAAACAATTGTAGTCCCTGATCCCGCAAAACAATCCATTACTAAATCACCTTCATTTGAGGATGCTGAAATAATCAAGTCCAGAAATTCTTTATTCTTTTGGGTTGGATAGATTGGATACTGTGGATCTTTGTATTCCCAAATATCCTGTAATTTCTTTCCTTGTTTTATTTTTTCTTCCGCATAGATTATTTTTCTTGGAATACCATTGACAGACCATTCTACTAAGCCGTGTTGATCTAATTCTTCCAATTGTTCAGGGGGGCACCGCCAATGTCTTCCTTCAGGGGGCATCATATCCCGCCAAGGTTGACCAGTTGGCCCATCTTTTGTTTCACCAGGAGCATGAAGTGGAATAGTTGTATATTTTCTTCCTTTATCATCCACCTTTTTAAATAATCTTTCAATATCTTCCTCTGTTATTTCAACTGTTGGATTATTCCAAGTATATTTATCCGTCTTAGTATAAAACAAGATTAAGTCTTTAATATTCCCATATGCTTTACGTCCAAAGTTCTTTGGATTACATTTTATTCTAGTAATGTCATTTCTAAAATTATTAACCCCAAAAATTTCATCCATAGCTATTTTTACATAATGACCAATCTTGTAATCAATATGTAAATAAATAGAAGCTTTGTTTGACATTAGCTCTCTTATCAGAATTAATCTTTCTCTTAAGAATTCGATAAAATTGCTTCCCCGGAGGTTGTCTTCATATGCTGTCTTATCTTCAAGACTCGAACTTATTGTATTTGCTCTTTTATCACTAATCCTAAATACATTATTTGTCGAAAAAGGTGGGTCAATATACACTAAGTCCACTCGACCAGCTACATTATAATCATCCAACAAACATCTCATTATTTCATAATTGTCTCCAACGATTAATTTTTTGTTGGAGACTGTATCATTAATTTTGTTAAGACATTTATTGATTTTCTTGGTTAGTATTTCTTCTTCTGATTTCTTATTGTTATAATCCAAAAACATAACTGTCTAAACCTGATACAAGAATTCTCTCAAAACAAGGGCACTCATAATATTATACTTTTTTTTGTGCTCAAGTAAAAACTTGTGCATTTTGTTCCTATTGCCGATGTACAAAACACCATCAAGGATAGCTACCCTAACGGCGTTTACCTTCTTCAAACTTACTATACTGATGGCGTCATTAAATTGTGCATTTTGATGACCACCAAAATCAGTCAAGAATTTTGCTTCACCGATGACATATTTCCCGTTTATTCGACAAATAAAATCAAGGCCTTTATTGTACTTGTAATTTAACTGTTCACTTGCGAAATGCATTAGCTCTGAATCACTACCATCTAAAATAGCATCACCATCAGTAGAGGTAAATCTCTCCAAAGGCATTATTTTCAAACCAATGTTCCTCTACTAAGCCATCTTCTAAACATCGGTCCAATTTGCCTATTGGTTTCTTTTGGTTCACTACATTTTTCGTATATTCGATTCAAACCCATTTCATATAACCTGCCACACAATCTATTAATTGTTTGCGGATTTCTATCAATTGATGATGTGTCTCTTTTCAAATATGCAACATAAGAGCCTTTTATTGGAAATAAATCTAACATTATCAAACTACGGATTAATTCTTTGTCGTCCTTATTACTAAAAGAAGACTCAACTTTATTCCATATAGATTGGTCAATATCCCTAATATCTTCAGGGATGGTCGGATACACTCTAAACAATTTATCTAAGTAATTCCTTTGATTTGCAAACTCAATACTCAATTTCGTCCAATGGTTCATTTTGCTATCTCTTCACTTAAAGAAATTATTTGTCAATATAATTCAATTTCTTTGCCATTCTCCCAAATTTGAGGTCCAGCTCTCTTGATCCATACAATAACCAAAATCCCCTAATGCGTCAACCAAAACTTACCTCGCCGAAGCGCGCACAAATCGTCGAATTTGTCAAGACATTTCTAAAATTCCTCTACCCCTTTCGGGCTAATCCAGCGCTCTTGACGACAAAGTATATCTACAATTAGCGTACGAAAAAATGCGAAAAACGGCCAAAAAACGCCCGCTTTTTTCAAAAAAGTGCTAAAAAATGCGCCGAAATGGCAAAAAAACGGGATTTTGACAATTTTTCGATTTTTGCCCTAAACCCAGCAGCAGCAAGGCGTTAAAAAAAATTTCACCCCGATTCCCGCGTTACCAAGTGTCCACTGATTTCCCAATTTGCCAAATTTTGAACCCAAAAACCAGAACTTATACCCCCTATTTCATGTCTTATCTCCGAGCACTAATTGTCAACTTCTTAGAGCCTACCACCAAAATACACAATAAATTACTGACACATTCTACTCCACCCCCAAACCGACAGCCCGCTGACAGCAGCATTAATCCCGGCCTGGATGGTGGTGTAATCTCCAGAGCCATCCCAATTGACGGTGATTGTTGCGGCAGTGCAGGGAACTGCCAAATTGGCACTGGCGCTCAGGAACTACGTAGAGTTAAGTGCTTATCATTAAGAAGGTTATGATTTCCTTCGTTTCGGCACGCGATTTGCAATCAGTTATTCTGGACAGTACAAGTTCAAATGACGACAAACAGAAAAAGGACCGAAAAACTATGAAGTTCGACAAATTTACGATGAAGGCTCAGGAGGCCCTGGCCACAGCTCAGCAGATTGCGATGGCCAAATCGCACACCGTTCTGTCGCCGCTGCATCTGCTGGCCGCCATGCTCAGCGACGAAGATGGTGCTGTCGCGATGATACTGAAAAAGGTAGGCACCAACATCGGTCCAATCAGGGACATGACCGAAAGTGAGCTTTCCCGCCTGCCCACGGGTGATGTCAATGGACAGATAACACCTGATCCAGCCCTTAGCCAGGTCGTTTTAAGCGCTCAGACCAGGGCCGACAAGATGGGTGATGAATACCTCAGCGTCGAGCATCTTTTCATCTCGCTTGCAGAGGTAAAAAGTGACGCAAAGGAAATCCTGAGCGTCAACGCCGTTACCGGCAAAGAGATTGAATCGGCGTGGGAGCAGCTCCGCGCCGGCCAGAAAATTACCGATGACAGCCCCGAGGGCAAATACCGCGCGCTGGAGCGGTACGGCATCGACCTGTTAGAGATGGCGCGGGCGGGTAAGCTGGACCCTGTAATCGGGCGTGATGACGAGATACGCAGGTGTATGCAGGTCCTCAATCGCAGGACGAAGAACAATCCCGTGCTGACGGGTGAGCCGGGCGTCGGCAAGACCGCTATAGTCGAGGGGCTTGCCCAGCGGATAGTCGCGGGCGATGTGCCCACCGGGCTTATGAATAAAAGGGTCATCGCATTAGATATGGGCGCCCTGATTGCCGGCACCAAGTTCAGAGGCGAGTTCGAAGATAGATTCAAGGCGGTCCTGAAGGAGGTCATCGCCTCGGAAGGTCAGATTATACTTTTTATCGATGAGCTGCATACGATTGTGGGCGCAGGAAGAGCCGAGGGTGCGGTCGATGCCGGCAATCTGCTCAAGCCCTCGCTGGCCCGTGGTGAGCTAAGGTGTATCGGGGCAACGACAATCGACGACTATCGCAAATACCTCGAAAAAGACGCAGCTCTTGAAAGGCGTTTCCAGCCGATGCTCATCGACCCCCCTACCGTTGAGGAGACAATCGCGATACTTCGCGGCTTAAAAGACCGCTACGACACGCACCACGGCGTGCGCATCACCGACGCGGCACTTGTGGCCGCGGCCACCTTGTCAAATCGATACATCTCCGACCGGTGGCTGCCGGATAAGGCAATAGACCTTATGGATGAAGCCGCCTCGAAACTGCGTATTGAAAACGATTCGCTTCCCGCTGAGCTTGACGATATTCGCAGAAAGATTATGCAACTGCAGATTGAACGCCAGGCCCTTAAGAAAGAATCGGACTCGGGCAGCGCGAAGCGATTGAAAGACGCCGAAAAGGTTTTGGCTGAATTGGAGAGCAAAGATAAGGAGCTGACCGGCCGGTGGGAATCCGAAAAAGGCGACATCGATAAGGTAAAAGAGCTTAAAGAACAAATCGCCAATGCCAAAACGGAATTTGAAGAGGCCCAGCGCAAAGGCGACCTGGAGACCGCGGCGAGGCTAAAATACGGCACGATCGAGCAGCTCAAAAAGCAGCTTACCGAGGCGGAAGAGGCACTTGCCAGGTCCGACAGGACGAAGCTGATACAGAATGAAGTTACGGCTGAGCAAATTGCCGAAGTCGTTGCCAAGTGGACGGGCATTCCGGTTGTTCGGCTGCTCAGCGGCGAGCGGGAACGGCTGATGAAGATGGAAGAGGTCATCCGCACGCGGGTGGTCGGTCAGGATGAAGCGGTTATAGCCCTGTGTAATGCGGTCCGCAGGAACAGGGCGGGACTCGGCGACCCCGACCGGCCGATAGGGGTGTTTTTGTTCTTAGGGCCGACGGGAGTGGGTAAGACCGAATTATCGAAAGCATTAGCGGACTTTCTGTTCAACGACCCGGCTGCGATGGTCCGCATCGACATGAGCGAGTTTATGGAATCACACTCGGTGTCGCGTCTTATCGGTGCCCCGCCCGGATATGTCGGCTGGGATGAGGGCGGCAGATTGACAGAAGCGGTGCGGAGAAAGCCCTATTCGGTGATTTTGTTGGATGAGATTGAAAAGGCCCATGCAGATGTCTTCAATGTGCTGTTGGGCGTGTTTGACGATGGCCGGCTGACCGATGGCAAGGGCAGGACGGTCGATTTTAAGAATACCGTTATCATTATGACGAGCAACTTCGCCGGCTTAGAGATTCAGGAGCTAAGCGCTGAAGAAGGCGCCGACTGGGAGATTGAGGCACACGTAAAGGATGCACTAAAGCAGTCCTTCCGGCCGGAGTTTTTGAACCGGATAGATGAAACAATAGTGTTTCATCTGCTGGCAAAAGACGACTTAAAGAAAATCGTCGATATACAGTTGGGTTATCTGGCCGAACGGCTTAAAGAGCGGCATCTGGCGGTTGAATTTACCGCCGGTGCCCGCAAACAACTGATGGACGAGGGCTACGATGTGGCCTACGGCGCCCGGCCGTTAAAGCGGACGATTCAGCAGAGATTAGAGAACCGTTTGGCCGCCGAGCTTCTGGCAGGCAAATTCGCCGACGGCGATAAAATAAAAATCGACGCAAACGCACACAGATTCACCTTTGAGAAGGTGAATTAGTTGTTAGTAATCCTTCGTTTGTCATTCCCGCGCAGGCGCCGAATCCAGAAAAAAGCCATGAAACAATACTATGTTTACATATTGGCGAGCAAAAAGAATGGAACCCTCTATATTGGTCTAACAAACAAACTTTCGAAGAAGTTTTCTCACGAATCTATTAGAAGTGATATGTTCTTCTGAGAGGTTGTTATGAAGATCCTAATAGGTGACATTCTGAAATCCAAGGCACAAACCCTTGTAAACACTGTAAATTGTGTCGGCATAATGGGCAAAGGAATAGCTCTGGAGTTTAAGAACCGATTTCAGGAAATGTTCAAGGATTATGTAAAACGATGCGAACGCAACGAAATACGGATCGGACAGCCCTATGTGTATAAGAATCTGTCCGGTCCGCAGATTGTGAATTTCCCGACCAAAGAGCACTGGAAATCTGTCTCAAAAGTGAGCGATATTGAAAGAGGCCTGGATTACCTTCTTGCACATTATAGGGAATGGGGCATCACCTCGATTGCGATCCCACCACTTGGTTGTGGAAACGGTCAATTAGAGTGGGAAGTAGTTGGACCCTTTTCCAAAGAAGTTAAGTTAGCCGTAACAAAGTTAATAAACAATAATCTCTTACAAGAAGAACGTCTGGGCAGCATGTTTAAAGTTAAAGTCGGTCCAACCTTCAAAGATGCTCGGAGACGCTACAAGTTTTTGCTCGAAAAATATGTTTCGCTAATTGAAAAAACTACAGATATATTTGTACGCGTCGAAACTAAACAGGCGGAAATAATTGCGACAGTGATATTCACGGCAGACAAACTTAGGAAAAACAAACGATCCACTGTTTCCGAGATGGATGTTTTAGAAGCTGTACTGCAATGGAAGCACCTAAGGAGACCAAAGCTGGATAAAGCTGAGGTCGCCTCAACTATCCGAAATCTTGGTATGCTGCGTTGGCTTGATGTGAAACCTGACGATAGGTTACCCTTCTCAGAGAACGGTACAGATATTAATCCTCATTCGGTGGACTCAGAATGACAATTTTAATAGATTCCTCCGCTTCGGCCTTCGACTCCCCTTTCGGCTGCGCTCAGGGCGTCGAAATTTTAGATTGTATATTGATCTGAGATTCTTTCCCGGCGCGCCGGGACTCAGAATGACAATTTTAGTAGATTCCTCCGCTGCGGTCGGAATGACAAAAGGTGGTGCGAAATATCGCACCCTACCCCGGCAATGAATTGACGAGGCTAACCAAGAAGGAATCCCGGCAAGCCGGGATTTTTTTTAATAGATCCTTCGACTACGCTGCGCTCCGCTCAGGATGACAAGTACTGGATCCCGCATCCCTTTCGACTCCGCTCAGGGCAGGCAAGTGCGGGATGACAAAGTTGCTTCGGTCGAAATGACCTCGCGCTTACGCTTGGGGCTCTGCGGCTTCGGCCGGGAAATTTAAAACGATAAGGCTTGATTTGCAGGGAAAATGATGCTAAAAAGTCGATTTTGGCGCGGTGGAAATAGACAATTTGGGTTTGTTTTTATTTTTGGGTGGTTGGAAATGGCGGATTTACAGGCTTTGGCTGAAGCGGTTATCGGCGGCAACGAAAAGGCGGTGGAGCTTACAAAGGCCGCTCTTGATGAAGGTGTGGCTGCGGAGAAAGTACTCGAAGAGGGTTTGATTGCCGGTATGAATACCGTCGGTAAGCGTTTCAAAGAGGGCGAGTTTTACATTCCGGAGGTTCTTATCGCCGCGCGTGCGATGAAGATGGCGATGGAAATCCTTGAGCCGAAGCTGGCAGAAGCCGGTGTCGAGCCGTTGGGAAAGGCCTTGATTGGCACCGTTAAGGGCGATTTGCACGATATCGGTAAAAATCTTGTCATGATGATGCTCAAAGGCGCCGGGTTTGAGGTGACGGACGCGGGAACAGATGTGTCCGCTGAAGATTTTGTCGCAGAGGTAAAGGAAAGCGGTGCCCAGATTGTCGGCTTGAGCGCGCTTTTGACCACGACGATGTCGGCGATGGAAAAGACCATCCAGACGCTTAAAGACGCCGGCGTCAATGTAAAGGTTATGGTCGGCGGTGCACCGGTGACGCAGAACTTCGCCGACAAGATCGGTGCCGACGGCTACGCCCCCGACGCGGCAAGTGCCGTGGATCTTGCCAAATCTTTAATTGCCTAACTCAAACTGACCGTTACCCGCTTTCGCGGGCACAAGCTTTGTCTTTAGACACGGATTAACACAGATTAACACCGTTTTCTTAATAAATTTTTTAGACACGGACTTGGGTCCCTGCTCCCTGCTTTCGCAGGGACAAGCTTCGCGGGGATGACAATACAATTGCAACAGGGCATTTCGCCGCGTTGCCGCGTCCGCCGTGTCGAGCCACTCGTCGCGATGCGCCGCAGCGGACCGGCGCGACAGGTCGCAACGGGCCGGCAGCGTTTTGCTACCACCGGCACAACCGGCTCTTGCTGCTGTCGCCTTCGGTATATGATACAACTCCACTATCTACATCAAGCCAAACGTTCCTTCTGCTCGTTCCGCCAATCGCTGTGGCTACGACTTCGAGATGTTTTGTCTTGAGATAGCTCAGGGTCGATTCGATATTGGCTTCGCAGATAGTGTCATCGCCCCTTTGAAGCACATTTGCGCCGCCGAGCAAGGCCACTTTGACGTTGCCGGCTGTTGAGCCTAATTGAGCCATCTTATCGACCATCGCATCGATAGCATCGTGTGCATACTTTGTCTTCTCACTGCCGGTCTTTTTGGCCGGCGCCCGCCCGGGCAGCATGATGTGTGCTACTGCTGCGGTCTTATTGGGCGGATCATAGGCTACAACGGCGACGCAGGAACCTATGGCACGGGACCTCAATGTTACCCGCCCCCTGACGGCTTTGACTTGACCTATCTGCACATCTATGATTTCCTTCACTTCCTTTTGGCCCTTGGAGTCCACACGTTCCAGGCAAAGAGGCTACACCGCCGCCGGTGATTTCCGTTCAAGGCAGGCTAACCATATATATAACCTTCTATTACAAGGAGTCAACCCCGTATTTCGCCGCGTTGCCGCGTCCGCCGTGTCGCTCGTCGCGATGCGCCGCAGCGGACCGGCGCGACAGGTCACAACGGGGCGGAAAATTTTTTGGCACAGCCCGATAAAACCGCCCGCCAATTCACAAAAGACGTGTTAATCTCCGTCGTGGCCCGTGTTGGGGCCGTTTAGTTGAATTGAATCGGCCTTTGTGGTATAATATAGCATCAGTTCAGAATGGGGGAGGGTAGGGTGATAGTCTCACTGTGAACTCTCAAACAGGGCATTGTGTGCCATTGGATGTTGTGTAAGAGGTGTGTGCGATATTGGGAGTTCGCGATAGAGTCTCACCGTTCGACGTGTTAGGGTCTTTGTTTAAGGAGAAGGTCTGTGAATATTAACAAAACGATGCTCATAGTGCCGCCGTTTTTGCTGGCTCTTATTGTGTTGTTGCTCGCTTAGCTGATGCGCTGGTGGACTGTTGCGCCGATACGAATTGTACTTCAAAAACCAGTGTGCAGAATATGTCTGTCAACACGAAAGGGTAATCATGCCAAGGATAGGAATCGGTACACTTATACTTTTGGCGGCGCTGGTACTGCCGCGGAGCGGCATGGCGAAAACCGCTGCGCCGATTTCGCAGATGTACGGCGAAGGCGGGGACGTGTGCACCGACAAAAAGGCACCGTTGCTGACGGCTGGAGAGTTGTTTACTATCAGTATCTTGCCGGAGGTCAGTTGCTTTGACAGTCCGAAGCAAAGTTATATCCAGATCGAATGGATAAGTATCGCGGAGGTTCTCGACAACGCAACCACCGATAGTGGCCGTCTCGTCGAAGCCGATGCCGGTGGATTTGAGGAGTTGAGTTGCGATTTTTCCGAGTCGAGCATGAGCGGTTCGTTTCTGCTGAAGGCGTACGGGCTTGGAATCGGGTGCTTTGAAAAACTGCCGCCACAGGGAACGGTCGATATGCAACCGCAGTTGGCCTTTGCAAGTAAGTGATTATGGGAGGGTGATTTCGCGGCAAAGGGTTTTTGCCGCTGCTATTATGTCCTGATTCTACCTCCTTTTATTTCTCGGCAGGGCCGGTGCTCCTTACCGACCCCGCTTCTTTGCCCAATTCTTAGGGCAACGCCCACGCACCCCACCGCGTGGGCATCTTTTTTATAAACATAATCTTAGATGCTTAAATTTAACTCAATCAGTTGGCACACCATATTGCTTTAACCATGAGCCCAATTCCCTTTCTGATATTTTCCCCTCATCCAGTTTGCCCTCGTCCCAGATTTTCTTCGTTCCCCCGTATCTATCCACCACCTCACGATGGATTTTGTCTTTATTAGGAATATCAAAATCTTCAACGCTTTCAACGAGTAACCTCATTGGGAACGTATAGACAGGGCCTCTCCTCGTCATTGCAAAAGTTAGCAACTCAATACGTTTGTCGTTCCCTGCAAAAAACGTCTTCTGGGCAATTATTTTCTTCGGACCACTGAGCAAGGCATCGAAAGCTTCGGGATACTGTTTGATCAACCAATTACAGTAAGCCTGGAGTTTCTCCATCTCTTGTTCAAGCAAGATGCGGGTCTTATGTCCACTCCGTATTTGACAATATGCTGTGATATATCGTTTTCATTGAAAATAAAGCTCGTCATCCGTTACTCCAAAAATCTAAAATTGCCTCTTTATCTAATTGCTATCGACACCTATGTATACTTTTATTTAGTGAAATGCCGCTCAAATCGCGAAAATATCAAGATTTATCGCTTATTATAGTATACATTTTCTGAGGGGGTTTGTAAAGGAAAATTAGCTCACATTTTTCCCGGTATCAATAACGTCTTGAGATGGTTTTGGCGGTTGCCAGGCCGGTGAAGAAGTAGCGCAGGGCGTCGATGGGGTGGTCGTAAACGCCGTCCTTTAAGGGAAGCTCCGGGTCGGCTGCGGAACCTGCCATGTCGGGATAATGATAGCACTGCATCGCCTCGATAAGCCTCACACAGCTATGATTAATGATGAGTCTGCTTGTGCCGTCGCCTGCACGCAGGGCCCTGCGAACCAGCTCAACACCGGCCAATATATTGCTTCGTCTATACCGGGTGCGTATGCCCATCGAGCGCAGCTCGTTCACGCTGCTCGTGCCGGTAACATCGTTTCTGCCGGCGCCGGCAGGGTCGCAAAATGTTGCCGCCACCTGCTCTTCGCCGCACGGCGTTCGCCGCTTAATCTCGTCTGCGTGCACATCAATCGCCGCCCGTGTGCGGACGTATTCATCAATCACCCGCACGCCGCCTTCTGAATCAACCTGGAGCCACAAACACACAAAGGGGTTCACGAATCCGAAATCGATTGTCCGATAAAGGGGCAGATTCTGGTCATAATCGACCGGTCTGACATGGACAGCCGGGTCGAACTCGGCAAAGACCACATTCTCAAGCGAGGGCCTTTTGCAGAGCATCTCGGCTTCAAAGCCCGCCCGGCTCGCCCGCCGCATCTGTGTTATACAGTCATCTATCTTAAGATACCCGCCGGCTCGCCTTGCCTTGCCGCCGCAATCACCCCACAGCGGACACTGCGAGCAACTCCTGCCGGTGCATCTTTCAATCACCTCCCATACGCACCACTTGAAGATGGGCGTATTGTTTTTATCGGCGTCGGCGATGAGCCTTTGCATCAAGCCATAAGGCCGGTGCATCGTGCTTATCATCTCCATCGCCGCGATGATACCTTCCGTGCTGTGCGTGACGAACTTGGCGGCGGCAAAGACCTGCTCATCGAAAAGCTCCACCTCGTCGCAGCGGAGCTTCTGAACGTGGGTGCCGCGGACGCTCGTCGCCGACTGCGTGAGCACCTCGACCGATGAGCCGTTTATAAAGCTGCATTTTTCCTTTCGTACCGGCCCTGCCAGATACGCTTCAAAGCCCCTTATCAGAAAACCGGTTAAATATTCATACATCCTGCCGGCCTGCTCACCTGAGCCGCCTAAAATTCGTATTTGACAGCCCGGCTTGAATACACAATCCAGAAGCGTCGCTATCGCGGCCAAGTCAGTTTTGCCCCCGCCGCGATTGGCCCATACTACGCAGTCGCCGTTCGGACGGCTTTGCGAATTGCGGTCAAAGTCGAGGTTGTACACATACCACAGATAATCCATCGGCGTCGCATGCTCAGCACAAAGCCTAACATCCGGCACATCGATACCCAAGAACACCTTGACATAATTTCGCAAGTCCTGCCTTGTCGTCGGCCGAGTGCGCCGAAGCTTCTCGTAAACGCCCGATGCTGCTGCTGCATTGTATGATACTACCTTTTGGCCTGTATGGTCCATACCCATTCTCCTTTCGTGAATGATTAACTTTCCCTCGTCATCCCGACCGAGACGATCCGAAGGGTCGCGTAGCGGAGGGGTCTATTTGGGATCCCATTCACAATACATTGCGAATGGGAATCCTTTAAATAGATTCCTCGACTTCGCTGCGCTTCGCTCGGAATGACGGAGGCTGTTGCGCTTCGCTCGGAATGACGGAGTTTTGTCACCCCGAGCGTAGCCGAGGGGTCTATTAAAACACAATCGCGACTTGTCCTTCGTAGCTCGAAGAGCGAAGTAGTAAGCAAACCTTATCTTTTAATCATACCAATCCCCACTTAGGTCGTCCCACCGAGGATTTTTTGTATCAATAAGTGCAACTTTTTTCTCCCGCCGCCAAGCCTTGATCTGCTTTTCACGCTTGATGGCACTTGCCGCATCGCCAAAGGTCTCAAAATAAAGCAGCTTAGTAACATTGTACTTTTTTGTGAAACCTTCGACCAGATGAGTTTTGTGCTCATATATTCGCTTTTTGAGATTATTGGTCATGCCCGTATAAAGCGTTCCTGATTCACTGGCCATGATGTATACATAAAACGTTTTCAATGTACCTTTCTATGCGATTGCTGGATTACAATTTGTTATTTGGAATTTTCTGTTTAAACAGATTCCTCGACTTCGCTGCGCTTCGCTCGGAATGACGGAGGCTGCTACGCTTCGCTCGGAATGACGGAGGCTGCTGCGCTTCGCTCGGAATGACTGAATGTT
>CAZLWL010000017.1:36186-37759 GCA_964563335.1 uncultured Pirellulales bacterium
CAATGCCTTACTCGCCCTCTGTCACCCCGAGCGCAGCCGAGGGGTCTATTTAAAAACCATCGCGTAGCGATTCCATAACTCAACACTCAAACCCGCCTGCATTCCGTTCATTATGGTAATCCTCACGGCTCCCAGCGGAGGGTGTCGAGCTCCTCTTTCTTAATAAACGCAGCATGTCCATCAGCAAATAAAAAATTGCAGCCAATGCCTTTATGGTACTCTGTCGTCAAAAGCTCCGGCCCGCCTACCTGGTTCCAGCCCGGGCCGGATTCAAACAGAAGCACCATATCCTCTGGTATATCGGCACCGGCTTCGGCGGCAAACTTATTCAGTGAATAACTGCAGCGGGCGCCTTTTTGGAGCGGACACTTAAACAAAGACTCGTCAGCCGCGGCGAGACCGCGTCTCGACGGGTCGGCACCCATCTGCTCAAGGAGCACATCGCACCACCTCTCGGCCTGCGGAAACCGCCCTTCATTGCCGTCCCTGTACTTATTTATCTCACTTGCGAGCTGGCGAATATTTGACCTGCACTGCTGGGCCGGCGATACCGGTACACACTCGTAGCAGGTTCCAGGTGAAGTCCGCATAAATGCCACGGCTGAGACTATCGGCACGATTATACCTAAGAGCGCAAGACGTCTGCCGGAAAGTGCACCGCCACTTGTCTTAATCATAACCAGTGCTATGACTCCCGCGACCAGCGCGATACCAAGGACGACAGCTCCCGCCGGGAAAAGCATCTTTTCAACGGCCAAAGGAATAGAGGCCTCACCCGATTTAAGATAAATAACCAGGACGGCAAAGGCCGCAACAAAGCAGACAACCGATAATACCGCAAGCTTGCTCATCTTCGGCTTTTGACTTTCCTCGGCCGACTCAGGCTGAGCGGGCTCTGCTTGTGATTCAGGTTGTTCAGTTCCCTCGGTTTGTTCAGCAGGTTCAGTTTGCTCGGGCTCAGGAGGTTTTGATGCGTCGGTCATTACTGTCTTCCTTTCTTTAGATAAAGTAGGTAAGGTCCAGATAGCTTTCTCGTCATTCTTCAGACCTGTAATTTATTGGTTAATGTATGTGAAGATTATAACTGCCTGGCCTCAACACTCAAAACTCAAAACTCAAAACTTCTTATGCCTTATACACTGCCCGGCCTCAACCCCACGTAAAACTAACTATGTATCAAGCATCCAGCTTCTGTCCTCTATCCTCTGACTTCTGTCCTCTGTGTGCAGCTAAGACCGCCAGCAGCTTCGTAGCAAGGGCGGGCGGCAAATCCGCCTGGCCTTGGTTTGACGGTGCCAAATCAGCTGGGCCGAACACATTTGGCTCCCGTGCCGCTGACATTATATCGAGGCACGCCCTGCGGACGGTTTCATCCTTATCACTGTCGATAAGTCCGACCAGCTTTGCCGCTGCTACGGGCGTGTATCTTGCGATGATTAACTCGCCCGCCCTTTTGGCCGATTCGATGCGAAACTTCAATTCATCCGCGAACAGTTGGTCGGCCAACCACTCGCGATACAGCCGCGTGCTCACCTTGTACCTTTGCAATACCTCAGCCTCATCCATCCCGCCT
>CAZLWL010000018.1:0-37314 GCA_964563335.1 uncultured Pirellulales bacterium
ACAAGACTATATTGTCGTTTGATACCGCAATTGATTCTATCGAACTTGAGTATTATGAGATAGATTCAGTTGAAGTTCAAATGACCCGTGGTCGAAAAAGGGGCCAGGACCCATTCGAATGGGACGGAAGCTGCACTATCGATGTTGCCGGCGGCTATTTTGGAACCGGTACGCAACTTGAAAATGTTGACTATCATGCTGTACCGGACGCAAATAACGTGGCCTACTTCCCGGCTGACCCGGGAGAGTTTGAGACAATGACTTCAACCCAGTTCAGTGCTGAGGGAATAGAAAACATCAACCTGGACGGCAGGACTCAAATAAGAGTTTATTTCACAACACCAACTAATGGAGATTCGGTCACAGACTCTCTGGGCTTTTACTCAGGATTCTATGAAACGTTTGAGAGCTACCGGCCGACGCTAATAATTCGATTTAAGCCGAATTAAACGCAGTCCCGATTCATCCCCGAGGTATCGGGACACGCGGGATTTAGTTGAAAAGGTCATGCGGCGGGTTTCAAATTCTTATCAGGCAGCGCTGTCCCGATTCATCGGGATTGGGCGGCAAGTCGAGGCGACGCAGTCTCACTTTTTTGTCTTGTAAGTCAAGATTTGCCAAGCATTTACATTTGACGCATTTTCCTATCCGCCTGGAAACATCTCTTTTTTGCCAGCAACGAGTTAATGTGTTATTATCTGGACGTGTTTTGTGTATGAGGGTCTGATAGTTAGTAGGACCAGCTATGAAAACTACGCTCAAGATGATTCTGGTGATCATCGCTGTTACGGGAATGTGTGTTGTCCTGATAACTGCGTGGCTGGTGATCAGCAGTCAGCAGGAAGCTACAGAAGACCGGCGGCCGGAAGGCAAGGTGCCTGCAGGTGAGAGAAACTGGATGGTTTTTCGAGGGAGTCAGGAGCTTTTGGGGAGGGCATCGGGCGCTGTGGGCGATTCACTGAGGCTTGCGTGGAAGTTCAAGACCGGTGCAGAGGTGAAATCCTCACCGGTGGTCGATGGTGGCCTTGTTTTCATCGGCTCAAATGACGGAGATGTTTATGCGATTGATTTGCGAACCGGGGATAAGATATGGGCTTTCCAGACGGGTGATGCTGTCGAGGCGTCGCCATGTGTCGCTGACGGTAAAGTCTTCGTGGGGTCATCGGACAGCTTCATGTACGCACTTGACGCAAAGACAGGTGAGTTGAAGTGGAAATATGAGACGGGCGGGCAGATTCTTGGAGCTGCTAACCGGACAAGGACCGACGACGGCAAGAAAACACTGGTGATGTTTGGGAGCTATGATGGGAAGGTGTATTGTGTTGACGGGGCGACGGGTGAGGTTGTGTGGAAGTATGAGACGGGCAACTACGTCAATGGAACACCTGCTATCGGCGATAGTAAAGTGGTCGCCGGGGGGTGTGATGCAAAGATTCATGTGATAAACCTTTCCGATGGGAAAGCGATAAAACAAATTGACAGCGGCGCGTACATTGCGGCGTCCGGAGCCATCTGGGAAGGACAAGTGTACGTTGGCAACTACGACGGCGTATTTCTAAGGGCTGACATTGACAGCGGCCGGATCGTGTGGAAATACACCCAAGAGGACTCGCCGTTTTTTTCTTCGCCGGCAATTGGTGAGAACGTAGTTGTTTTTGGTGGGCGCGATAACCGCCTGCACTGCGTTGGTCGCGATGACGGGAAGGCGGTTTGGACATTTGGGGCGCTGGCGGAGGTTGACAGTTCGCCGGTGATTTGTGGTGACAAAGTGGTTGTCGGTTCTGAAGACGGCCGGCTTTACATTGTGAGTCTTTTCGACGGGACTGAAGTGTGGTCCTACGAGATCGGCCAGCCTATAACTTCTTCACCTGCGATTGCAGATGGGATGATTATCATTGGGTGTGATAACGGTTATGTCTATGCGTTTGATGCTGGGATGTAGAATAGAGGTGTGCGTATGAAGATTGCTCAGCTTGTGCCAGGCTCGGGGGATAACTTTTATTGCGAGAACTGCCTGCGCGATGCGGCGCTGGTGCGGGCAATGCGCGAGCTTGGTCACGATGTGTTGATGATACCGATGTATCTGCCGCTTCAGACTGACAAAGATGAGCAAATTAGCAACGCACCGATTTTTTTTGGCGGCGTTAACGTGTATCTTCAGCAGAAACTTTCTGTTTTCCGAAAGACCCCGCGCTGGATTGATAAGCTGTTTGACCGGCCGATGCTTTTAGAATGGGCGGGGAGGAAGGCGGGTATGACCAGCGCAAGAGACCTGGGCGAGACAACGATATCGATGCTGAGGGGTGAAGATGGAAGACAGGTCAAAGAATTAGACAGACTTATCGGTTGGCTGGAGAAGCCGGACAACAAGCCGGATGTGGTTTGCCTATCAAATGCTCTGTTGGCAGGTCTGGCCAGCAGTATCAAGGATCGGCTCGGTGTGCCTGTTGCATGTCTGCTTCAGGATGAAGACGGATTTCTGGATGGGCTGGCAGAGCCTTATTCGAGACGAGCCTGGGACATATTAGCCAAATGTGCAAAAGGCATAGATGTATTCATCGCAGTGAGTGGATATTATGCCGATGTTATGATACAAAGACTGGAACTTGACAAGCAGCGAGTGCATGTCGTTTACACAGGCATTTCGTTAGAAGGATACGAGCCGGCGGAGGCCGGGCCCCAAGTACCTACGATTGGTTATCTTTCGCGGATGTGTCCCAACAAGGGTCTGGACACGCTGGCTGAGGCGTTCATCATACTTAAACAGAGCGAAGGGTTAGAGAATATCAAACTGATAGCAGCCGGTGGAAGAACCAGTAATGATGAAGCATTTCTAAGTAAGGTTGAGCAGCAGCTCAGAGCCGGCGGTTTTATTAATGATGTGGAATTTTTGCCGGGTTTTGAGCGGAATGCGAGACTTGATTTTTTCAGGAGTATCAGCGTGCTTTCGGTGCCGGAAAAGAAGCCCGTGGCCTATGGATTGTACGTGCTTGAAGCCCTCGCGGCGGGTGTGCCGGTTGTCGAGCCTGCAATTGGTGTATTCGGCGAATTGTTGGAAATCACCGGTGGGGGTGTCTTGTGTGAACCCGGCAGCGCACAGGCTTTGGCTGATGTACTGAAGCCGTTGTTGCTCGATGCAGATTATGCGCTCGAATTGGGCAGGAAGGGCAGACGGGGTGTGGTCGAAAACTTCAATGTTAAACAAACCGCCCGGAAGATGGTGCGTATATATGAACAAGTAATCCGGTAGTCGAGAAAGGTTAACGATGCTTGAACTGATAGATGTGGCCAAAAGCTATGAATCACCAGGGGCGGCAGAAGACGTCTGTGTTCTGAAAGGCGTGAATTTGCAGGTTGACAGAGGCCAATCGGTGGCGGTTGTCGGGCCGTCGGGCAGCGGCAAAAGTACGCTGCTTAACATCATGGGGGCATTGGACTATCCGACATCGGGTAACGTGCTATTCAAGGGGCGGGACCTGTCTGGGCTGGAAGAGGCGGAACTTGCGAGGATTCGAAACAAGGAGATCGGTTTTGTTTTTCAGTTGCATCATCTTCTGCCCCAATGCACGGTGCTGGAAAACGTACTGATACCGACACTTGCGGATAAAGAAAGCGATTCGAGCGAGAAGGCGGAGGAAAGAGCAGCCAGCCTGCTGGAACGTGTAGGGCTTCAGGAGTGGGCACAGCACCGGCCCGGGGAGCTTTCCGGCGGCCAAAGGCAGCGGGTGACGGTTGTACGTGCTTTGATTAACAGGCCAAAGCTATTATTAGCCGATGAACCGACCGGTTCGCTCGACGAGGCCACAGCAAAAAACATCTTCGATCTGTTAGTCGAACTGAACCACAGCGAAGAAGTTGCTTTAGTTGTCGTAACGCACTCCGTGCGGCTGGCTGAGCGTCTGGAAAGAGTGCTGGAATTAAACAACGGGGTACTGATAGACAGGAAGAACGATTGATGAATCTGGGGCGGCTGGTCAAATCAAGTCTTTGCTTTTACTGGAGAACCAATACAGGAGTTCTTGTGTCGGTGGCAGTAGCAGCAGCGATCTTAACGGGCGCGCTATTTTTGGGGGATTCCGTTCGGTACAGCCTTAAAAGGTTGGTAGCGGTCAGGTTGGGCGAAGTTGAGCTGGCTTTAGCCGGACAGAACAGATTCTTCAGGGCCGAGTTAGCTGATGATTTGGCGGCAGAATTAGAGGCGGAGGTCGCACCGGTCCTTCAGTTGCGCGGTTTGATTGCCAACAGCAAAGGGACAAGACGGGCTAATCGGATTAACGTTTTAGGTGCTGACGAGCGGTTTTACAGTTTGGGGGAGACAAAACATCAATTTGAACAGGACCTTCGAGAGGGAGTAATTTTAAATGAGCCGTTAGCCCAAAGGCTTGAGGCAGGGGTCGGCGATGAGATTGTGCTGCGTATAAGTAAACCAGGCCCGATGCCGCGTGATGTGCCGCTGACACCGTTTTCGGATTTGTCGATTGCCTTCAGGCTGAAAGTAAAGGCGATTGTGGGCGAGTCGGCGTTCGGCAGTTTTAGTCTTGCAGCTAATCAGATTGCGCCGCTGAACGCATTTGTACCGCTGCGATGGCTTCAGGAGAAATCACAACAGCAGGCCAATGCCAATGTGCTCCTGGTCGGCTCGCCTGCGGACGGAGATAGTGTAACAGCAGAGGATGCAAATGCAGCTCTAAAAAGGCGCTGCAAGATAGCCGACGTGGGATTGGAAGTTCAGCGGTTGGAAGGTCAAAAGACAATTGAGATAAGAAGCCGGCGGATATTTATTGATGATTTCCTGAGCCGGGCAGCGATGGAGGTTGGCGGTGAGGCGGTTGGGATTTTGACCTATTTCGTAAACGAGATACGATTAGGTGATAAGGCGACACCGTATTCGTTCGTGGCGGCTGTGGGACGAGCCGGCAATTTTAGTGATATTATCCCTGCCGGCATGAAAGACGATAAGATTCTGATTAACCAATGGCTTGCCGATGACATAGGAGCCAAGGTCGGCGATGAGATTTCGCTCAGCTATTTCGTTGTGGGTCCGATGCGAAGACTGCAGGAACGAAAACGTACCTTTCAAGTGTTAGACATATTGCCCACGGATGAGGCGGGCGACAGTGATTTGATGCCGGATTTTCCGGGCCTGGCGGATAAGACTAACTGCCGGGACTGGGAGCCGGGCATACCGATCGACGTTAAAAAGATACGCCCGAAGGACGAGGACTACTGGGCCGGACACAAGGGCAGGCCGAAAGCGTTCGTTACTCTGCCTGCTGGTCAGGAGATGTGGAGCAACAGGTTTGGCAATCTGACCGGCATAAGGTATCAGTTGGGTAAAGCGTCTGAGGAGGATGTCTCTGAAGGAATATTGAAAACGATTGATGTTTCATCAGCGGGTCTTTATTTTCAACAGGTTCGTGCTCGCGGCTTGAAGGCGGGCGAAGAGGCGACTGATTTCGGTCGGCTTTTCTTGGGGCTCAGCATGTTTCTCATTGCCTCAGCTCTGATATTGATGGGACTCGTTTTTGTATTCGGGGTAGAAAGGCGAAGTGAGCAGGTCGGAATGTTATTGGCGGTGGGATTTGCTCCCAAGTTGGTAAGGCTGTTATTATTGCTTGAGGGAAGCATATTGGCGATGTTGGGTACGGTCGTTGGGGTGGCAGCCGGAGCAATTTACACCAAGGCCATGATTTACGGGCTTGGGACTATGTGGCAGGGTGCTGTGGGTGGTTCAGCGATTTATTTCAACGTCGAGGCGTCGAGCGTGTTCGCCGGGGCAAGTGGAGGTTTGCTTGTGTCTTTTGTCGCTATATGGCTTGCCCTGCGGAAACAATTTCGCCAGCCGGCTCGTGAACTTCTGGGCCGGGTGCAGGAAGTGAGTTTTGGAACCAGAGGAGGTGGAGCGAGGAGTAAGATAGGATTGTGGGTAGCGATAGCGGCTGTGATTGGTGCGGTGGTACTGGTCGCGATTATGCCCGAAGAAAAAAGCGGAGCTTTTTTTGGGGCTGGAGCCTTACTGTTAATTGCTGAAATTGGCATCGCTTCAACTGTGTTAGGCGTAATTGGCGGCAGATGGGCAAGGCCAATGACATCGGTTGGCGGACTGGGAGTGCGAAATTGCACGAGGCGAAGCCGCAGGAGTCTGGCGATTGTGGGATTACTTGCAGCAGGAAGTTTTCTTGTCATTGCGGTAGGCGCCAACAGAAAGGACCCCTTTGCAGATTCGCACAGAAGAGATTCAGGAACGGGAGGTTTTGCACTGCTTGGCGAATCGAGTATAGTGATTTTGCAGAACCTGAATAGCGATGCCGAGCGGAAGTCGTTGGGGCTGGAGGAGTTGGAAGGGGTTGATATAGTCCAGCTTCGGGTGCGCGACGGTGATGATGCAAGCTGCCTGAATCTGAACCGGGCGCAGAACCCAAGATTGTTGGGTTTGGAGCCGGGTCAATTGAAGAAAAGAGGAGCTTTTGGCTTCATGGCGGCAGTTGAAGGATTAAATGTAGATGACGGCTGGGGCTTGCTTGAGAGTGAAGAAGATGAGAATGTAGTGCCTGCGATTGGCGATTATGCAACGATTATCTGGGCGCTCGGTAAGCGGATGGGGGACGAGATTGAATATGTTGATGAGAAAGGAAGGACATTTCGGCTGCGATTGGTGGGGATGCTGAAGAATTCGGTTTTGCAGGGCAATCTGGTCATTGCGGAAAATGAGTTTGTCAAGCGTTTCCCATCGGAGGAAGGATACAGGATGTTTCTGGTTGACGCGGCAGCGAAGGACTCAAGTGTGGTAAGCGAAAAGCTCTCCGGGAGGCTGCGCGATTTTGGTTTGGACCTGACACCTTCAGCGCAGCGGCTGGCGGAGTTCAACACGGTTGAGAACACTTATCTTTCCATATTTGAACTGCTCGGCGGCCTGGGTCTCATTCTCGGCAGTGTCGGCATCGGGCTGGTAGTGCTTTTGAACGCACTTGAAAGACGAGGTGAGATGGCAATGCTGCGGGCAGTGGGATTCGGCAAAAAGATGCTTAAGCAGATGGTGCTTTATGAATACGGCTCTCTTATTCTGTTCGGCTTGCTGTGCGGTGTGGTTGCGGCGCTATTGGCAATTCGGCCTGTGTTACGCTCACCGGGTGCCGAGGTGCCGTATCTGTCTGTTGTGATAACAATTGCCGCCATAGTGCTGAGCGGCATCTTGTGGATATGGATGGCTGCGACTTTTACACTTAGTGGCAAACCGCTTGATGCGTTAAGACATGAATAGTGATGACCAACCACTGATAAGGGATATATGAGAAATCCGATTCCGGCGAAGTTGCTCCCGATGCTTTTGGCGGTTTGGGGACTGGTGATATTGTATGTGTGGGTCCGCAGCGATCCGGCGGGTAAGCTGACTGTGCGGTTGCCTGGAGGCGATAATGCGCCACAAGAAGTTGCGGACGAAGGAGAAACACAAGAGCTTGTCGGTAAGTTGGAGCTGTTCGATGGTAAGCCAGCGGAGTTAGCCGGTAGTTGGCCTCGATTCAGAGGTTCCAATTTTGATAATATCAGCGCCGACGGCACGGAACTTGCGAGGAGCTGGGCCGGGGAGGGCCCGAAGGTTTTGTGGGGTATCGATGTTGGTGAGGGGTATGCAAGCGCAGCTATTTTTGGTGGACGTGTGTATGTTCTGGATTACGACCGCGATAAGCAAGCCGATGTGATCCGATGTTTGTCTTTTGAGGACGGCAAGGACATCTGGCGGTACTCGTATCCCGTCAAAATAAAACGAAACCATGGTATGAGCCGAACGGTACCGGCGGTAACTGACAAGTATCTCGTTGCTATCGGTCCGAAGTGTCACGTTACGTGTCTGGATCCGGTGACAGGTGAGTTTCTCTGGATGATGAATTTGGTAAGGGAATTCGGCACGAAGGTTCCGCTGTGGTACGCGGGTCAGTGTCCGATTATTGAGAATGGCAAGGTGATTATCGCGCCGGGTGGTGATTCGTTAATGATAGCGGTAGATTGTGAAACGGGTGAGATTGTCTGGAAGAGTCCCAATCCCAACGGATGGCAAATGACCCATTCTTCGATAATGCCAATGGACTTTGAGGGCACGCGTATGTATGTATACTGTGCGAGCGGGGGCGTTGTCGGGGTATCGGCTGAGGATGGTGGTATTTTATGGGAGACTACCGAGTGGAAGATGCGGACGAATATTCCCTCGCCGTTGATAGTCGGTGATGGTTTGATTTTTCTATCGGCCGGTTACAATCAGGGAAGCATGATGCTGAAGGTGGTAAAAGAGGGCGAAAGAATAAAGGCCGAAAAGGTTTTCAGGCTCAAGCCGGAAGTCTTCGGGGCGGACCAACAAACGCCGATTTTCTACAAGGGTTATATTTACGGTGTCAGACCGGATGGTCAACTTACCTGTCTTGGCCTCGACGGTAATGTAATATGGACCAGCACCAGTGCACATAAATTCGGACTCGGGCCTTTCGTTATCGCCGACGGTTTGATATTTGTGATGAATGATTCGGGATTATTGACGCTCGCGGAAGCGACACCGGCCGGGTACGTTCGGCTTGCCGAGGCAAAAGTGTTAGAGGGACCGGACTCGTGGGGGCCGATGACGCTGGTGTCCGGAAGATTGATTCTGCGCGATCTGAACAGGATGATATGCCTTGAGGTTGGCAAACCGTAGCGGGCGTGTCTTGTAAGGCTGAGCCATATTTGGTAGAATGAACTTTCAAAGGGGATTGCGAGTATTTAATTAGGAATCAATACAGATGAACAGACAATTCGGGACAATAAATGTAAGAATACTTTGCGCCGGTGTGGTCGCAGTTGCCATCATTACCGCTGTCATAGCGTTGGTACGTTTAGATACTACCGGCGAAAAAGGTAGTGGTTTGGGGGCCGAATTTGTCTATGACATAGTAGCACTTGCTAAAGTAGATCCCAGTTTGATCATCTATGAAGAATTTGGCAAGCCCATTGTTACCGGCCTTACCCAGTCGTCCGCCATAGTTGCAGCCACAAATTCTCCGAGTCTCGTTTATGTTGCAGGTGATAATGCGATCAAAGTATTTTCCGAAGAAGGGGTATTGATCGACCAAATGGTACTTACGAGTACGCCGCAGTGTCTGGCCATTGGTGGTGACGGTAGCATCTATGTTGGAATGAAAGATCACGTTGAAGTTTATGATGGACAGAAGGAGCGGTTGGCAAGTTGGCTGAGCTTAGGCGACAAGGCGGTCTTAACAAGCATCGCCGTTTATAAAGACGACGTGTTTGTTGCTGATGCGGGCAATAGAGTTGTGGTTCGCTACGATAAAGCCGGTAATGTGGTAAATCATATCGTGGGTAAAGATGAAGAGAAGAATATTCCGGGTTTTGTGATTCCGAGTCCATATTTTGATTTATCCGTTGGAGGTGATGGGTTATTGCGAGTTGTCAATCCAGGTCGCCATCGCATCGAGGCATATACATTCGATGGCGACCTTGAGTTTTGGTGGGGCAAAGCCTCAAATACCATAGAAGGCTTCTGCGGCTGTTGTAACCCTGTGAACTTTGCCATGCTTGGTGATGACAGTTTCATTACGTGTGAGAAAGGTCTGATCCGGGTGAAACTTTACGATGCCGACGGCAAATTTGTTGGGGTAGTAGCCGGGCCGGAACAATTGGCCGAGGAGGAGACTTCTCGTATCGGGCAAAAGGCTGCCGAGGGTAAAAGGGCCGCTTTCGATGTAGCGGTTGATGCAGTGGGACGAGTTCTTGTGTTGGATACGATTAAGAACATTGTGCGAACTTTTAGCAGAATAGAGGCGGAGTAATGAGCAAACGTCCTGGAGAAATGCAAAGCCGACGCCGACTACTTGAATGTACTTTACGTTATTCGACTTTAGGATTGTTGGGTGCGGTTGGTGGCTGGGCTTTTGCGAAGAGAGGCAGATTGATTCGAGAGGGCAAATGTGTCAACGGCGGGATTTGCCGGGGTTGCAGGGTTTACGAGAAATGCGGTTTGCCCCAGGCATTGTCCGCCAAGCAGGTATTGCCGGGGAGGAAGCGTGGCGGAAAATAAGGACAACATCACCAGGCGTAATTTCGTGAAAGGCGGCGTTCGGGGAGGCTTTTTAGCCGGCCTCGGCGGATTGGTTGGCGTGCTGATTGGAAAGACGGCGAAAACCCATACGGTTTGGCAGATTGATCCGGAAATTTGTATCGCGTGCGGCAACTGTGCCACGAATTGTGTACTGGAAGAGTCGGCAGTAAAGTGTGTGCACGCTTATGCTATGTGCGGGTATTGCGATCTTTGTACCGGTTATCTTATGCCGGAGGCGAAAGAACTGGATACCGGCGCGGAGAACGAGCTTTGTCCGACCGGCGCCATAAAGCGCACTTTCGTGGATGACCCCTATTACGAATATACCATTGACGAATCCCTTTGCATTGGCTGCGGCAAATGTGTCAAAGGGTGCAATGCTTTTGGGAATGGCTCATTATTTCTACAGGTCAGACACGACCGCTGTTTGAATTGTAATGAATGCTCGATTGCGGCGGCCTGTCCTTCGGGGGCCTATAAGCGTGTTAGCGCCGATGAACCATACTTGCTAAAGAAGGTTGGCCACGCTTAATGAGACGACTCTGCTTGCTGATAATCCCTGTCGCCCTTTCTCTATTCTTATGTCAGCCTGCGCTGGGTGTTGAACGTTTTCCTCCACCTGATTTTGAAAGCGGGTACGGACTGCCTCAAACCACGGTGCCGCCTGCGAGAGAGGGTATTTACGAATATGTGGATAGTGCCGTCTTGCTGGCGGCATTGGCGCTATCTTCTTACCTCGTTATCAGAAGACGCAACCGACGGGAGATTTTCGCTCTTATGCTGTTTTCACTGTTGTATTTTGGTTTCTGGCGAAAAGGCTGTGTCTGTCCGATAGGAGCGACGCAGAACATTGTCTTGTCGGTTTTCGACAGCAGTTACGCTGTACCTTTCGTTGTGGTGTTGTTTTTTCTGCTGCCGCTTGTGTTCACGCTGTTTTTCGGGAGGACATTTTGTGCGGCAGTCTGCCCGCTCGGTGCGATTCAGGATTTGGTAGTATTGAAACCGACCGCCGTGCCGTTGTGGCTGGAGAGTCCGCTTAGACTTTTAGCTTACCTTTACTTGGGAGCAGCGGTTTTACTGGCGGCGACAGGAAGCGCTTTTATTATATGCCGGTATGACCCGTTTGTTTCGTTTTTCCGTCTGAACGGCAATCTGAACGTCTTAATAATCGGTGCCTGCCTTTTGGTCATAGGCATATTCGTAGGCCGGCCTTACTGTCGATTTCTATGCCCTTATGGAGTGATTCTGAGGCAGCTTTCCCGAGTCTCTAAATGGCGGGTTACGATTACACCCGACGATTGCATAAACTGCAGGTTGTGCGAAGATTCATGTCCTTTTGGCGCTATAAGAGGGTTCACTACCGACTGGTCGAGACGCGATTATAATAAGAGCAAGACGAGATTGGCGATACTGATTATTCTTTTGCCTGTATTAGCGTTGAGCGGCGCGCTGGCGACAAGAGTGACAAGTGGGTGGCTGTCGCGCGCTCATCCAACGGTAAGGCTTGCCGACCGCATATATTTAGAAGAAAGCGGAAAAGTGGTGGATACTACGGATGCGAGTCTGGCTTTTCGCGGAAGTGGAAAGCAGATAGACAAACTTTATACAGATGCCTCGAATATCCAGAGTAAGATAGGCTTGGGCAGTCTGATTCTCGGTGTGTTCATCGGACTGCTGATAGGGCTTAAGCTGATTAAGCACTCTATCAGGTGGCATCGTGCCGACTTTGAGGCTGACCGGGCGAGCTGTCTGGCGTGCGGACGCTGCTTCGAGTATTGTCCACGAGAACAGATTAGATTGAAGAAAATGGAAGAAGGAGCGAAAGACATCGAGTGAAAACTGTTAATGACGATAGTTCTGTTGATGTCAGGAGGGCAAGTTGGTCGTATCAAACGGCATTGCGGTCGGCTGTTGTCGGCGGCGTGTTTTCTGCGATTGTGCTTGTGTTTCTGGTCGTGAATTATCTTCAGATTAAGGTGCTTGACCCGGTTCGGGCCGAGAGGCTGGAGATGATGAAAGTGAAATTCATCGGCGAATCAACGAGTGCAGAGCTTCTCTCCGAGATTCGCCAACTGGATTTGAATATCAGGCGCGACAGGATTCGCAGGCGGTTTTTTTCCCGCCGGGGCGGTTACCTGCTGCTTGGCGGTTTAGCTGTTTTTGTTATCGGGTTGAAGTGGACGGCCACGCTTCGGAAGAGACTGCCTATGCCCGGTGCAGTGGGTGACAAACAAGCCCAACAGGTTCGTGAAGCGGCGATGGTAAGATGGGCGGTAACGGCAGGTTTAGGGTTGTTCGGGTTATCAGCTCTATTTGTAGCATTGACGCCGCAAATCGACCTTGTTGAAGATGTTGCACCGAGCTATCCGTCCATGGAGGAGATTGGCAGAAATTGGGCCGGTTTCCGTGGGCCGGGCGGGAGCGGCATAAGTGCTTACACAAATATACCGGTCAAATGGGACGGCAAAACGGGAGAAGGAATTATATGGAAGGCCAAGGTGCCGCTCCGCGGCCACAATTCGCCGGTTGTCTGGGAAGGACGCGTTTTTGTCTCGGGTGCGAATAAAAAGAAGCGTCAGGTGTATTGTTTTGATGCACTTACAGGCGAACTTCTATGGACCGGAGATGTTACCACGGCCGTCACAAGTAGCTCTGAAGCGGTCGATGTAATGGAGGATACGGGTTATGCGGCGCCGACTGTTGCCACCGACGGCAGGCGCGTGTACGCAATTTTCGCCAACGGTGACGTTGGATGTTTTGATTTTGACGGAAAGAGTATCTGGACCAAAAGTCTCGGTGTACCCGACAGCACATACGGGTATGCTTCCTCTCTTGCAATGTATCAGAACCTGCTATTGATTCAGTATGACCAGGGCATGGAAGAGGACGGCAAATCCAGGATGATTGCCATAGATGGATTCAGCGGTCGGATTGTGTGGGAAGTTAAACGGCCGGTCTCCGGTTCATGGACATCACCAGTAGTGGCAAAAGTCGGCGAGCAATATCAATTGATAACCTGCAGCGACCCGTGGGTGATAGGATACAATCCTGCGACCGGCGCCCAGCTTTGGCAAGCTGAATGCGGGGGCGCCGATGTAGCGCCATCGCCCATTTATGCAGGCGGTTTTGTGTTTGCCGTTTCACCCTATGAGCATATAGTTGCCATCAAGTCTGACGGACAGGGCAATGTCACCGAAACACACGTTGCCTGGAGCGCCGAAGACGGTATTCCGGATATCTGTTCGCCGGTAAGCAACGGCCGGTTTGTATTTTTGCTGCACACGGCAGGGACGCTTACCTGTTATCAATGCGCGGACGGCAAGATGTTGTGGGAAAAAGACCTGGACACTTCCTTCAATGCTTCGCCTGGCCTGGTTGGAAACAAGATATATCTGTTGAGCACAAAGGGGGTCATGTTTATTGCTGAAGTCGGCGCCGAATACAGGGAAATTGCAAGATGCGAATTAGGTGAGAAGACCCTCGCTTCTCCGGCTTTTGCGGATGGTCGTATTTACATAAGGGGCAACAAGAATCTGTACTGCATCGGAAAAGCGGATTAATGAATGAGCTTGACTTGACATTTGTGGATGAGGCCGTCGAAAGAATCGGTACCGGGCAAAAGAAAGTGCTTGGGATTCTGCAGGCCGTCCAGGGCCACTACGGTTATCTGCCCACCGAGGCTCTTGAGCGGGTGTGCGAGTTGACCGAGATTAGGCCGGCTTCGATTGCGGGCGTGTCGAGTTTCTATGACCAGTTTCGACTTCATCCAGCCGGTCGTTACACAATTCGTGTTTGTATCGGAACAGCATGTCATGTGAAGGGCGCGGCGCAAATTTATGATGCGTTTCGAAGACACCTCAATATACCCGAGGAGAATGATACCGACCCCGAGAAGATTTTTACCGTTGAGAGAGTTCCGTGTCTTGGCTGCTGTATGTTGGCGCCGGCCATACAGATTGGCGATGTTATTTTCGGGCATCTGACCAGCCAAAAGGTGCCGTCGGTGCTGAAAGATTTTCTTGAGCAGGAAAGAACCCGCCAAGAGCAGGAAAGCAAACAAGATGTTGTAACAATCGAGCAGCAGCGCGGGGAAATTCGAGTGTGTCTTGATTCGAGTTGCCTTGCCAGCGGCAGCGGGAAGGTATATGAAGCTCTAAAAACGGCAGTTGGCGAATCAGGAGTGGGGGCTGTGGTGAAGAGCGTCGGCTGCCCGGGCATGTCGTATCTTGCCCCGATTGTGGAGGTTGTCTGTGGTAGTGCCTCCTTTCGCTATGCAGGTATTCAGCCGGAAGATGCCAACGCTATTGTGCTCAGACACTTCAAACCGACCAAGCTCAGCGGGCAAATCAGAACTACCGTTTCTGTGATGCTGGATAAGATACTCACAGACAAGACGTGGGAGCCTGTTACCCGCTATTCAATGAATGTGCGCGATGAGTCGGTAGCAGGCTTTTTGGGAAGGCAAAAACATATCGCTACTGAGCACTGCGGGGCGATTGACCCTGTTGATATTGATGAATATGTTCAGAATGACGGATTCAAGGCCCTGCGGAAGTGTGTAGGTGAGTTGAGTTGTGAGGAAGTTATCACTGAGATTGAGCGCAGCGGCCTTCGCGGCAGAGGAGGAGCCGGTTTTCCAACATACCTTAAGTGGTCTGCTGTACGCGATAGCTCATCAACCAGGAAATATTTGATTTGCAACGGCGATGAAGGCGACCCCGGCGCCTTCATGGATCGCATGTTGATAGAGTCTTATCCCTATCGTGTTATCGAAGGGCTGTCCATAGCCGCGTATGCTGTCGGAGCCGGCAGCGCCTACTGTTATATTCGCGCGGAGTACCCACTTGCGGTGAAGCGAATGACTGAGGCAATCAGACAGTGCCAACAGCGTGGTTTTCTCGGCAGTAATTTATTCGGCACTGATTTTTCGCTCAATCTTGAAATTGTCCATGGTGCCGGTGCGTTTGTGTGCGGTGAAGAAACCGCACTCATGGCGAGCATAGAAAGCCGCCGCGGCATGCCGCGTCTGCGTCCACCATATCCTTCCGAAAGCGGTTTGTGGGCAAAACCCACGCTTGTTAACAATGTCGAAACGCTCGCGCAAGTGCCCTGGATTATACGTAACGGTCCGGAAGCATTCGCGAAATTAGGCACCGCCGACAGCAAAGGCACCAAGGTTTTCGCGCTCGCCGGAAAAATATCTCGTGGAGGTCTCATAGAGGTGCCAATGGGTATTTCAATACGCCGGATTATAGAAGAAATCGGAGGAGGTATTGCAGGCGGAAAGCGATTTAAAGCGGTTCAGATTGGGGGGCCGTCGGGTGGTTGCGTGCCGGCAAAGTTGGTGGACACTCCGGTGGACTACGAATCGCTTGACGAGGCGGGAGCGATAATGGGTTCAGGGGGATTGGTCGTATTGGATGAATCAGACTGCATGGTCGATATTGCCCGGTATTTCCTGGAGTTTACGCAGAATCAATCCTGCGGCAAATGTACTTTCTGCAGGATCGGCACAAGGCGTATGTTGGATACACTGGAACGGTTGTGCGCGGGCGAGGGCAGGAAGGGAGATATCGAAGAACTGGAGCACTTGGCTGAAATGATCCGGCAGGGCAGTCTTTGTGGTCTTGGCAAGACGGCGCCGAATCCCGTTCTTTCGACCATAAAATATTTCCGCGACGAGTACGAAGCGCATATCCAAAAGCGCTGCCCTGCCGGCAGATGCCAAGCGCTTATCACGTATTCAGTAACGGACGATTGTATCGGGTGCACTCTTTGCTCGCAGAACTGTCCTGCCGATGCAATTGAAATGAGACCGTATCATAAGCATGAGATTGACCCGGACAAGTGCGTTCGCTGTGGGGCATGTATAACCGTGTGTCCATCAGATGCTATTAAGGTCGAATGAAAATGCCCAGACTGACTATAGATAATCGTGAAGTTGAGGTTGGACCCGGCGCGACTATTCTTGATGCGGCCGAGGCGCTGGGGATCGACATTCCAACAATGTGTTTTTTGAAAGGATACAAGCCGGCGACCAGTTGCATGGTGTGCGTGGTTAAAGTCGCCGGCAAGGAAGGCCTTGTACCTGCCTGCGGCATGATTGCTGAAGATGGGATGCGAGTGGAAACCGACACCGAAAAGGTCAGGGAGGCGAGGACAGCGGCTTTAGAATTGCTGCTTAGCGATCATGTCGGGGACTGCATGGGCCCCTGTCATGTTGCTTGCCCTGCCAAGATGAATATTCCGCTGATGATTCGTCAAATTGCCAACGGCAATTTCCGCGATGCGGTTGAGACGATTAAAAAAGATATCGCGATGCCTGCGGTGTTAGGGCGTATTTGCCCGGCGCCTTGTGAGAAGTCGTGCAGGCGGGGGGCTTATGACGAGGCAGTTTCAATCTGTTTGTTGAAGCGCTACGCAGCAGATGTTGACTTAGCCTGTGCCCACCCATACCTGCCGAATTGTAAGGCAGCAAACGGTAAGCGGGTGGCGATTGCGGGAGCGGGGCCGGCGGGATTGGCCGGGGCTTACTATCTGCGCCAGAATGGGTATCACGTTACCCTCTTTGACGAACATGAAGAACCGGGAGGAATGCTGCGACGTGGTGTTCCCCAGGAAAAACTTCCAAGAGAAATATTGGACAAAGAGATTGCTTTGATTCTTAAGCTTGGGGCAGAGTTTCGAGGCAGGACAAGAATTGGCACGGATGTGTCAGTTGAAGATTTGCGCAAGGACTTCGATGCGATATTTGTGGCAGCAGGGAAGATTCAAACTGATGACCGGACGTGGCATTGCCTTGAAAAAGGCCCAAAAGGCATAGCTGCAAACCGTGATACTTACGAAACAAATGTTCCGGGTATATTTGCCGGTGCCGGTGCCGTTGGCATCCGAAACCTTGCGGTCAGGGCGGTTGCTCATGGAAAGGAGGCGGCTTTTGCAATAGATCAGTATTTGTCAGGCAAGGCCGTTACAGGGCCGACCAGGCAATTCAATAGTCATATCGGCAAACCAAAGGATGGGGAAATAGACAGCTTCATGATTGATGTTAGTGAGTCGCCGAGAGCTGCCGTTTTGCAGGAAGGCGAAGGATTTACCGATGAGCAGGCTCGCGCCGAGGCGGCTCGGTGTCTGCATTGTGATTGTCGAAAACCTAAAGGCTGCAAATTAAGACAGTACGCACATGAGTACGGAGCCAGGCAGGGTCGCTACAAAGGTAAGCGTCGATTGTTTGTCCAACATGTTCAGCATCCGGATGTGATTTATGAACCCGGCAAGTGTATAAAATGCGGACTTTGTATTCAAATAGCATCTGAAGCGAAAGAGGAACTTGGATTAGCCTTTATCGGTCGAGGCTTCGATGTTCAGGTGGCGGTTCCTTTCGGCAGGTCGATAGCCGAGGGCCTAAAACGCGCCGCTGCTAAATGCGTGGCAGGGTGTCCAACCGGCGCATTGGCATTTAAGGAAACCGTCTGAACGGTTACTGAAGTCCTGCAAAATTGAGGTTAGGTGTACATGAAATATAGAAGTCTGAACAAAATTGACTTTCAGGAAAAACTACTGTACACTCATAACACTCGAAGATGTAAATGGGGTTTTGCGGTGATTTGCGTTTAATTCTGGAGAAATATCATGGAGTTGCGAAGGTCAATTAGACTGTATTTAGTGGCGGTAATACTTGTGGGCAGTCTGAGTGCATTTGGAAGCGGTGCTCTCTATGCTTCGGACTGGCCGAACTGGCGGGGGCCGGATTACAACGGCATATCAAAAGAAACAGGATGGACCGCAAGTAAAATAAACAGCAACACCAAGCCGCTTTGGAAGGCTTCAGTGGGCACGGGCTTTTCTTCTATAGCTGTCAGCAATGGCCGAGCCTACACGATGGGCAATACGAATAATCAAGACACAGTGTATTGCCTGGATGCTGAGAAAGGAGATGTGATCTGGAAGCACTCATATCGCGCGCCCTTGGATTCGGGCAATTACGAAGGCGGCCCAAGTGCCACACCAACCGTAGCGGATGGAAAGGTCTATACGATCAGTAAGAAAGGCAAGGTTTTTTGTCTGGATGCCGCCACGGGCGATGTCATCTGGCAGAAGGAGCTGGATGTCAAGATTCCAAAGTGGGGTCTGGCCGGCTCGGCACTGGTGATGGATAATATGGTTATCTTCAATGCAGGTACCCGTGGCATGGCTCTTAACAAGGATGACGGCAGTGTGATATGGGATAACGGAAAGAAGGCTGCGGGGTATGCCACGGGCGTACCTTTTACTTCCGACGGCAAGAAGTGCGTCGCGATGTTCGGAGCCAATGAAGCATCAGGCCTGATTGCAGCGACCGGCAAAGAGATATGGAGCTTCAAGTGGAAAACGAACTACGATGTCAATGCCGCTGATCCAATCATTTCAGGTGATAAGGTGTTTGTCTCTTCCGGATATAACACGGGTTGCGGCGTTTTTGAGATTAACAATGGTAAGGCAAAGCAAGTCTGGCGTAATAAGAACATACGAAATCATTTCAACAGTTGCGTGCTGCAAGGAGGATACGTCTATGGTTTTGATGAAAAGACGCTGAAGTGTTTGGATTTTAACACCGGCCAGGAGAAGTGGTCCAAGAGCGGGCTTGGCAAAGGAAGCCTGATGGCCGCTGACGGCAAGCTGATTATCCTGAGTGAAAAGGGCAAGCTGGTGATTGCGGAAGTCTCACCTTCAGCCTTCAAAGAGATTTCGTCCGCCCAAATCCTCAGCGGCAAATGCTGGACAATGCCGGTTCTGGCAAATGGCAGAATCTATGCCCGAAATGCCGTGGGTGATTTGGTTTGTGTCGATGTGGCTCCAAGTGCGAAGCCAAAGGCCAAAGCTGCGACTGCTACCGGCTCAAATGACTGGCCTAACTGGCGGGGGCCAGAACATAACGGCATCTCGAAAGAGACGGGTTGGGTGACAAGTAAAGTCAACAGTAGCACAAAGCCGCTTTGGAAAGCCTCGGTCGGTACGGGCTTTTCTTCTATAGCGGTCAGTGGCGGCCGAGCCTATACGATGGGCAATACGGGCAGCAAAGATATAGACGAGAAGGAACATAAGGATATTATATTTTGCTTCGATGCCAAAACCGGCGAAGAAAAATGGCGGTATCCATATCCCTGTCCACTTAATCCAAAAAATCACGAGGGTGGCCCAAGCGCTACTCCTACAGTTGAAGGTGATAGGGTTTATACCTTGAGCAAAAAGGGCCATGTGTTTTGCCTTAATGCAAAAACGGGCAAGGTAATTTGGCAAAAAAATCTAAAAGAGGAGTTGGGTATTGAGCTGCCAACATGGGACCTTGCCGGTTCTGGGCTGGTAGTAAAGGACTTGTTGATATTTAACGCAGGGACAAGCGGGATAGCGCTTAATAAAAAGACCGGAGAGATGGTTTGGCAAAACGGCACAGGCAAACCGGGCTATGCAACCGCGGTAGAATTTAAAATCGGCAAACAAAAAGGTGTGGCCGTCTTCGGTCAAAAAGCGTTGTATGGTATTAATATCAAGGACGGAACAAAATTTTGGGAGTATCCATGGCAGAGCCATGCCGATGAAAATAACGGCGACCCGATATTTATGGGTGATAAGGTGTATGTTTCTACATTGGCAGGATGTGCGTTGTTAAAAGTTGAAGGTGACAAGGTCAGTGAGGTTTGGCGAAATAAAAATATGAAAAACCATTTCAACAGTACGATACTGGTGGATGGATATTTTTACGGATTCGATATGTCCCAGCTAAAGTGTCTGGACTTTAACACCGGCGAAGAAAAATGGGCGACTAAAGATTACGGCAAGGGCAGCTTAATGGCTGCGGACGGCAAACTGATTATTCTAAGCGAGCAAGGCAAACTTGTTATTGCCGAAGCTTCAGAGAAGTTGATTAATCCGCTCGCACAGGCTCAGATTTTACAGGGCAAATGCTGGACAACGCCGGTTCTGGCAAATGGTAGAATCTATGCCCGCAGCAATGCCACAGGCCAATTGGTCTGCCTGGATGTGAGCGGAGGCTCTTCCAGCAGTGCTGCTGGTGGCGGGTCTAAAATCTGGGCTCAGTGGCGCGGTCCGAACAGGGACGGCAAGAGCAAAGAGACGGGGCTTTTGAAAAGCTGGCCGGATACCGGACCGGAGCTTCTGTGGTCTGTTGGTGACCTCGGCGGCGGGTGGTCCACGGTATCTATTGCAAATGGTCTTGTATATATTACTGGGATGAAAGGCAAAGAGGGCGTGCTCTCTGCTATTGATCTGGAAGGAAATCTTAAATGGCAAAAGCCATACGGACCGGAGTGGGCAAGATCTCATCCCGGTGTAAGAAGCACACCCACGGTCGATGGAGACAGTGTCTATATCATGACCGGGGTGGGCACGGTCGTTTGCCTTGATGCGAGTACAGGCAGCATAAAATGGAAGGAGGATGTCAAAGAGAAGTTCAATGGTAAAACACCCCGTTGGGGCTATGCAGAATCATTACTTATTGATGGCGACAAACTCATTTGTACTCCCGGTGGAGAAAAGGGCTCGATAGTCGCCCTTGACAAGAGAACGGGACGGACCATTTGGATTAGTAAAAATCTTACCGAGGCAAGCGCTTTCTGTTCACCGATACTAATCAGAAGAGGGTCAAGAAAATTGGTCGTTACCATGTTAGCCGAATCCGTTGTAGGAGTTGACGCAGAGACGGGAGGAGTTCTGTGGAAGGATAAATTCAAAGAGTACCAGGACGGGATCAGGCCCAACAATCCCATCACACCTGTCTATTATGACGGCGCCGTATATACTACCAGCGGTTACGATAATGGAGGAGCCCTGCTTGCACTTTCACACGACGGCGCCAAGGTAACCAGAAAATGGGTGGACACGACCCTGGATACTCATCATGGGGGAGTTGTTTTGGTAGATGGTTACATTTATGGCTCTAATTGGAAGAGCAATAGAAACGGCGATTGGGTTTGCCTTGAGTGGGACACCGGCAAGGTGATGTATGAAACGAAATGGCTCGGTTCCAAAGGGTCAATCACATACGCCGACGGGATGCTGTACTGTTATGAAGAAGACAAAGGCACAGTAGCCCTTGTCAAGGCTTCACCAAAGGGATTTGATATAGTGAGTTCTTTTAAGGTAACAAAAGGAACAGATGAGCATTGGGCACATCCGGTAATCTGTGACGGCAGACTCTATATTCGTCACGGAGGAACTCTGATGGCTTATAATGTCAAAGGGTAAGTAACGCTGAATAAACCGGTACATATATCGAAATCCCCATTCATTATTTACTGTGACTGCGCCTACTCACAGATTATCCCTGAGCAGGTGAAGGTACATGTGCGAAAGGGACTTACGGACCTGGGGATTGAATTCGAGGCGGTTCCCGACCTGTGCGAGCTCTCAGCTCGAAAGGACCCGGCACTTAAACGATGGGCCGGGATGGACAACATAAAAATAATCGCGTGTTTTGAGCGAGCTGTTAAATGGCTATTCCACGCCGGGGAGGCGCCGTTGCAACCGGGACGTGTGGAATTTCTGAACATGAGGACAGACAGTATTGAAAGTATTCTTGAATCGCTTTCAGAATGCAGCGTCTCAGCGGGCAAGCATCAAGAGATTGAGTTGAATAAAAGGGGCGATTGGGTACCGTGGTTTCCTGTGATTGACTACGAAAGATGTGCAAACTGTAAGCAGTGTTTGAACTTCTGTCTTTTTGGTGTGTATGGTCTTTCAGAGCAGGAGCAGGTACAGGTTCAAAAACCGGCTAATTGCAAGACCAACTGCCCGGCCTGTGCCCGCGTGTGTCCACAAAAAGCAATCATCTTTCCAAAATATACCCAAAGTCCCTTTAACGGAGACCAGGTCAAAGAAGAGGTAGGACAAGGCGCAGAAGCCGGCACTAAACTCAGTGAACTTGTAGGAGGGGATATTCATGATGTGCTTAGGGGGCGTGGCAAAGGCCGAAGCGTATCGCAAAAGGACGCAAGCAGACATGAAGGAGCGTCTCGTCTGGCGAAACTGCAAAGCGCGCTGGATATTCCGCAGGAGGTGATAGAATCTCTGTCGGGCGGACAAACGACGGGAGGTAACCTGACGGCAAGTAAGGAAGACCGTACCAATGCTGAGCGTGGCGAGTGCAAGAAGGGGAAGTAGCGGCGGTGAGTGAGAAAACATTAGCCCCTGCGGTTATTCTTGTTGCGGACAGGACCCTGAGCGCTCGGTACAGCGTTTTGTTTGAGGGTATCTTTGCCACGATGCAGACTACACAGGTACCTGAGATTGCGATGCGAAGATTTGTTTCACCACCGGTCGCAACAGATAAGTTCGGCAGGGCCAGGGAAGTGCCTCTTGGCTTGCGACGAGTTGAATCAGCACTTCTTAAATTTACGGACCTTACCACTAAAGATATAGTTTGCACCACGCCGGAAGCGCTGCCGAGGCTGTTGGGGCCGTGGGTCAAAGTGGTTGGCTTTAGTTCGAGTGACCCACTTGGCAGAGGGATGAGCAATACCACAACAACGAACTTCTGGAAAGGGGAATTGTACACGAGTTTTTGGACGAGGCAAACTCTCGAATGTATTGCCGAAGCAAAACGCAAGTATGGCTTTAAGGTTGTCGGTGGTGGCGCCGGTGCATGGCAGTGGGACCGGTATGAGGATGACACTTCCAGACGGTGCATTGATGTGGTGTTTGAAGGATATTTTGAAAACCGCGGCCCGAGCTTGTTCACAGACCTTATTGAAGGAAGGCAACAGGAGGAGTATGTATGCGATAATGATACTGCTGCCGAAAATGTTCAGCCCATAAAAGGCGCATCGCTGTTGGGAATTGTTGAACTTTCAAGGGGCTGCGGCAGAGGCTGTAAATTTTGCAGTATGGCTGATAAGAAGATGACGCATATTTCACCGGATATTATCCTTGCTGACTTGGAGACAAACGTTGTCAATGGTATTACTTCGGTGGTCAGCGGTAGCGAGGATTTCTTTCGGTATGGTTCCGTTGGAGTAAAGCCTGACTTTAACCAGTTGTGTGATTTGTTAGAGAAGATGCGGAGAATCAAGGGTTTGTCGTTTATGCAGATAGACCACGGCAATATAACCAGCGTGCTGCAGTTGACGGATGAGCAGTTGTCCCAAATCAGAAGACTGCTTACATGGCGCGCCAAGACTGATTATCTTTGGGTTAATATGGGTGTTGAAAGCGCAAATGGCAATCTTGTCGCCGCCAATTGCCCGGGCAAAATAGCACCATTTCGACCCGACGACTGGGAAGATATGGTTCGAGAGGTGGCCGAGAAAATGACTCGCAACGGTTTCTTTTCTGTATTCAGCATAGTCCTTGGTTTGCCTGGCGAGACAGCCGATGATATCGCCCGTACACAGAAGCTCGTCGAATATCTCGGGACAAAACGGTCGGTAATCTTCCCTGTTTTCTACGAGCCCTTGTCAGTTGACGAGATAAGAATGGACCAGAGATTTACGCTTGCCAAGATGCGCTCCGACCACCTGGAGCTTTACAGAACCTGTTACGAGATAAACTTCCGGAATGTGCCCCGATTATTCTGGGACAATCAGCGGGCCGGAGGCGTGTCGTGGTTTAAGCGGGCACTGATGCAGATGTTAGGCAAGACTGAAGTGGCTTCCTGGCGGCGGACGTTCAGGAAGGTCGGTAGGCAGATTGAAAAACGTACCAATCTTCAGGGAGCGCGAGTATGCGAAGGGACATTATAGCTTCGATAAGACCTATCAGACCGCCTCAGGAAGATATCCCCTCTACAAAAGAGCAGAGGAACAAGGTGCTGCAGATCATCCGGGAATACGCCGGGCAAAGAAATCTTGTTGGGCCGGTGTCACTCGACGAATTGCACAGACACTGTGAAGAAATAGTCAAAACTTATGGTTTGAATGCAAAGCATCTTAAGTTTTTGGTTGTTTTGCTGAACAACGAGGTGTGGCGTGAAACTGTGGCGGGCATCCCTTACAACAAGCGTTTGCTCTTGCTACCGAAGTGTTTGCGAGACCAGGACAATTGTCCAGCCGATTTTGACGAAGTTGGGCTGGTGTGTGAGCGCTGCGGACGGTGTATTCTCAGTGAACTGCAGACGCAGGCCGAACAGTTGGGCTATGCGGTCCTGATTGCCGAGGGCTCACCCGTGGTGATGAGCCTTATCGAGACGGGTAAGATTGAGGCGGTTGTCGGTGTGAGTTGTCTGGATATGCTGGAAAAGACCTTCCCATATATGGAAGCAGGCGCCGTTCCGGGCATGGCGATACAGTTGCTTTACGATGGCTGTGTAAATACAAGTGTGGATATTGACTGGGTACTGGAGGCTATTTATGAAACCGGCGAAGATGAAAGCCATCGGCTTGACCTGCAGGATTTGCGCAGGAAAGTGCAAGACCTTTTTACAGGCCAATACCTCGTTTCACTTCTGCAACCAGACGAAGACCAAACCAGGAAACTGGCGTTTGAGTGGCTGAGGCGGGCGGGGAAACGCTGGCGTCCGTTTCTTGCGGTTTGTACCCATCAGGCCTTGAGAAGCGCTGACGACCAGGTCCTTTCGGACGAGTTGTGTAAGGTTGCTGTTGCGGTCGAATGTTTTCACAAAGCCTCGCTCGTTCACGACGACATCGAGGACGGGGACGTTCTGCGGTACGGCCAAAAGACGGTGCATGCTGAGTACGGAGTGCCTATCGCGCTGAATGTGGGGGATTTTCTGCTTGGAGAAGGATACCGTCTTCTGGCGGAGGCTTCTGCGGGTTGTGGAGCGAAGATGCTGCAAGTTGCCTCAGCCGGTCACAGGCAGTTGTGTTTGGGGCAAGGGCGTGAACTGTTCTGGATGCGCGAGCCGAGGCCGTTGGGTGTCACCGAGGTTATAGACATATTTCAAAAGAAGACCAGCCCGGCGTTCGAGGTGGCTCTGAGGTTGGGAGCTATTTTGGCCGGCGAAGGCGAGCAATTAGCCGGCATACTGACCGAATACAGCCAGTCGCTGGGTGTTGCCTATCAAATCATGGACGACGTTAACGACTTCGATTCAAAAGCGGGCCTTGGCGACCTGGTTCAGAAGCAGCCGTCGGTTCTTCTGGCAATCGCTTTTGAGAGGGCGGATGACGATGATAAGCGATTGCTCGAATCAGTTTGGAGCCGGTCAGCGGACCTGGATGCAGTTGCCCATAAGATATCGAGTGTGTTTGCAAAATACCAGGCCAAGCGGTTGGCATTGGACCTTATGGAATCTTATAGGTTGCGGGCGGTAAGGTCTCTTGCCATGCTGGAAAACGCGACGTTGAAAGGTCTGCTGCGAAGGATTGTCAGTAAGATATTCAGTGATATTGATGTCATGGAATGTTGCAATGAGTATAAGGCGCCAGATGCTGAAGGCGGCAAGCCGGGCTAAAATATCATTGGGTAACCGGGCCGAGTCTGTTGTCAAGTTTATTACGGGTCAGGTTAATGAAGATGGCGGATTCAAGGACAGGTCAGGCAGGAGCGATTTGTATTACACCGTATTTGGGATTGAGGCCCTTTTGGCGCTGGGGGTCGAGATCCCACGGGAAAAAATCACAAGTTATCTGGCCCAATTTGAGCACGCCCAATCACTGGATTTTGTTCATCTGGCGTGTCTTGTCCGCTGTTGGGCTAATCTGTCTTATCCGATTGAGGCGAATCCCGGCGCGCCGGGACATATTGCGCGACGTATTGAAAAACATCTCGCAGGGCACGGCACGATTTATGCATGTTTTCTTGCGTTATGTGCTTACCAGGATTTGGGCATTGCCATTAGCAGCAAGAAAACCTTCTTGGACTGCATTGGCTCGCACCGGACCGCCGATGGTGCGTACGCAAATGAGGCCGGCATTGAAATTGGTGCGACGCCGGTTACAGCGGCGGCTGTTACAACCCTTCACAATTTGAACGAGCCGGTGCCCGACCCAGCAATCGATTGGCTGCTTTCCTGCATTGGCCCTGAAGGAGGTTTCTGCGTGATGCCTGAAGTTGCCACGGCGGACCTACTTTCCACGGCGACCGCATTGCATGGGCTGTCCGTTACAGGCAGGCCGCTCGTTGACATAAGGCAGCGGTGTCTTGACTTCATTGACGGGCTTTGGGATGGTAGCGGTGGCTTCTGTGGCGGTTCGGCTGATAAGACGGCGGACTGCGAATATACCTATTACGCACTGCTTGCGATGGGCCATTTGAGTTAATAGCTATGAATATTAACACTGAAGCCATCGAGCAAACACTTTCGGTTGCAACGGAGCAGTTGATTCGCGCACGGCTGCCGGAAGGGTTCTGGCAGGGCCAACTATCAAGCAGCGCGCTTGCTACGGCTACCGCGGTCTTTGCACTTTCTATGGCCGATGGGCAAAAGCATAAATCGCTTATCGCTTCCGGGCTGGACTGGCTCAGCAATAATAGCAACGTCGATGGCGGATGGGGCGATAGTATATTGAGCCAGAGCAATATGCCCACGACGATGCTCTGTTGGTCGGCGTTTTCCGTGGCGGAAGGTTCGGACCGTTCCCGACTTGTCGGGACTGTTGCCAAGGCCGAGTTGTGGATTGCCGGTCGCGCAGGCGATTTGGAGCCGAAGTCCCTGATAGAGGCCGTTAATCAGCAATACGGCGGCGACCGAACGTTCTCTGTACCGATTCTGACGATGTGTGCTCTCGCCGGTAGGTTAGGCGAGGGACGGCGGGCGTGGGCCAATATCAAAGCCTTACCTTTCGAATTAGCGGCATGTCCGCATCAGTTGTTCAAATGGCTGCGGCTGCCTGTAGTAAGCTATGCTCTGCCTGCCCTTATCGCCGTGGGACAGGTGAATTACCATAAGAACCGGCCTGTGAATCCGGTCTCAAGGCTTTTGCGACACATAACAAGGCGAAGGACTCTTGCGATATTGCAAAATATACAGCCTGCCGGCGGAGGCTTTCTCGAAGCGGTACCGTTGACCGGCTTTGTAGTTATGAGCCTGATTGGGGCCGGCGAAAGTGATAGTCCTGTTGTGTCCAAAGGTATTGAATTTCTGCGCAACTCAGTCAGAGAAGATGGGAGTTGGCCGATCGATACGAATCTGGCCACCTGGCTAACAACGCTGTCGGTAAATGCCCTCGCTATTGGGGCGGATTTTGAGAGAGTTCTTTCGCCGGATGAGCGGAGAAGTATTCAAGAATGGTTGCTCTCGCAACAATACCGCCGGGTTCACCCTTATACATACGCCGAGCCGGGTGGCTGGGCGTGGACGGATTTGCCGGGCGGTGTGCCAGACGCTGATGACACGGCAGGGGCTTTAATTGCACTTGGCAACCTGAATCTAATAAATGACCGGGTTGTCGATGCTGCCGGCGCCGGCATCAAGTGGTTGCTCGGATTGCAAAATCGAGATGGTGGTATCCCTACTTTTTGCAGAGGATGGCTGGACCTGCCGTTTGACCGCAGCGCACCGGATTTGACCGCACACGCTATCACTGCTATGGCTGCCTGGCAGGACAGGTTGCCGAACCGGCTTGCAAGACAGGTCAACCAGTCAATCGAAAGGGGTATCAAGTACCTCGCAAATGTTCAGAATGATAACGGGGCATGGCTCCCATTATGGTTCGGCAACGAGTCTGCACCGAATCAGGAAAGCCGGGTTTACGGGACAAGCCGTGTGTTAACGTCGCTGCAACAATTGCCCTTACGATTCATTTCCGGTCACCTTATGACGCTGACCAGGGCTACTGAATGGCTTTTGTCTGTCCGGAACACCGATGGCGGATGGGGCGGAGCAAAATCTGTTAATTCATCCGTTGAAGAGACTGCCTTGGCGGTTGATGCTCTGGCGGGCCTCCTCGGTGTCTGGCCGGCTAATGAGGCGTTACAATTATCGACAGAGACGATAGAGTCCGCCCTTTGGCGCGGAGTCGGCTGGCTCGTGCAGAAAACTGAAGGAGGAAAAGTGATGCAGCCTGCCCCGATCGGACTATATTTTGCAAAGCTGTGGTATTTCGAACAGTTGTATCCGGCGATATTTACCGTTTCGGCGTTAAATAAGGCCCGGAGACTATTGTGATATTTCTGGATTCGAATTAGCTTGGGTGATGAAACGATTGAGGTTCAACTTACTGTTATAGCAAAAAGGGCTGATTTCCGTTATGATGCGGCCCGATGAACAAAACAGAATCACATAAACAAGTATCCCTGTCATTTGATCAGGGAACACTTTTGCTTACAGGCCCAGCTCGTAGCCAGTTGCCTGACACCTCTGGCTCGTGTGTTTGGAGGTGGGATAGTCGTGTTGGAGCCTGGCGGTGCGATGCAATTTATTATGCTGCAGTTCGCAAAGCCTTATTTGAGCGATTCGGAACGCACTTTTCTGATAAAGTGATGAAATCTGCTTGTATTTCCTGGCCTAAAGTGGACCTGCCGAAACTAAGACGTGAGCAGACAGATGCTCTTACGGCATGGAGTCAGGCCACCTGCCGCGGACAGATAATTATGCCAACGGGAACAGGTAAAACCGAGGTGGCACTTGCAGCGATGGCTCGAACAAAAACAGCGACGCTGGTGGTTGCACCGGTTCGGGACCTAATGTATCAATGGCACCGACGGATTCTACAAGCCTTTGATGTAGATGGCGGTATTGTCGGCGATGGCCTTTCCAATATAAAGCCGATTACAGTAACAACGTATGACAGTGCATATATTCACATGGCTAAGATAGGCGCTGGTTTTGGTCTGTTGATTTTTGATGAAGAACACCATCTGCCTGGAAAATGCCGCCGTGAGGCTGCTATTCTAAGTACCGCTGCTATGAGACTCGGATTGACAGCTACACCGGAACGTTCAGACGGCCTGCACAAGGACCTGGATTGGCTCATTGGCCCGGTTGTTTACAATATGCCCTTTAAGCAGGCCGAAGGCTCAACGTTAGCCGATTTTGATGTGGTGCGTATTCCTGTGGCATTAAATGATAGCGAACAGGCTACCTATGACCAGTGCAGCAGGGTAATTCGCCACTTTATAATCTCACGCCGCAAGGAACAGCCCGGCTATAGCTGGCAGGATTTGTGTAAGGAATCCGGCAAAGAACCGCAGGCTCGTAATGCACAAAAAGCTTACTACCTCAAGCAGTCTATCGAAAACCGTGCCACTGAAAAGCTACGGGTGCTGGAAGATATTTTCAGATTACACAAAGGTCAGCAAATACTTGTTTTTGCAGGCTCGAATATAATGGCAATAGAAGTGTCTCGACGATTCCTTGTGCCAACAATTCTGTCGCATACCCGCAAACGTGAACGTCTTGCCGTGCTGGATAGTTTTGCCAGAGGTCGGTTTGAGGTTCTTGTTGCAAATCGTGTTCTGGATGAAGGAGTGGATGTACCTGAGGCGAAAGTAGCGGTGGTTATTGGTGGACAAGGCTCAACACGTCAGGCCAAACAGCGGCTTGGCCGGATTTTGAGAAGGTCCGGCAATGCCACAGCTACTTTATACGAAGTAGTCTGTGAAAATACCAAGGAAGTTCAGCGTTCCCGAAAGAGGCGAAAGAGCGATGCTTACGAGCGAACAATCCATCGTAGAGTTTAAGGCAGGCCGGGCTATTCCCGACCGCCTGACGCAAAGTACGCATCGGCATTATACCGAATATGCCGAGAAGATGCTTTCCGTTTATCGCAACGCTATCGGCAGGCAGCGTCGCCGGTTGCATCGTCAAATTGAGTCACTTTTTGCCGATGAGCCGGATTGTCCCGTTAGACGAATTCAGGCATTTTGCAAACTGCTGGATGACAAAAGCATTTATCAAACTGACCCTGATGGTAGAGCCGCAAAACTTCGGTTGCAGGTTTTTGCCGAAGCCGGGCGATTCCACCCACTCGTCGCCAAGGCCGACCGGCTCTTTGAACATGATGAAAAAAAAATAAAAGCACGGCTTGCAGACGAAATAGGCACACCGTGGGAGCAAATTGAACAGATTCTCTATTCAGATGTGCTGAGTTTTCAGCGGTTGGAACAATTTGAGGGATACCCAAGTGCTGCAGCTTTGCTATCCCGATATAATGTCGCTCAACTTCAGGCCTGTCTATACAGGGCTGAAAGTATGATAGTTTCAGCAACTGATGACTTCAAAACCATACTCCGTTATGCCAAGTTAGCCCACCTCTTGCACGATATAGTACGATTAGGGCCGTCAAAGTACCGTATCACTTTTTCAGGACCTGCTTCGGTATCGCGCCGGACCCGACGCTATGGTGTAAATTTTGCAAAGTTTTTGCCGGCATTACTCGCCTGTAAAGGCTGGAAAATGACAGCCCTGCTTAAAACTCCCTGGAACCAACCTGCAAAATTCATCCTCTCCGACAAAGATGGTTTCATCAGCCACCTGCCGTCACCGGATGAGTTTGATTCCACTCTGGAAGCCTCTTTTGCCGGGAAATTCGGTTCTAAACGTGACGGCTGGCAATTGATTCGCGAAGGTGAAATTTTACACCATCATCAGAAGACCTTCGTTCCGGATTTTACCTTCCGGCACGAAGACGGCACTGAAGTTCTTCTGGAAATCGTCGGCTTCTGGACACCGGAATACCTGGAACATAAGCGCGAGACGTTACAGCAATTTCGACATCACAAAATTTTGATTGCCGTACCGGAAAAGTCCCTGCGAGAAGGGGCAAGCGTCGGGAAAAATGTGCTGCTTTATAAAACGACCTTAAAACTTAAACCTCTAACGGAAGCTCTGGAAAGAATCCGAACTGAAAACAGTTTATAGTGATTTGAAATGTTGGACCAATTTTCATTTTTCAAACAACAACCAATGCGAAAAGTCAGCTGATTTCTGCTTGCATCCCCGTTTTCACGAGGACAAGTTTATCTCGTGCTACGTAGCGAGCCTACTCCGCCGTAGTAGCCTACGGCTACGAAGGCTGGAAGCTACTTCACAGAGTAGTACGCTTTGTGCCGTCGGCATTAGAAAACTAAAAGCTGAAAACTAAAAGCGAAAAACCATAATTTAAGGTTCAAAAGTTTTGCTCTTTACGCTATAATTTTACGGTTCCCGTTCCTTCGCCGCGCTCGAGGACGGGGTTTACGTTTTTCGCTATTATTACCGATGATGGAAGATATTCAAAAAGTATTGGCTAAATATTGGGGCTATGATGGCTTTCTGCCGTTGCAGAAAGAGGCTATGGGGTGTATCAGTCGTGGGCAGGATTCAATTGTGGTCCTGCCGACCGGAGGTGGCAAATCACTCTGCTTTCAGGCACCGGCTGTAACTATGCCGGGCCTCGCTGTTGTGGTCTCGCCACTTATTTCTTTGATGAAGGACCAGGTTGATGCATTAAGCGAATGCGGTGTCCCTGCCGGGCGTATTGACAGTTCGCTTTCCTTCCACGAGCGGCAAACGGTTTTCGCTCAGATACACAACAAAAAGCTCAAACTTCTTTATCTGTCCCCGGAACGACTCGTTTCAGATGGTTTCCTTCAGTTTCTTCGAAATGCCGGACTTTCTTTTATTGCTATCGACGAGGCCCATTGCGTTAGTATGTGGGGCCATGACTTTCGGCCGGAATATCGCCAACTCGGACTTCTGAGGCAAGCTTTTCCAAATACAGCTATCGGAGCCTATACCGCCACAGCCACCGAACAGGTGCGTAACGACATTGCCGAACAACTACATTTGAGGGACCCTGAAATGCTGATCGGCTCGTTTGATCGCCCAAATCTTATTTATAAGGTCCGGCGGCGCACGGATAAAATAAAGCAGCTCCGTGCTGTGCTCGAAAGACATAAAGGCGAGTCCGGCATTATTTATTGTATTCGGCGAAAGGACGTCGAAGCTGTGTGTGTCCAATTGGCTGCCAAAGGCTACAGTGTGGCACCATACCATGCGGGCATGGCGGGCGAAGAGCGAAAAAAGAATCAGGAAGCGTTCATTGCCGAGAAGGTCAATACTATTGTTGCTACCATTGCGTTCGGTATGGGCATCGACAAATCTAATGTCCGTTATGTCATTCACACCGGCATGCCTAAATCGCTTGAGCACTATCAGCAGGAAAGCGGCCGGGCAGGTCGTGATGGTCTTGAAGCTGAATGCTGTTTGTTCTATTCAGGTGGCGATTACGGCATCTGGAAAAGTTTGATGAGCGATATGGTGCCGGAGCCTCAAGAGATTGCAATGGTCAAACTCCGTGGAATGTATAACTACTGCACTGTCGGAGTATGCAGACACAGAGCGATTCTTCGATACTTCGGACAAGACCTTGATAAGAGTAACTGCGCCGCCTGCGATATATGCCTCGGCGAACTGGACTGCATAGAAGACGGGCTAATAACCGCCAAGAAAATTCTGTCATGTGTTATTCGTCTTGGCCAGCGGTTCGGCGGCAGTTACACGGCCTCGGTGCTGGTCGGTTCGCATGAGAAACGCATACTGGAAAACAATCACGATGCACTCAGCACATACGGTCTGCTGAGCGATTATTCGAAGCATACTGTGTATGACTGGATTGAACAGCTTGTAGGGCAGGACTACCTTGAGAAAACCGGTGAGTACAATGTTCTGAATGTAACCGAGAAAGGCCGGGGAGTCCTGAAAGGAAAAGAAACGCCTCGCCTGCTCAAGCCCGCCCAAAAGCCGGCCAAGGTATCCAAAGTCGTTGAAGATTCATGGCAGGGAGTTGACAGGGGATTGTTCGAGGCTTTACGAAAGTTACGGGCAATCATTGCACGCAAAAAGGGGGTTCCAGCTTACATAATCTTTGGCGATGCTGCACTGCGAGACATGGCCCGCAGAAGACCTTCTACGTCCCAGGGCTTTCTCGAAGTCAAAGGGGTTGGCCAGAAAAAACTCCAGCAGTACGGCGAAGTTGTGCTTGGCGCTATTAAGGATTATTGTCAGGCGGATTCTCTCAAATAACCATGACCAAAAAGGTACCGTATTCGGTCGTAGGCTGCGCTTAGAGAAATGCCGAGCGCTTCGGCAATTTCTTTCATGGCCGGAGCACAATCATTGCTCTTGATGTAGTCATAGATAAAACGCAAAGTGCGCAATTGCTTGTCTTTTAATTGTCGTTCCATGCCCTGAACTTTACCGGCAAAAGGGGCACTTTGCAACAATTTACGCTATTTTCCCCCAAAAGGCTTGACAACTCCAGATTATCTGGTACAATGATATCTGAATGTGGGGGCAAATCTGACTTGGAGGTTTAAGGAAGTGAAAACGTTAGTTTTGGCTTGGACATGCCTGCTCTTAGTCATTCCCTGTAGTGCAGACATAATTTATGTCAACTGGGACGGCTCAGGCGATTTCACTACCAGGCGGCAATAGACGCCGCAAACGACCTCGATACCATCATCGTTTCAGAGGGAGGGTATTATGAGAATATCAACTTTGGCGGCAAGGATATTATTCTTACTTCTGTTGACCCGGCACGATAACCAACTGTCTTGTGTGGGAAAATAGCCACCCTCAGGTGGCTACTGGACCGGAAATCGGGTGCAGGGCTTTCCAATTTGTTCAAATTCCATAACAGCAGAGCATTTACACCTACCTCATAGTCTTGTAATACTTCCCAAAAAACAACCGAAAAAAAATTTTTGATATTTTTTTTTGACATTTTTTTCTTGACAATTATCGAGTAGATAGTGTATATTGGTATTTGTAGTTTGGTTGCTTGCAAAAGCTTGAAATGAGATGAGAGTGTACAATTTCCCTGGAGGAGATTATGCAGCTACTCGAAATTGAGCTTGTTAATTCAACCCCACGGGTTATAGCGCGCAGTGTTTGCGCAATACATACAATATCAATTCACGCAAAAAGCAACTGTATCACTGTACAAGAAAGGAGGTCTATGTAAGGAAAGTATAGGCACTAAAAATCAGCATTTCATTTATTTTGCAAGCTAAACAGGGCAGGATGGTGGAAAATTGTTTTTGTGGCTGCCCATCGAAATGGGCAAGTGCTCTCTAAGCTGTTCGGAGCCTGTAACGGGCAGGATGTGAGAGAGTAATAATTAAATGGAACCATACAGGCAAGTGGAGGATTAAAATTATGAAAAAATTGATAATGTTTGTTATGGTAATAGCTATTGCAGTGCCGGTCTTTTCAGGTATCGCAAGCGCTCAAAATGTCCCTGTCTGCATCACGGTTTGCCCCCCCGGTATCATTGCGGACGAAACAATTACCTTGACGGCCATTGACGAATTTGGCGATAAGGTTGACTTGTCGGAGTTTGACGTTGTCGGTATTGCCTTTGAGAATATTGGTGTCAGCTTCGATGTCGGTGATGGTGATATCTATGATTCTTTGTTTACTGAAGACGGCAGGGTGCAGTTTACGATGACCCAAGCGATGCTGGATGCTGATCGTTGGCACGTCGGCGGGGGCGGCCCTTTCGATTGGCACCAACATATAGCAGCCCCACAGGCTTTGGTTGATACGTGTAGTGACTGTGGTGGCCCAGAGAATAATTGGCCTCCGGAACACAGATTGGTTACCGAGGCCATCGCGGCCGGTGGTACCTGCGGAGGGTTGGCGGGCTGCGACGCCCCGCCTAATCCTTTCATCATTGACCCGAATGTAATGCTCGTCTATGAAACGGGCGAAACTGAAGGCGACTTTGGCGTTTCGCTGAAGACTGAGCCGCCGCCGGGAGCGACGATCACAATTACGGTTGACCCCAATGCAGGCGGCCCGAGTGAGGATATTACGCTCATCGGCGGCAGCGGAGACACTGGCAGTATCATTTTCGATGTAAACGACAGTAACTGGGATGAGCCGTACATCATTTGCTTCAAGGCTATCGACGATGACATCGCGGAACCCCAGGAAATAGGGGATACTCTGCTCGAGCCACAGAATATACTCATTTCATCTATCTGGCCCGGCCACGAGACAGATGCAAACTTCGTGGGCGAAAGGGCCGTAATCGCTAAGGTAAAGGACAACGACCAGCCCGATATATTGTTTACGTTAACGCGGGCAGAGCAGCATAATCCGAAGAATCCTTTATTGCCGGGGACACCCGCCCAGGTATGGGAACAGACCAGATGGTTCGTGGTGCCCTTAAAGCAATGGCGGGAAATCGGCGTTACACTGCAGGTGGAGCCTCTCAACGACGACCCGTGCAAGGTGGGGTATGTCAGAGTCATCGTGGCTAATGAAGGCGAGTCCGGCAATCAGCCGATAATGTGGCTGAACCCGGAGTGGGATTATAACGAACCTCTGCCTCCCATTGATGAACCCAACGCTATAGTCTTCACGTCCGACGGTACTGCGGTATCCGGTGTTATCGGTGTCGTTAGTAAGTGGGACGAGTCGTACCCGATCTTGATATTTGGTAATGACGACGATGTGCTGCAGGTTTTAGGCGAAGAAGGTGAGTATCCAAGCACTGAAGGCAACGAGAACTATGGAGCCAGCCTCCTGTTCTCTGTCGAATCAACCTCAGATGAGCGCTATGCGCCCTTAAACAATGACAACGAACCCGAAGGATTGGAGCGATCGGTCATTATTAACATCGAGGACAATGAATGTGGTGCCTGGGGTATCTCGTATCTGGATATCGGCAATCCTAATGCCGCAACCGATCCAAATTACCAAGATGATGATGGTAATCCCCTGCCGGATTGCTATGTGAACATCTATGACGTGATTGAGTTTGCCACCAAATGGCTCGACTGCTCAGATCCACAGACCGAGGGTTGTGAGTCTTACCTGTAACGGAAGTTTGGAATGGCTAAGGAGTTTATGACTATAATTTAAACCATGAAGAATGGAGGATTTAATTATGAAAAAATTGATAATGTTTGTTATGGTAATAGCTATTGCAGTTCCGGTCTTTTCAGGTATTGCAAGCGCTCAAGAGTGGCCTGTCTGCTTCACAATTTGCCCTCCGGATGCCGGTTTGGGCGATGAAGTTACTATGACGGGCTATGACGAGAATGGCGACTTTTTTGACTTGTCAACTCTGGATGTCTTCGAGAGTAACTTTCATCATGAAACTGGAGGTTATTATCCCTCCCTGCTCAAGGCAGGCGATGAATTGACAAACATAGATATTGTAGATGGCTCAGTTGTGTTTACGCTTACCGATGAGATGCTGATGGCGGATGTAACAATGTGGGATTTCTTCTGTGTTCCCGGAGAAGACGATGCGGCGTTCCGCATAGCCAATCGTGACGATCCAGAAGATGCGCCATTCGAAACAGTTGCCGAAGCCATCGCTGCCGGTGGCACCTGCGGAGACTTGGTGCCGGGCTGCGTTCCGCTGCCAGCAATTGCTGTTGACTCCAATGATGTCTACGAACCGCAGGATGCCGGCGGGCCGGCGGCGGAAGGCAACCAAAGGGACCTGCTTTGGGTCAGCCTCGCCTGGCGGCCGGGTGAGGATCCGTGCTACCCGAATGACCCGTGTTACTATGCTCCTGTGTTCACCGCAACGGTGACAGTTGACCCCAACGGTGGGAACGTCCCCAATGAAGACTTCGTCTTCCCTGATAGTGTCGCTGCAGACGGAAGCGTCGATCTGACCTTTACTGAGGCCAACTGGGACGTACCGCAGAACGTGGTTGTCGAGGCTGTCGCCGATACTTATAGGGAAGGTAACGAGAGCTATCCGATCGAGCTTACTGTCACAATCGACATCGCTGACCCTAACTTTGGAAATCCTACACCAGTGGTAGTGGAGGCGAGTGTTGGTGTCGTGGATAATGACATACCTTTTGTCTCGGCGCTTCCGGATCTAATCGAGTTGTCTGAGAGCGATCCATGCACTTGCGTTGATCTGAAGGTAAGACTTTCGCACGAGCCGGATTATGATGTTTATGTCAGGGTTTACCCCGAAGGGTGGCCCTTCGGGGCAGATGAGCCGAATCTGGCAGAAATGGCCTATTTAGACCCGCCTCTCGGAGTCGCCGATGACCCGAACATTCTGACGTTTACGGTTACCGGCAATCCGACCTGGGACCCATGCACCATGACAAGCAACTGGAATGTCGAGCAGACCATCACCGTATGCCCAATTGACAACGACGAATTAGCGGAAGCCTGGTTAGAAGACGTCGATGGTCAAATATTCTTGCCTTCTTACAGTGAAGACGTGCGGTACCTCGTACCGTGGTGGGATCCCGACGGTTCCAACGCCGACGACCCTTGTACACCCGATGTAGAAGAAGAATCCGACGGCGAAGTTGATGAGACGATTGTTGTCGTAATTGTTCAGGACAATGAATGCGGCGCGTGGGGT